>PLZC01000093.1:7604-17444 GCA_003151985.1 Acidobacteriaceae bacterium
TCACCCTCTCCATCGGCGCCGGAGTCCTCTGCGGACTCGGCAAGGGAGAGTGGCGCGATGCGCCCGGTAATGCGAAAATGCTTCTCTGGGGCGGGCTGGCATTGATTCTGCTGGCTGTTCTCATCATTCCCTTGGGGTCCGGGTCGTAACAAGAAAGGAAAGCGCCATGAGATACACCGGCAGAGTCGCGGCCGTAACCGGCGCCGGCTCAGGAATAGGACGGGGCATCGCCGAATTCCTCGCTGAAGAGGGAGCCTTCGTCCTGCTCAACGACGTCCGCGCCGAGGCCGCTGATTCGTCGAAGAAGATATTGACTGAGAAGGGATTTCGTAGCGAAATCGCCGTCTCTGATATCAGCACAAGGGAAGGGGCCGAGTTCATGGTCAATGAGGCGCTCCGCCACGGTGAGCGTCTCGACCTGCTGGTTAACTGCGCTGCCCGCCAAATCATAAAACCCGTTGAGGATCTCGAGGTTGAAGAATGGGACACAGTTCTCAATGTGAATCTGAAAGGAGCCTTCTTGTGTTCGAAGGCGGCTTTTCCCTTCCTGGCTCAGCAACGTGGCGCCATCGTAAACATCTGTTCCGTCCATGCTCAGGCGACGGTTGGCGGGTTCGCTTCTTACGCCGCTTCCAAAGCAGGCATTGTCGCGTTAACTCGCGCCATGGCCATTGAGTTCGCCCCCAAAGGAGTGCGCGTGAATGCTGTTAGTCCCGGCACGATCGATACGCCGCTGGTCCAGGCATACTTCGATTCATGCCCCGATCCCGTGCGCGCCCGGTCGGAGTTTCTGAAGTTTCATCCGCTCGGACGATTTGGAACGCCTCGTGACATCGCCGAGATGGTTGCATTTCTCGGCAGTCAGCAGGCTGGCTTCATCACTGGGACAGAGATCGTCGTGGATGGCGGCATGACGGCGCTGCTCTTCGCGCAATGACCGCACGGATTGCCACCCAAGTCCGTCAACCATTGGCTTGGTCTGACGCATACATTCAAGAAGCGACTTCGTGCGCCCCCTCCCGCCTTCTTAGTGATTCCTTTGCTCCCCGTTGCAGCTTACGCGCTGGTTGCAAGAATTCGATCCAGCACATCCAGACCTAGCTCTTGCGTTGGAGCAAAGGTATCCGATGCGGCATAAGCATAAAGCCCACTCAGAAACTGTCTCTGCTCAGGAGTTTGCTTGTCGTGCTCTTGTTGATTGAGACAGAGTGTGCAAACAAGAAGCCTGCCTGTTCCGACTCTCGCTTCAAAGACATTTCCAAGCTTGTGATTGCGCGCAAAGTTATCCACAACCTGGACGATGGGTCGGTAATTGACAGGAGTCTCATTCAAAATGACTGACTGCGAACTCTCGATGAGCGAATTCCATTGCCAGTCACTATGCATGTCGGTTGGGAATTTCCAGAAGAGAGGGTGGCCGGGATTGACGAGAATGCCCATCGTAGCGGGATCGAGTTTGAACCAGATAGGACTCCAGAACACCGGCTTGAACGAGCCTTTGAGAGTATTCTCCTTTCGCAGGCCGGATGGGAATAGAATCACTTTCTTCCCTCGTGCCAGTGCATTCTTGACTTCGCTTCCCCATGCGTTACTGACGAACATGCCGTCTCCTGGGAGAGCGGCAGGCACGGAGGGATAGACCCAAATATTCCAACTGTTTGAATAAGGAGTGTCTCTAAGTGAAAGGTTGACCGTCAACTTCGCCGGGGTGAAAGCTCTTGCCAGAGTCGCTTTCAATCTTCCGAGTTGCGTTACTGTTCCCGTCGGAGCGGCTACTTGTGATAA
Organism: Acidobacteriaceae bacterium; assembly: GCA_003151985.1. Classification (GTDB taxonomy): domain Bacteria; phylum Acidobacteriota; class Terriglobia; order Terriglobales; family Acidobacteriaceae; genus Telmatobacter. The sequence continues at coordinate 9,390 of PLZC01000093.1, forward strand.
CACCCCAGACGCTACTTCCGCACCGGCTTGATCGGTTATAAGCCAAGTTCCCAGCGTCTCACGAATATCGGCGGGACCGAAGTTGGCTAACTCCGCGGTAGCCTCAAATACCTCGCCGGCGTTGTAAGTTCGCTTTGGGAAGCGAAGCAAGGGAACGATAGCCCCGGCATAGCGCTTGTGCTCCTCCGGGGTAATCAGGCCTTTCGAATCCCAGAAAGGATCGAGCAATCCAATCAAAGCTGTGCCCTGGCCCGGATAATCATGCAAATCGAGGAGCGAAAAGCCTGCATACCCGCGGGTCCGAAGCATGCATTCGATTTCGTCCTTGTACAGGAGAATGGCATGCTTACCCGTAGATTCCAGGAATCGTTGAGCCTGATCGAGCATTCCTTTCTTCGCAAGATCGTCCCGGACAAGGTCAAAGTTTTTTGCCTTTAAGACGCCAGTGTACTTCCCTATCTCATCGAGATTCGGGTAAAAGGTCCATTGCCCTATCTCGTGGCCGATCAGTGGCCGATCCTCTTTGGCCATGGGTGCTGTGTAATCGAAGTCGGTACCGGGTCCGTGTACGCCGCGCAAGTGGGCATCTTCTGTGAATTGGCGGTTCGCGGACTTCAAGGTGTTTGCTGAAGCGGAAGAATACAGGTGGCGGCTATCGGCATTGATCAGCCTGTCTACCCAATGGGTAATAACGTCTTCACTGCCGCCATATTCGTTGCCAATCGTCATCAGTGCGAATGAAGGATGGTTTCCATACGTATCGACCACGCGTATCAACTCTCGTTCCACAAACTCGTCGCGAGCATGATCCTCACCCGTGGGGACGTTTGCTTGCGGGCCCTCGGTTTGGACCAGCACTCCTTCCAAATCGGCTGCTGTGAATGCCGCTTCGGGCGGAGTCCAAGAGTGAAAACGAATGAAGTTGAACCCGTAAGACTTTTCAATCTGGTAAATGCGCCTCCACGAGTCGAGGTCGGTTGGCGGAAACGCCGTCAACGGGAAGATGGCGCATTCCAGTGTTCCGCGCAACATAAGAGGACGCCCGTTCATCGTAAACTGCGTTCCCCTGGTACTCAGTTCCCGCATTCCGAAGGTCACGGATTGTTCATCATGACAGGCGGGCTTGCCCATCGTGCTGAGCGTCGCGTGCAAGGTATAAAGGTTTGGAGCGAACTCGTCCCATAGTTGTATCTCGGGACCCAATGGAACGAGGGCGTCCAATACTATCTCCTCGCTTGGGAAGGCGAATGGAACCATGACATCGGAGCCGGCTGGATGGCCGGATGAGTTAGTTGCCGATAAGCTGATGTTACCGGTCGCGTGGGACCTCGAACTGTTGCCTACCCTGAGCTTGACTCTAACTGACTTGCGATTCACGTCGGGATATGTCTGGATCTTTTTCAGAGATACGGGGTCATGAGCTTCCAATTCAATCCGGCCAATGACACCATTCCAGTTGGTTTGTGTTCCCTCATAATATATGGAGACAAATCTCCCCAGGTCAAAAAGAAGGGTATTGTCTACACAGATCGTCAACTGGTGCTTCCCTGGAGAAAGCAGAGTTCCAAGATCGTATACGTGCGGAGCTATGAGACTTTCCTGTGTGCCGAGCGCCGTTCCATCGAGCCATGCGTGTGTGACCCAATGCGCCCTCTCCATGAATAGGGTGACAGACTTGCCTTTCCATTGAAGGGGGATTTCGATCTCGCGCTGGTACCATGCCGGCCCCGTGTAAAGGTTCGGCCGGTAAAGTCCGCTCAGGCTTGGGGATTCTGGATTCGCAATTCCAGCTCTCGCCTGATCGGTTGTTCCAGGCAATGCGATTTCAGACGGCCCGGTACCGTTTGCAGGCAGTAAATTTCTGAACCAGCCCTGGTTCATGCCTTGCTTGTTGTCGTCTCTTCTGAAGCGCCAACTCCCGCTCAGATCGAGTACCTGCTGAAACCTTGAGTCGGCACTGACCGGTGAGGTCCGGCTTTCCCCTTCCAGGCGTGAACTGCTCGAAAATGGAAATGCGATCGAAGCAGATGTTGCGATACCTGCCTTCAAGAGGTACCGGCGGGAGATGCTTGTCATTGAGCCTCCATGTGGCCAAGGGCGTGGACCAGAGCGTGAGAAGCTACCTTGTCTTGATCCGGGTCTGCGGCTGCTGTTTTGTGGAATCTTTTGTCGGAGCAGAAGTATAGCCAGAATACGAACTCCCGTCCAATCCCAGTTCGCCGATCAGGTCCTCAGGGCCCACATGGAGGAGAAGACACGAGAGGGACTTTTAAGCACGGGAGGCGGCAGTGGATTAGCTACGTGGACGGATTCGGGGTAAATATGAATCTCAAAAACAGGGGTGCTTTCCTTAGCCCTTCAAGTTAGATTGATTTTCCTAAGCCGATCAGAGGAAGATCAGTGAGGTTATCCGCCCCGCCTCGCGGAGTTGAATCATTGATACAAGTCGTCGCAAGTGCCGGCAGCACACTCAGTCCTGGACTGGTCAGGAAACATCCTCCGATGAGCCGGGAGACAGTCCAAGGGGAAAGAGTCATCCTCGGAGTCTGCCGGCATTCTTAACAATGAGACAACGCCACACCCGACCCTCGGCTTACGCAAAATCTCGATGAGGTAATCGAGCGTCAAATGGGGGCTGAATCAAAGCAGGAATCTGGGGTTCCAGGTGCATGACCGACCTCGGTTTAGACGGATCCATAGCTGCCAAATTATCCTTTAAGGATAGGAACCTAACCTCCTCCACCGAGACTACAAATCTGGCAACGGATTGCCATTTTCGCGCGAATCAGCGATACTAAACTTGATCAGAACGGAGAAGCTCTCTGTTGCGCAAAGTCTTCGCAAATTATTGATACTATTCAGCTTACCACAAAACTCTGATCAGCATCTCTAATGTAGGCAGAAGGCGGGCATTCGGTATTGAACTGAGCGGAAAGCTGGCACACTAGCAGATCCACTAGCAGTATTTCGACCTTCGTTTTCTACTTAAGTAATTGATTATAAAGGCGCTATCGTCTAGGGGTTAGGNNCGATTCCCGGTAGCGCTACCAAAATAAGGAAATACCTCTGATAACTGCCCTTCAGATTCATGGTCAACTTTTTTTACTTACAGATCTTATGGCCGAGTTTAACTTTGACTTTTTACAATAATTTACGAGCTTATGGGGTTGGTTTGGCAAACTAAGAGGTCATGGAAGTGTCAAATAACCTGCGCAGCGATTACAGCTCCTGGGAATTTTTTGAGAGAAATTGCAACCTGACTCACCTAAACCAGCATCTTATACCAAAGCGAGCCGGGGGGCATGCATCTCATCGCGGTAATCAAGCAGAAATGCGCAAAGACGCAGATTCCTGCCATGCAATTGAGCGCCTTCTTATTTCAGACTCGCTCAGTTAGTTCGCTTCCTCTGCTTCTTGATTGCATCTTGACAAGTTTCGAAACCAAGTGAGAATCGCGCTATCCTCAAGCCCGCGCAGTGAATCGGCGATTGCTTGGGGGGATGCGCGGGTAACTTCTCAACGTAAGTCAATTTTGACTCTGGGATATCTTTATGCCACAGGCGCGTAGGTGGGTCCATGCACCCCCGTCGTCGGTCTCTGCACTCATGGAGTTTCGTTCTTCATTCAATAGCACGGAATGGACGACCTAAGGGGCGGCTTGTGAAAAACTCTTTGAAAGTTAGTCATGTTGTATTTTCTGCCTTGGTTCAGCTTTTCAAATCTCGCATTTTCGCGAGATCAACACGCACTTGGATGAGCATGCTGAAACCAAGGTCGATAGCGGCCTTGGCAGAAACAACGGGTCTTGCCTTGTGTGCGCTCTCCGGAGTCAGTTGCCTGGCGGCGACTGTTTCACCCACCAGCATAAGTTGGGTGTCTGTTGCGGTTGGGAAAGGAGGTGCTCCGAAGGCGGCCACCTTGACGAATAACGGCACCGCTACGATCACTATCAGCGGCATCACGCTTACCGGGGCCAACCCGGGCGACTACCAGATTTCCAGCAAGACCTGCGGGACAAGTCTGGCCGCCTCGGCAAGTTGTACCGCAACCATCGTCTTCGCGCCGACAACGACTGGTACCCGCACTGCGACCCTTAACTTTACAGACACGGGAACCGGGAGCCCTCAAATAGTTGCGCTTTCGGGAACCGGTACGGCGGGCTCGGCGGGCACCGCATCTGCGACGCCATCGACCATTAGCTGGGTATCTGTTGCGGTTGGGAAGGGGGGCGCTCCCAAAGCGGCTACCCTGACGAATGGCGCGACAGCCATTACCATCAGCGGCGTCACTCTTTCGGGAGCCAACCCCGGTGACTACAAGATATCCAGCAAAACTTGCGGTACAAGCCTCGCCGCCTCCGCCACTTGCACCGCGACTGTTGTCTTCTCGCCTACCACGACTGGAACCCGCACCGCAACTCTCAACTTCACCGACACGGCAACCAACAGCCCGCAGACCGTTGCGCTCTCAGGATTGGGGATTGCTGCGACTGGAATTACGATTTCGCCGCTGAATCCCACAGTCGCCGTCAACGGCACCGTACACTTCACGGCGAACGCCACGGCCACCTGGACAGCAACATGCGGAACCATCGGCAGCACTACCGGCCTCTACACGGCTCCTGCAACCACGGGCTCCTGCACAGTCACGGCAACCGGAAGCAGCGGCAGCGCATCCACAACGGCTACCATCACCGCCGCTGCAGGTCAGGTCACCATTACCCCTTCGACCATTGCGATGCATGCCATCGGTCAAACGCAATTCACGGCCAACCAGGCGGTGACCTGGTCAACCTCCTGCGGCACCATTAGCACCAGTGGTCTGTTCACCGCACCCACAGCCGTGGGCACGTGCGCAATCAAGGCCGTAGCCACCGCGAACTCCACCAACACCGCCACTGCCGCTGCGGTCATTACGCAAGTCAACTACTTAACCCGGAAGAACACGCTCTCCGGGACCGGCGTTCAGAGCGACGAATTGGTCCTTACTCCCGCCAGCGTAAGTTCCGGCAAATTCGGACTGAAGTGGAGCACGGCTCTCGACGGCACCATCTGGGGGCAACCGCTCTATTTGAACGGCATCGCCGTTGCCGGCAAGGCGCGTAACGTCGTCTACGTCACCACGAACAACGACAGTGTCTACGCGTTCGACGCCGACGCCGGCACCGAGTTATGGAGGACCAGCTTTCTCTCCACCGGAGTTACCGCAGTTGCGGGAACCAGCACAAAGATCTCGACCCAAACCGGGATCTTGGGCACGCCAGCCATCGATGTCGACCAATTGGCGATTTATGTGGTCGCAGAGACATCGGAAAACAATGCGACGTATTTCCCGCATAGGCTTCACGCGCTGAACCTCGTTACCGGCAAGGAGATGTTCGGCGGCCCGGTCTTGATCTCCGATCCGAATTTGCCCCCGCTCTATAAGTTCCAGCGCCCCGGCCTGATTATCGTCAACAACAACGTCTACGTGGGCTTTGGATCAATCGAGGATCGCACGCCATACCACGGCCTGCTGTTTGCATTTGATGCTGCCACGCTTGCACAAACCGCGGTTTTCAATCCAACTCCTACTGGCAGCGAGGCAGGTATCTGGATGTCGGGCGCATCGCCTACGGCCGATAGCGACGGGAATATCTATGTCTCGACAGGCAATGGTACTGTCAGCACGAATAACTACGGCGAAAGCATCGTAAAACTGAGCCCCGCCTTGCAGCCCTTGGACTACTTCACTCCCTACAATTACGTCGCCCTGAACGCGAGCGATGTGGATCTGGGCTCCGGCAGCGTCATTGTTGTTCCAAATCAAACAGGAACGTTTGCCCATGAATTGATTGCCTGCGGCAAACCTACGCCCATCTATGTGCTGAATCGGGATAATCTGGGCCATCGTGGCACTACCAGCGATAACATCGTCCAGCGGCTTGACGGCCAATTGGGGAACACCGGCAGCTTCCGTGATTCGGGCCAGCCTTGCTATAACTCGCCCGCCATGTGGCAGCAGAATGTTTATTTCGCGCCAAACCACGATGTTCTGAAGATGTTCACGCTCGATCCCAGCAGCGGCAAGCTCAGCGCAACTCCGGTTTCCAAAGGGACCTACACTTATTTATGGCCGGGATCGGATCCGGTTGTTTCCTCAAATGACAATACGAATGGCATCGTTTGGACTCTCGATTCGGCAACCAGTACTCTTCATGCAAATGACGCATCTGATGTAAGTAGGGTGCTTTATGCCAGCCCCAGTCTGGGTACCGCGATTCGGTGGGTGCCGCCGACCGTCGTCAATGGGCACGTATACATGGGCGTGGGGAACAAGATCGTTTCGTACGGCTTGCAGTAACACAGTAAGACTGAGTGCGATTTCGTTGCAGGATACCGATGCTCCTGGGCTGTTCGATGCCCGGCAAACTGGAAATCGTAAACCATTCATTGTTCCATTTCTCCGGTTTTGACAGGTCATTTTGATCGATGTCGAAGCCCCGGCCGATTTCATTGCGAGGACGCCTAAATGCAAGCTACTTCTCACCCAATTCGCCGGCTGCCGGCCCCGGTCACAGCCGTCACCTCTTCCACTATCATCGCCGTCAAGAACTCTCTGGCACCTCGCCCCACAAGGAGACCGCATAGAGTTGGCCCGTTAGCCCTGAAGGTGTGTATGGCGGTGTGCGTGGTCCAGGGAGTTGGTTGTAATTATCTGACCGCAACTGTGATTTCGCCCACCAGCCTCGCATGGGCCTCGGTGGCGGTTGGGGGCAAGGGCGCTCAAAAAGTGGCGACGCTGACAAATAATGGTACGGCCGCCATGACCATTAGCAGCATTGCGATCTCCGGCGCCAACCCCGGCGATTTCACAATATTCAGCAAAACTTGCGGGACCAGTCTTGCCGCTGCCGCCAGTTGCACCGCGAACATCGTCTTTGGGCCCACCGTGGCCGGAGCGCGCAGTGCGACCCTCGGTTTCACTGACACGGGAACGGGTAGCCCGCAGACGGTTGCGCTATCGGGAACCGGCACGGGCGCCTCAACAGGCACCGCCGCTGCCGCCCCGTCGGCCATTAGCTGGGTATCGGTTGCGGTTGGGGCGGGAGGCTCTCCGAAGGCAGCCACCTTGACCAATAGCGCCACAACCGCCATCACCATCGGCAGCGTGACGCTCTCCGGGGCCAACCCCGGCGATTACAAAATATCCAGCAAGACCTGCGGCACAACCCTCGCCGCGTCTGCCAGTTGTACCGCGACCATTGTCTTCTCGCCGACAACGACCGGAACGCGCACGGCGACCCTCAACTTCACTGACACAGCAAGCAACAGCCCGCAAACTGTTGCGCTGTCGGGCACTGGCACCGGCACCACCGGAGGCACCGTCAGCGCAAGTCCCACGACCCTATCGTTCGGAAGCACTGCGCCCGGGGCTACGAGTCCAGCGCAGTCGGCCACCCTGAGCAACGGCACAACTGCGGCCATCACTATCAGCAGTGTTGCCATTTCAGGCACAAACGCGGCGGTTTTCGCTATCTCAACCAAGACTTGCGGCGCCAGCCTGGCCGCTGCGGCAAGTTGCTCGGCGAGTCTCGTCTTCAAGCCCACTGCGGCCGGAAGCTTCACTGCCACTCTTGCATTCACGACTTCAGCCGGCACCAAGAGCGTAGCTCTCTCAGGGTCGAGTGCCACCGCCTCCGCATTTTCAATTCGGCCGATGAACCCGACCGTGGTGGTCAATGAAGCCCTGCAGTTCTCTGCAACTGCCAATGTTTCCTGGTCGGCATCATGCGGCACAATCGCCATCACCTCCGGCCTTTACAATGCTCCATCCACCGCGGGTACCTGCACGGTAACGGCTACTGAAGTCTCGAGCCCCCATGCTACGGTCTCCACCAGCGTTAAAGTAACCGCCAGCCCGGCCTCCGGCACACTGGGAGTTTACCCCACCTCCGCAGCGGTGGTTGCCGGATCAGTGCAGATATTCCAGGCGCAACTCTCGACTGTTCCCGATGGTCACTCACTCACCTACAGCATTGACGGCGTGGTTGGCGGGAATTCGACAGCCGGGACA
>PLZC01000464.1 GCA_003151985.1 Acidobacteriaceae bacterium
AAGAAGGGGCAGAACGTGCGCCTCGCGGCCAAGCTTCTCACTTGGAGAATCGACATCAAGAGCGAAGAGGAAAAGCGCCAGGAGGTAGAGCAGCAGATGCAGGCTCTCTCCGGCGGACCTTCGACACCGATTGAACAAGTGAGCGAACTGGGCGAAAGCATTATCCAGAAACTGGTTACGGCGGGAATTACGACCGTAGAGGCGTTGGCGGACATGACGCCCGAGCAGCTCGAGGAGATTCCGGGAATCGGCGAAAAGACGCTGGAGAAGANNGCCACTTTGAAGAGGGCGAAGAGGGGCATGTTCCCGCGGAGAACGATGGCGAGTCTGAAGTGGAGACCCCGCTGGCGGCTTTGGACACCGCGGAAGCTGAGTTGGAGAACGCCTCCGAGGTTCTGGAAGAAGCTGAAAGTGTTCTTGCCGCAGAAGCGGAAGACGGCTTGTCCGACGAAACCAGCGTAGAAGCATCGGCTGAAGCGGAGGCAGAAACAGAGGGCCTGACCGCGGCTGAGCTGGCAGTCGAGAACGTTCCACGAGCGGACGAAGCAGAAGAGATTGAAGCAAGCAAGACTGAGAACGAGCAGGCGGCTGAAGAGGACGACGNNCAACGATCTCGCGCGCGAGATGGAAATCAAGAGCCGGGAGGTTCTTGACATACTGGCGGAACTCGGCCTGGCAGGCGGCAAGACCCACTCCAGTTCGCTGGAAGACTATGAGGCCGACAAGGTCAGAGCGCAACGTGAGCGCGGAACACGGTCTGCGGGTCAAGGGAGCAACTCTGCGTCACGCGCCCCCCAGGGCATAGCGCCCAAGTTCGATTTCTCGCATATCCAGAAGCCAGGCGACGCGGCGAAGGCCATCCTGGCCAAGAAACTTGAAGAAGAGGAAGCGGCGCGACAGAGCCGCTTGCCGCGCAGGCCTCAAGTAGTGCCTGCCCCGGCGACGCCCGCCAAGCCAGCACCACCGGTTGTGGCAGTTGCGCCTCCTCCAGCGACGCCACAGCGTCCTGAAAAGCGCAGCATCGTTCCACAGCCTCGTCAAGCGCCGCCGATTGTTGCTCCGCCTCAGGCTCCCCCGGCAATCGCTTCGCGGCCACCGGTTGGACCGGTTATTGCCAAGGCTCCGGCGGGCGCAGTTGCGCCATCTCGGCCAGCGGTTACAGTTGTGCCGCCTCCAACGGTTGTTGTGGTAAAGCCGCCGGTCGCTCCGGCACCGCCCCGCGAGGTGCAAACTCGACCTGCCGAGCCGCCAGTGGCAGTCAAGCCGCCGGTAGTGGCGCCAGCGCCAGCCTCTGAGGCTCCCGTTGTGCGTGAGCCCGTGGCCGCAGCCGCACCGGTTGAGCCAGCCGTGACAGCGGTTTCGACTGCGCCGGCAGCGCCAGTGATACAAGAAGTTGAGGCGCCTGGGATTGCGGCGTCGACCGAGATTGCAACTGAGCCGCCTGCAGTTTCACCGGAAGCGGCTGAACCTGCTGGGGTCGAGGTGAGGACACCCAAGATTGCAGCCGCCGGAGCCCATCGCCAGGCAGGACACACGCACACTGCAGCTCCAACCGCGGCCCTACCGGCCCGGCGGGTGGTTATGCCCCAAACGGGACCCCGCCCGGTTTACAAGGCGCCAATAGTTGCTCCCACCGTCCCAGCCGCCAACACCGGGATATCTGCATCGGGGGCCGGCATTCAGCGCGGAAAGCCCATTTTCGATCGCAACCGGCCTTCCGGCGGCCCGGGGACTTATCCCCAGCGGACGCCGGGTGGGCCTCCGGGGCAGTACCCGGTTGGAACCGGCCCGCGTCCCAAGCATCCCACCCGCACTACGACGGGCGGATACGCAGGGCCGGGAGGTACAGGTGCGCCTGGCGCACGCCCCGGTTTTGGTGCGCGGCCTGGCTTTGGGCCGCCTCGCCCGGGTGGTCCTCCTCGTCCCGGCAGTGCACCGCCGACCGGGGAAGCTCCTCGTCCTCAGCGTGCTGCACCTCGCGGCCGCGGCGGACGTCCGCAATATCCCAAGACGAAGGAAGGCCCGATGAAGGGCTTTGTGCCGCCGCCACGTTATGGCGGGGTGCAATATGGCGGGGAACCGCTGCCTATCACAAGGGAAATCACGGTCACCGAGGGAATCAGCGTCAAGGACCTGGCGGAAAAGCTGGATATTCGCGCCAAGGACCTGATTGCCACGCTGCTGATGAGTGGTGTCTTCGTGACGGTGAACCAGTCTCTCGATGCGGAGATGGTGAAGGATGTGGCTGCCAAGTTCGGCGCCGCCGCCACCGTCATCAGCTACGAAGAAGAGATCGCCAACCAGGCCATTGAAGAGGTTCTGGAAGCCGAGAACACAGGCGAGCTGGAAGTTCCGCGTTCTCCAGTCGTCACCGTCATGGGTCACGTCGATCACGGCAAGACCTCCCTGCTCGACGCCATCCGCGAAACGCACGTGGCGGAAGGCGAAGCTGGAGGAATTACGCAGCATATCGGCGCGTACAAGGTTCGCTTCACCAAGGAAGGCTCACCGGCTTCCGGGCGAGAGATCGTCTTCCTCGATACGCCGGGCCACGAGGCCTTTACGCGCATGAGAGCACGCGGGGCCAAAGTCACCGACATTGTGGTGGTTGTGGTGGCCGCGGACGACGGCGTGATGCCTCAGACACTGGAGGCTATCGACCACGCCAAGGCCGCCGGTGTGCCCATCATTGTGGCCGTGAACAAGATCGACAAGCCTGAAGCCAATCCGGAGCGCGTGAAAAAGCAGTTGGCCGATCGCGGCCTGATTCCCGAAGAATGGGCGGCAGGCAGCGAAGGCACCGTATTTGTAGAGGTCTCAGCCAAGAAGCGGATTCACCTGGACGAGCTTCTGGAAATGATCTGCCTGGTTTCGGACATCCGCGCGCCCAAGGCTACACCGGGACGCAAAGCTGTGGGCTCGGTGATCGAAGCCAAGCTCGATCGTGGCCGCGGCGCCGTGGCCACCGTTCTTGTTCAGGATGGAACCCTGCGCCTCAACGACAGCTACATCGTGGGCAACACCTTCGGCAAAGTCCGCGCCATGTTCGACGATCGCGGGAAGCCGATTGAGGAAGCCGGCCCGTCGACACCGGTCGAAGTGTTGGGGCTCGAATCCATGCCGGATTCCGGCGACACGTTCCTTGTGGTTGCGGATCGCGACAAGGCCAAGGGCATTGCGCAATACCGCAAGATGAAGGAGCGCGACTCCCAACTCGCCAAGAGTTCCAGAGTTTCGTTGGAAGGATTGGCGGAGCAGATTCGCACCGCCGGCGTCAAAGACCTGCCCTTGATCATCAAGGGCGACGTCACCGGATCGGTGGAAGTGCTGGCCGATTCGCTGACCCGCATGTCTACCGAGAAGGTGCGCATCAAGGTCATCCACTCCGGCGTCGGATCCATCACGGAAAGCGACGTGCTGCTGGCGACGGCCTCGAACACCATCATCATCGGCTTCAACGTGCGGCCGGAACGCAAGGCTGCCGAACTGGCACAGCAGGAAGGCATCGAAATCCGACTGCACTCGATCATTTACGAGTTGCAGGATGAGATTCGCCTGGCCATGATGGGACTGCTGGACCCCACCTTCAAGGAGAACTACCTGGGCCGCGCGGAAGTCATCAACGTCTTCCGCATTCCCAAGGTCGGCACAATTGCCGGCTGCAGGGTGCAGGACGGCGTCATCCGGCGCGACGCGGAGATCAAGGTGATGCGCGGCACGGAACAGATCTTCAAAGGCAAGGTCGGTTCCCTCAAACGCTTCAAAGACGACGCCCGCGAGGTTACCAACGGCATGGAATGCGGCATCGGCCTTGGCGGCTTCAACGATCTGAAAGAAGGCGATTTGATCGAAGCCTTCTCCACAGAGAAGTTGGCAGCCGATCTGGGCGCGCTCACTACGGCCAAGGCTTAACGAAGCTTAACCAAGTCAAGAAAGAAATCGGCCCGCAGCTCAACACGAGCAGCGGGCCAATTTGTTGCGGGAGGGTCTGGCGTTCGGCTATCCGACGCACTCTCGGGGTTCGCAGCGCTTTACGTGCTCGCTGGGACGCGGGACTCGAGCTCAGCGAGGCGGACGGCGAGCAGGGCTTCCAGCTTGACCAAAGCCGCGGAGAAGCCTTCGATGCCCTCCTTCAACTTGTCGGTGGCCATGCGGTCTTCGGCGTGCATCCGCTCAAAGGACTGCTTGTTGATCACGATTTTTTCCAGCGGCATCGAACTGGCGGCTTCGGGGTCGAGTTTGCGCGGCAGGTCGCCCTGGGTCGCTTCGAGCTCCCCGAGCAGTTGCGGAGAGATGGTCAGCAAATCGCAGCCGGCCAGCTCTGTAATCTCTCCGATGTTGCGGAAACTGGCGCCCATCACCACAGTCTTGTAGCCAAACTTTTTGTAGTAGTTGTAGATCTTCGTCACGGACATCACGCCGGGGTCATTGGCGCCGTGAAACTCCTTGCCGGTGTCTTTCTTGAACCAGTCCAGGATGCGGCCAACGAAGGGTGAAACCAGGGTGACGCGGGCGTCTGCCGCCGCAATTGCCTGGTGCACGCCGAAGAGCAGCGTGAGGTTGCAGTGGATTCCTTCCTGCTCCAGCACCTCGGCGGCGCGAATGCCCTCCCATGTGGAGGCGATTTTGACGAGGATCCGGTTGCGGCCAATGCCAGCCTTGTCATACTGGGCAACGATGCCGCGGGCCTGGGCAAGGGTGGCCTCGGTGTCATAAGAGAGGCGGGCATCCACTTCGGTAGAAACGCGGCCGGGAACGATGGCGAGAATTTTCTTGCCGAAGGCGACGGCCAATTCTTTGAAAGCCAAGTTGGCCACGTCGGTATCGGATGCCTTCGGGCCCAATTCCTTGCGCGCTTCAAGCAAAACACTGTCCACGATGGGCTGGTATTGCGGCATCTGGGCGGCGGTGGCAATCAACGAGGGATTAGTGGTTGAGTCCTGGGGGCGAAACTTCTCCATCGCCTCGAAATCGCCGGTGTCGGCGACGACTATGGTGTATTTGCGCAGTTGTTCAAGCAGATTCTGGGGCATGTTTCCTCCTGGGGAAGGGGCGTCTTTGCTTTGGGCGCCTCCGATAAGTTCGGTTGCATTCGGGGGCATTCCCTCAGGGGCTAAAGCCCCGTCCATTTTGATCGGTTTGCGGCACGACTAAAGTCGTGCCCTTTCAAAACATCGACTTACTCAGAGATTCCTTAGGGCGCGCTCGGCTACAGTGTACCTCTCTTCAGATTCATTGCGGCGGTCGAGGTTGCACAGATCAATTTGTTGCTGATTCCACGGTGTTTTTGAGGACCCCGAGTCCCGGTATCGACACCTCCACGCGGTCGCCGGCCCCCAGCGGGCCAACGCCGGCGGGTGTGCCCGTGAGCAGCAGGTCGCCGGGCTCGAGAGTAATGGCCGAGGTGATGTAGGCGAGCAATTCTGGGATGGAAAAGATGAAGTCGAGGGTTGAGCCGTGCTGGCGAAGTTCGCCGTTGACGCGGGTTTCGATGCTGAGGCCGGCTTCGGGATCGAGTTCGTCGCTGACCAGCGGGCCGACCGGGCAGAAGGTGTCAAAGCCCTTGGCGCGGGTCCATTGGCCGTCTTTCTTTTGGAGGTCGCGGGCAGTCACGTCGTTGGCCAGCGTGTAGCCGCGGATGAAAGTTCGCCAGGGTGCATCCGGGGGGAGCCTGGAAGCGCGACGGCCAATGACCAGGGCCAGCTCGCCTTCAAAGTCCACGCGGGCAGAAGCTGCGGGCATGCGGATAACGCCGCCGGGCTTCAGCAGGGATGAAGGCGGTTTGAAGAACAGCAGCGGCTCGGCGGGTGCTTCGTTGCCTAACTCTTTGGCATGGTCGCGATAATTGCGGCCGACGCAGATGATTTTGGACGGGGTGACTGGGGGAAGGAGCGCGGCGGCGTTCAACGGCATGGGCTCAAAGTCGAAGCTCCACGATGTGGCCCGGCCATGGGCGAGCCGAAAGGCCAAGTCCTCTTCCGGCGCGGAGGTCAGATCGACGATCCACGGTTCGCCGGCGCGATCGTCGACTTTGCCATAGTGCACCTGGTCTTCAAACAGGAAGCGGCAATATTTCATGGGAAAGTCTCCATGCGCGGTGAGACGCTATTGGCTAGGCACCGTCTCCTGCGCCTCGGCGGAACGGGCGCTTTCATGCCCGCCCTGGTCGGTGGCGCTGACTGCATAAGTATATGTGCGGCCGGGCTGGACCTGGGTGTCGTGAAAAGCCGGGGCAACCAAAGGCTGCGCAGGTGAGACGCGCTGCCAGGCGGTATCTCCCTCGCGGCGATAGACGGCATAGCCTGCCAGATCGGCATCGGGGGCGGGCTGCCAACTGAGGTCGATTGCAGCCTCAGTTCCGGGCGCCCCTAAGGTAGCCACCGCGGCCAAGCCGGTGGGCACGGCGGGTGGAAAGATATCCAGCGCCTCGACGCGCACGGGAGCCGAGAGTTCTCCGGCCAGTTCCAGCGTTTGCCCGTCGAAGGGAATACGGCTAATGCGCTGGGCGCGGTACTCGTAGGTTTGACCGAATCGAATGTCTTTATCCAGGGCGCGATCTATGGTGCGATCGGGCACTTGTGCTGCCTGGGCGTCTTCTGCATTCGCAGAGTCCACTAGCAGGCTCTGCTCAATGGCTTCGGGATGAGGCGCGAGCAGACCTTCCTTGGGCTTGGCGGCCGCCGGGGTCAGCAGCTTGCGATGCAAGCGGACGGCGGTTGGCTTTTGCGTCGAATCGGGGCTCCAATGCAAGACCACTCCGTCTTTGCGAACTTCAGCGGCTAGATTGGCCACCGGCGGTGGCGCTTCGCCAGCCAGCACAACGGCGGCATTGGACAAGCCCGCCGAGCGGCCATTGCGGTTCTTCAACTCGACAAAATAGCTCAACGCGCGAGGTGAGCCAGAGGCCAACCCAGACGAAAGCGTCTCAGAGAACGCTCCTTTGGCCCCGGGCTTCAAGCGCACGCCGCCTACCGTATCGCAACTGCCGGTAGCGGACTTGCGGCAAACCGCCGCTTCCACATCGTCCTTCAGCAGCAGCTTGTCGGTGTTCTTTTTGGGCATCGTCCAGGTGAGCGAAACGGTGACGCCCGTTCGGACGGCTGCCAAGTCCTCTACACGGTCAGGAAGGTTGAGCGAGGGCGGCTGCGGTGCGCCCGGCGTTCCACAGCCAGCCACGAACAGCGCAGCCATGATCCCCGAAGCCGATGCCACACGCAGCGTGAACCACCCAAATCTATCTATCACTTCCATCGCGCTACCAGTCTACCGGAGCGAGGGCGGCCTCGCGCTACAGGGGATAGCGCTCCAACTGGATGCACTGCCCGGCCACCTTGCGGCTAAGACCGACCGCGTCCGCCGGTGTAAAGCGCGCCAGGCGGCGCAGGATAGCCAGTTGCGTGCGCAGCAGGTCTCCTTCGCCGCAGGCCGCCAGCACTCGCCGAACCAGATGCTCAGCCAGGGCAATGGTGTCGTCGGCAAGCAGGCCGGTCATGGCGGCGGCAACCTCGGCTGAGCCGCGTCCTGATTGGGCGAGCTTGCGCGCCCGCAGCAGCGCTGACTCGAGCGCAAAAACCTGCGTGATGATGTCGGCCAGGTCAGCCATCACTTCCTGCTGATCCTGGAGGGCCGCCATGAACCGTTGGCTGGCCACTCCGGCGGCAAACAGTGCGATCTTTTTGGTCGCTGCCAAAAGGTCCGCTTCGCGCGCCAGCAACTCACCCGTATCCGAGCCGGAATCGAAGGAGGGCGGCTGCATGACCTCGTCCATCAGCTTCTTGATTGCCGGAAGCAGCGGCAGTTGCCCGGTGAGGGCCCGCTTCATCAGCCACCCGGTAATGATGAGGCGGTTGATTTCGTTGGTGCCTTCAAAAATTCTATTGATGCGCGCGTCGCGATAGAAGCGCTCAGCAGGGTACTCCTCAACGTAGCCGTAGCCGCCCATGGTGGCGATCAATTCGTCGGCCACCAGCGTCAGCATTTCGGAGCCGTAGACCTTGAGAATGGAGCACTCCACGGCGTACTCCTCGATGCGGCGCTGGGTCTCGCGCGGGGAGTGAGCGTTCTCCGGCCCAAGCTGGGCCAGTGAAGCGTCGATCATCCCCACCGTGCGGTAGGCCATGCTTTCGGCGGCATAAAGGCGGGTGGCGCTGAAGGAAATCTTCTGCTGAATCAGGCCGAATTCCGCGATGGCCTTTCCGAATGCCTTGCGCTCCTTGGAGTAGCGGATCATGTGACCCAGGGCAACCCGAGCGCCGCCAATGCAAGCCACGCCCAGCTTGTAGCGGCCAACATTGAGTACGTTGAATGCAATGTGGTGGCCCTTGCCGGCCTCGCCCAGCAGGTTGCCGGCCGGGACCTTGCAGCCGTCGAGCACCAGGGGACAGGTGGAAGAACCGCGAATACCCAGCT
Organism: Acidobacteriaceae bacterium; assembly: GCA_003151985.1. Lineage (GTDB taxonomy): Bacteria > Acidobacteriota > Terriglobia > Terriglobales > Acidobacteriaceae > Telmatobacter. The sequence goes on from PLZC01000464.1 coordinate 8,410, forward strand.
TGTGCTCCTCCGCGCCCACAGTCAGACCCGGGGTGTCCCGCTCGATGAGGAATGCGGAAAACTTCTCTGTGCCGGAGGCCGGGTCAACGATTTTGGCAAAGACGGTGAACAGGCCGGCGATGGCGCAGTTGGTGGTCCACATTTTTTCGCCGTTGAGAATGTAGTGGGTGCCGTCCGGTGAGAGGGTGGCGCGAGTGCGGACGTTCATGGCGTCGGAGCCGGAACTGGCTTCGGAGAGCGAATATGCCGCAAGCCACTCGCCTGAGGCGATCTTGGGGAGATAGCGCTGCTTTTGTTCTTCGGTCCCGTACCAGACCAGCGGCAGCGTACCGATTCCGGTGTGTGCTCCAAATGCGGTGGAAAAGCTTGCCAGCATCGACAGGTGGTCGGTGATCACCGTTGAGGTGGTCTTGTCCATCCCCATCCCGCCGTACTCTTCGGGAATATCGGCCGAGGTCAACCCAAGCTCGCTGGCCTTGCGCATGACGCCCGCCAAGGCTCCAGGCGTCTTGGCCTCAATTGCCGTGGAGGCGGGGAGGATTTCCTCGCGCGCAAACTGGGCAGCGGTCGCGGCAATCTGGCGCTGCTCTTCGTTCAGGTCTTCCGGGGTGAAAACCTCTGCGGGTGTGCGGGTTTCAAGCAGGAAGCTGCCGCCAGCCGCAGCCACGACCGTGGATGCCACAACCGTGGACGAGGGGGGCGTGGAAATAACATCTTTCGCAGACATCGTATCGAACGTAGACATCTTGTTGTATCTCCAACTGTGTGAACACAGTACGCCAGGGCGTATGGCGGTGGCACTGAAGAGTTAGATGCGGTCGGCGGGATTTGGTTAAAGTTGCCCATTCGAGCGGATGTGATATATGATATTGATATCAGATGTGGAGACCCCATGCGTGCTCTTGTAGACATCCCGGATCGGCAATTGAATGACTTGAGCGCCATCTGCGCGGCGAGAAAGATCAGTCGAACTGAATTGGTCCGCCAGGCAATCGACGCCTTCATCCGGCAAAACCGGCCTTCGTGTGAGGAGGCGTTCGGCGTCTGGAAGGGGCAAGTGGCTTGCCTGCCTGGAGAAAAGGTCGCCGTACCGCTGCCCGAAGACGGTCTTGCCTATCAAGAGAAATTGCGGGGAGAGTGGTGAGAGCCGTCGTAGATACCAACATCCTGGTCGATTATCTTCAGGGCCTTCCCCCGGCTCGTCTGGAATTGGATAGGTATCAACGCCCAGCAATCAGCGTCATCACCTGGATGGAAGTGATGGTGGGCGCAACACCGCAAACAGCAAGCGCAACACGTGCATTCCTGGACCGCTTTGAATTGTTGGGGATCGATGCTGCAACCGCCGAACAGGCTGTAAAACTGCGCCGCTGTCAGCGCATCAAGCTGCCGGATGCGATCATCAGGGCAACCGCGCAGGTGCACGATTGTTTGCTGGTCACACGCAACACGCGCGACTTCGATCCGGCCGAGCCGGGGGTGCGAGTGCCTTATACGGTGTAACGAGTACTTCTCGCAACGCCACGTTTGGTGGTTCTGATATTCTGAATATCGGAGATTCTGAAATGCAGGCAGTCAAGATTGGAAAACGGGGAACAGTAGTGATTCCGGCCAGGATGCGGAGACGCTACAAACTCGACGAGGGCAGCCCGTTGCTCTTTGAGGAGCGGGAGGACGGCATCCTGATGCGACCGGCGGCAACGAAACCCGTCGATGTCGAGATTTACACCCCCGAGAGATTGGCCGAGTTCTTCCTGAACAATGCGATGGATAAGGAAGATTACCTCGATGCTCGCAACGAGGTTGAGGCAATGGGGATCAATCCAGACACCATCGACCATGTGCGCTGGCCGGCATGACCCATGTCCGTTTGAACCGCTTCAGGCTTTTTCTCGACGCGAATGTTCTGGTTTCTGCAGCCTGGAAAGAGGGTAGTAAAGTTGGCCGGATTTGGCGTATGCCGCACGTCGAATTGATCACTTCCAACTATGTCGTTGTGGAATGCCAACGTAACCTCCCACTTGAAGAGCAGCAAGATAGGCTGACCCGGTTCCTCCAGTCGGTTCGAGTGCTCGAATTTCAGGCAGCGCCACAGCTTGAGAATTCGCCTCCGTTGCCGGCCAAGGACCAGCACGTATTTGCCGCCGCTGTTTTGTCCCGTGCCCACTATCTGGTCACTGGTGACCGCAAGCATTTTGGCGCATGGTATGGAACAACTGTCCTAGGGTTGAGAGTCGAACCGCCGGGGAGATTCCCGGAGGTCCTGCACGAGAGATAAGCCCGCTTTGTGCCACTCCATCACGTACAATTGCCGTTATCCCGACGTAGGAGGCTTGCCCTGTTCGCCATGTCTGTGACCATTCTGAATCCCGCCGCCAGCCTGTTGAGCGGCCTGTCCTTTCGGATGGCGGCGTATATGGCATTTACCCCGCAAACCGGCTTCCGCCACTATCTGAAGGCCATGCAGGACGCCGAAAAGACCTTTCATGGGCTCTACCGCTGGAATCCGTTCGACCTGGCTCTCCTTCTGCCCTACTTCGCCGTGATGATCGTGTTGGCCCTGTACGGCATCCACCGCTATACGATGTGCTACCAGTATTTCAAGTACCGCAAGAACTACGATCCCAACCCGCCGAAGCACTTTGACGAACTGCCCAGGGTGACCGTGCAACTGCCCATCTTCAACGAGCAGTTTGTCACTGACCGGCTCGTCGAAGCGGTGTGCGCGATGGAGTATCCCAGCGAGAAGCTTGAAATCCAGGTACTGGACGACTCGACCGACGAAACCCGGGAAGTGGCTGCCGGGATCGTGGCCCGCTATGCCGCGCTGGGCCACCCGATCCAGTACATCCACCGGACCAATCGATATGGATATAAGGCGGGCGCGCTCGACGCGGGCTTGAAGGTGTCCACGGGCGAGTTTGTGGCCATCTTCGACGCCGATTTTGTGCCGCCGCACGATTGGCTGATGAATGTGATCCACCACTTTGCCGAGCCGGAGATCGGCATGGTGCAGACGCGCTGGACCCACCTCAACAAGGACTACAGCCTGCTGACCAAGATCGAGGCCATCCTGCTTGACGCCCATTTCGTCATCGAGCACGGCTCCCGCGTGCGCACGGGCGAGTTCTTCAACTTCAACGGCACCGCCGGCATGTGGCGGCGCCAGGCCATCAGCGACGGCGGCGGCTGGCAGCACGACACCCTGACGGAAGACACCGACCTCAGCTATCGCTCCCAGATGGCCGGTTGGCGCTTCAAGTATCTGCCGGAGGTGGAGTGCCCTAGCGAACTGCCGATCGAGATGAGCGCCTTCAAGACGCAGCAGGCGCGCTGGGCCAAGGGGCTGATCCAAGTCTCGATCAAGCTGCTGCCCAAGATCTTCAGCTCGGATATGTCGCGCAAGCGCAAGATTGAGTCGGTTTACCACCTGACCGCCAATATCGCCTACCCGCTCATGGTTATCATGACCGCGCTGCTTGTGCCTTCGATGATCTGCCGCTTCTATCAGGGCTGGTTCCAGATGCTGCTGATCGACGTGCCGCTGTTTACGGCTTCCACGCTCTCGATTGCGGTCTTCTACGCGGTGAGCCAGCGCGTGCTCTACCCCAAGACCTGGATGAAGTCGCTGATCTACCTGCCGATGCTGATGGCCATCGGCATCGGTCTGACGGTGACCAACACCAAGGCGGTGATGGAGGCCATCTTCGGCATTAAAAGCGCCTTTGTTCGCACGCCCAAGTTCAGCGTGACCAAGAAGGGCGAGAGATCCAAGGCCAACAAATACCGCAAACGCCTGGTGCTGGTCCCCTGGATCGAGATGCTGCTGGGCGCATGGTTCATGGCGGCTATCCTCTACACCTTCTCGAATCACAACTACTTTACCGCGCCCTTCCTTATCCTTTTTGTCGTCGGGTTCTGGTACACGGGGCTGATGACCCTGCTGCAGGGCCGGTTCGACCGATGGAAGCTCGGCTCGAACCAAGAGCCGGAAGAGACGAGCCCGCGCCCGTTCCCGGTTGGAGTGTGAGGGTAGACAATGCCGGGACCCAGCATGGAGCCAAAGGTAAGATGGGACCCTCGCAAAGCTTGGACGAACCTTCGGAAACACAAGGTTTCGTTCGAAGAGGCAGCCACAGCTCTCGATGACCGGCTCTCGGTGACAAAGCGGGGCTCTGGTGCAAATAGCAAGGGCGAGTGGGTTACAGGAATGATTTGGAAGAAATGTGCCGGCGATGAGCAAGTTAAGAGTCATGAA
>PLZC01000083.1 GCA_003151985.1 Acidobacteriaceae bacterium
CCGGTAACGCCCAAAAGCACCTGGTGCCTCTCCCCGGCCGCCAAACCGTCCATCAGTTCTTCAATGGCCCGCGGCTGATCACCTCTCGGCTTGTAGCTAGTCACGAGTTGAAAGTCCATGCTGGCGATTGTACCAGAAGAGCGAACAAGAAGCGAAAATGGGATTACGGGTTTTTGCGTCCCGTGTTCAGCACCCGACTCACCCCGATTGTGTCCGTTCCGGCGATATCGGGAGCGCCGTCGCCGTTCAGGTCCAGGACGGTGGCCGAAGTCAGATTTCCCTGGTAAAACTGGGGCGTCTTGATGAGCGCGCCATTTCCCGCGCCACGCAGCAAAGCTATATCGCCGCCATTCGGGAACGCAGCAAACAGCACCACGTCCATCTTGCCGTCGCGATCGAAATCCGCCGCCACAATTCCATTAGTGACGTTTGAGGATGGAATGAGATATGTGGAGGTCGAGAAGGCGTCGTTTCCCTGGCTCAAGTCAACGCCCAGGCTGATGTAATCCGTAGTTCCCTGTGTCAGGTTGCCGGTGTACAGAATGTCGGAGAGGCCGTCGCCATTCAGGTCGGCAGTGATAAGGTTCTCGAGAACATCGACCGACTGACGGTTCTTGATGCTGAAGGAACCCTTTCCGTCGCCGTCCAGCACATAGACATAGGCGGGGGTGGTAAATCCCCCGAACGTCGAATCGTAGGTATCTGTCGCCACGGCAAGACCTGGATTCCCGCTGGAATTGAAGTTTCCAGGCGCAAGATCCTGAATGCCTTGAATGCTCGCGGGCAGGGGAATGGGAGCCTGGAACTGGCCATTGCCCTTGCCCAGAGCCACTCCCCAGTCACCAATGAGATCCAGCTTGCCGTCGTGGTTCACATCCACCAGGAAAGTGGAACGGCTAATGGTGCCGAGGGCCGGGGCCCCCAGCAGATGATAGCTGTGAGTGGCCTCTATGGTGCCATCGCCGCGACCAAGCAGGACAGTCACATCGGGCGTGGTGCCGAGGTCCAGTGCGCTTCCGGGGATTGAGTTGACCTGTCCGCCGGTGCGGGACACCACGATGTCCAATTTGCCGTCGCCGTTCACGTCCCCGAGGGCGATTACACCGCCAATGGACTGAATTGGATAGGTGGCGGGAGCCAGAAAGTAACCCTTGCTGCTGCCGAGGAAAATGCTGACCGACGATCCGCAGGTGGAACAGAGCTGCTCATTGACGACCGCGACATCCTGAATGCCGTCCCTATTAAAATCCCCGGAAGCGATGGAGCCAGGATTGGGCGACAGTGTGATTTTGGGCGCTTGGAATCCGCCATGCATATCGCCATAGGCGATGGTGTACCCGGCTGACGAACTAAGCGACAGGACGTCGATCCGCCCATCCCGGTTGAAGTCGGCGAAGGCGGATGAACCGCCGTAGCCGTTGTAAAACTCTCCGATGTTATACACATTAGGAGATGTGAACTTGCCATTTCCCTTGCCGTAGTAAACGGCCACGGCCTCTGTGGAAGAAGATGAAGTCACAGCCACATCGGGAATTCCATCCTTGTTGAAATCGCTCACATAGATTCCGGTGGGTTTGACACCGCTTCCATAATTGACATTCTGGCCAAGGCCGAACCCGGTGGGGAGCGTGCCACTCGGAATGAATGTGCCGTCCCCCTTGCCCAGCAGGATTTCGGAGTTTTGAGAAGTAACAACGACCAGGTCCTGGTGGTGGTCGCGGTTCAGATCGCCCACGCCGACAAATAGCGGGAACAGATTGTAGGTTGCGCCTGGTGTAAAGGATCCATCGCCATTGCCCAGCAGGATTTGCACTTCAAAGTTGTTTTCGACCACCAAGTCGGACTTCCCGTCGCCGTTGAAGTCCCCCTTGGCCAGCAGGGTGCCACCGATCAGGGCTTGGCCGTAGGTTGGGCCGGCGCGAAAAGTGCCGTTGCCGTTGTTCAGGAAGGTCTGCAGGGTGGCATCGCCATATATATCGCTGGAGACGGCGACGATATCGGGCTTGCCGTCACCATTCAGATCCCGGACGGTCACATCCGTCCCACCATTTGTTCCCAACAGGCTCACGGGCGCCAGCACGCGAAACGTCCCATTCCCATTGCCCAGGGCGATGGTGAGGGTAGCGGGGCCAAGGGGATCTCCATGAAAGTTCGTCGGCCCGGGAATGGCGGAGACGATGTCGGCGTGTCCATCGCCGTTCAAGTCAGCCACGACGGTGGCGCCGAAGGGAATGCCGGCCGGGAGTTCCATCTGCGTAAAGGTTCCATTGCTGTTCTGGAGCATCATCCAACCGGGGATCAGAAAGTCCAGGCGGCCGTCGCCGTTGAAATCCGCAACGCCGTAAATTGTGCCACTGGGGAGGGCAGCGTGGAGTCGGGGGTGACCTTGCGACTGGTAACGAACTGTTGGCTGTGCGCTGCGGTCACTAGCGAGCAGACGAGGATGGACAGCGGGACGATGGAGGATTTTCGCACTGGGGGAGCCTCAACAGGCTGCGGAAAGAACTCCACCTCCGGGGCTTTGTAACAAGGCACGGCTTCAGTCGTGCCGATAAAGCCAATAGAATTAATTGGACTTTAGCCCCGGCTGATGAAAGTCGCGCCAATTTGCCGGCTGTCATGCCTTTTTCCGCAGCCTGTCGAGGCGATGGCAAGACAATTCCTTGGATGCGCGATAATGCAAAATAGAATTGCCAAATCGTTCGGCGAGGATGGCGCCGAAGCCGGTGGTACGGTTGCAGGCTTGGGCGTGTCAGAGTATGGTGAACGTAACATTGGAGCCAACCCACGATGCGCCCTTCTGATTCCCCGGAACAGGCTGCACCGGCTGAGGCTGCGCAAGGTCAGGCCGAAGTCACACATTTCGCGTTGGAGAACCTCTTTGACGTTTCTCCTGACGCTATCTTCATCACCGACTCCGAAGGGATGATTCGGGGCGCCAACCCGCGCGCGGCGGAACTCTTTGGTTACACACAGGTTGAGCTTTTCGGCCAACCTGTCGAGACACGATCTTCAGTTGCCGCTGAGAGGCCAACGCGCTCATCCAGCCGTCATGCATCCGTGATTTGAGTCCTGAACGAGCCGTGGATGATTCGGAAGTTATCCTTTCGGGGACACGCCACAAGTCGCGCCCAATCAACGGCTGGAAAGGGGAAGGGGCAAGCAGCAAGGAAGACCCTGGTCAAAACCCCCGCCTCCCTCCGAACGAGTTTTTCCGCAGCATGTAAAAACTTGAGTTACCAGCTCCGCCCTTTCAAGGCACAGAAATTTCCAGAGTTCCGCCTAGTTATGCTTGCCCTTCCACTCGGCGTAGGGCCCTTGGAAGTCTTCTATGCCGTCTTCCTTGAAGTTCCAGAGTCTGGTGGCAACTTCGTCGATCAAGTCGTGGTCGTGAGTTACTAACAACACCGTACCTTCGTAGCGCTGCAACGCGATATTTAATGCGTTGATGGCTTCTAAGTCCAGGTGGTTCGTGGGCTCGTCGAAGATAAGTAGGTTGGGCTTGGTCAGGATTAACTTGCAGAATGCAAGGCGCGCTTGTTCGCCGCCGCTCAGGGCCTTGGTCTGCTTGTCGCCTTCTTCGCCGCTGAAGAGCATTTGCCCCAGGATGCCGCGGATTTCTTCAACGTGGGCGGCGGGGTTCCAGCGGTGCAGCCACTCGGCCACCGTCAGGCCGTGCTCGATGGTGGCGCCTACGTCCTGGGGGAAGTAGCCGATCTGCGCTTCGTGGCCCCAGAACACCGCGCCCGAGTCCAGCGAGAATTCCTTGTCGGCCAGTCCGGGATAGTTGGCCAGCAGGCTCTTGAGCAGCGTGGTCTTGCCGGCGCCGTTGCGGCCCATCAGGCAGATTCGCTCGCCGCGCAGCACGTTGGCAGTGAAGCCGTCGATGACTTTGAGGTCGCCGTAGATCTTGGTGATGTGCTTGAACTCGAGCACGTGCTTGCCGCTGGGGCGCACCTGGTCGAAGCGGATGTAGGGACGCGCGATGTTGGAGCGGGCAAGGTCGTTCGTTTGCAGGCGCTCCACTTCCTTGCGGCGGCTGGTGACCTGACTGGAACGCGTGCCGGCGGAGAACCGTGCAATGAAGTCGTTGAGCTGCGCGATCTTCTTATCGCGCTGCGCGTTTTGCGACTCGAGCGTGGAGCGAATCTGCGTTTTGGCCATCACCATGTCGTCGTATCCACCCGTATAGGTGATGATGGTTTCGTAGTCGATGTCGGCCGTGTGGGTGGTGACCGAGTTGAGGAAGTGGCGGTCGTGGGAGATCGCGATCAGCGTGCCGTCGTAGCCTTGCAGGAAGTCCTGCAGCCAGTGCACCGAATCGAGATCGAGGTAGTTGGTAGGCTCGTCCAGCAGCAGGGCCTCGGGCTTGCCGAAGAGTGCCTGAGCCAGCAGCACACGCACCTTTTGGCCGCCTTGCATCTCGCCCATCTTCCGGTCGTGGAGTTCCTCGGGAATATCGAGGCCGTCGAGCAGCACAGCGGCGTCGCTCTCCGCGGTGTAGCCGTCTTCGTCGCCGATGACGCCTTCAAGTTCGCCAAGCCTCATGCCGTCCGCGTCAGACAATTCAGGCTTCTCGTAGATGCGGTCGCGCTCTTCCAAGGCGGCCCAGAGGGGCTTGTTGCCCATGATCACGGTATCGATAACGCGGTAGGCGTCGAAGGCGAACTGGTCCTGCCTGAGGACGCCGAACTTGCGGGGGCGTACGACGTTGCCCTTCTGCGCGTCGAGTTCGCCGGTGAGGATCTTCATAAACGTGGACTTGCCTGACCCGTTGGGGCCGGTCAGTCCGTAGCGGCGGCCGGGTACAAAAGCGACGCTGACTTCTTCAAAGAGCACCTTCGAGCCGTAGCGCATGGTGACATTGCTGACACTGAGCATTCTGTTCTTGCTTCCTAATTGCGGGCCGCAGTTGGGTATCGGCTGCGGCGGCCGGATGAGTTTGGGTTGAGTCGTTGTGGCGGCGCGCGTGGCAGCGCCCAAAGAACCTGGCTCTTCTAGTTTCTCATATGTGCGGCGAGGCTATTTTTGGGTCAGTGAAGAACAGTTCTTTTAAGCCGCAGCAGCAGCGGGAACAGGAGCCAACTCACGCCAAAGTGAAGCAGGGCATTGACTACCGCTCCTACCCCCAAAGAGATAGTGTGCGCACTTCCGCCGATAACGGCGCCGCCGACAATCCCCGGCAGGATAAGAATCAATAAAACCCATTGAACGGCAGAGATAATCGAATTTGCCGACAATCAACCGATCGGTCCCGCCGCAAAGGTCATGCCTCCAATCAACGCCCCCCAAGCCACAGCGACGAAAAATCTAACGTCATTGCTAGAGGAAACTTCTGCGGAATCCGGAGAGTTTGGTTCACCCATGACGCTTCACCTCAATCTGTTTGTGATGGGATGAGGAAGGCCCCGGGAATTCCTTTGTCCATGGTGGCGAGGACGGCATCATTACTGCTTGCGAGTTGCACCAGATGGCCATCGGTGGTCTGCGCAAAATTCTTTGCCCAAGGCGGAAGAAACGAGACGTCGTTCCCGTCGGCGATGAATTCAAGCGGCATTACGCTACTCTTCTTTAGCCGCAACAGAAGTTCTCTTGCCCGCGAAACGCCCATGCCGTATGTACGAACATTTCCGAGTATTCTGACGAACCCAAGTTCGGTGATGGAACAGGTCAAAAATCGATCATTCTTCCTGGATCGGATCCAGACAGCGACTTGCTCGTGAAGGCCATGCCGTCGAAAGCCAAGAGCGATCAGTACGTTTACGTCCAGAAGGTATCTCATGGAAAGTCGGTGAGCAACTCCCGGACCATCTCACTCGTTAGCACAGGTGCGTCGGGTCCAACATCAATGACTGGAAACCCCGTCAATGGATCCTTGATGATCCTTGCAGTGAACTTCTTCTTCTTCGGCGCCGACAGCACAATCCGATCCTGCTCGATGGAAATATCGAGCGCATCCCCCGCAGAAATGCCGAGCTTGCGCCTGAGTGTGGCTGGAAGCACGACTTGACCCTTGGTGGAAACTCGCGTCCGCATAGTAAGACAATCTTACCTCGAATCGTGATCTTCCATCAAGAAATGGGTAGCTTTTTATCCGACGAACGCCATAACCACATGGTTGACCACAAACGCAGCGCTATAAGCCAGCACCAGCATGTAGGCGAACTGCAGTGCCGGCCACTTCCAACTGTTGGTTTCGCGACGAACTACCGCCATTGTCGAGGTACACTGCATGGCGAAGGCGAAGAAGATCATCAACGCCAGCGCGCCGCCCAGGGTCATGTCGTGGTGCAGGGCGGTTTGCAGGTTCAGCGCCTGGGTTCCCGGGTCGGCGCCGTAGAGTGTGCCCATAGTGCTTACCATCACCTCGCGGGCCAGCACGCTGGACAGCAGGCCGATGCCGATCTTCCAGTTGAAGCCAAGCGGCGCAATGGCGGGCTCGATGAAGTGGCCCAGGCGGCCGATCAGGCTGTTGGCCAGCTCGGGTGCTGCCATTGTGCCACCTTGCAGGTGAATTACCGGCAGATGCGCCAGAACCCACAAAGCCAGCGTGACCATGAGAATGACGGTGCCGGCCTGGCGCAGGAAGACACGGGCCCGGTCCACGAGGCGCAAGGACAGCGAACGCAGAGTGGGCATGCGGTACTGAGGAAGCTCAAGAATGAACGGCGTTTCACTGGACTTGAGAATCGAACTTTTAAGCAGAAAGGCCGTGGTCATGGCGCCCACAAAGCCAGCCAGATACAGGCTGAGCATGACGATGGTGCGCAACCCCAGAAATCCGTGCAGGTAAGCGATGTTGGGTATGAAGGCGGCAATCAGCAGCATGTAAACCGGCAGGCGCGCCGAGCAGGTCATGAAGGGCGTGACCAGAATGGTGGCGAAGCGGTCGCGCTTGTTTTCGATGGTGCGCGTGGCCATAATGGCCGGGACGGCGCAGGCGTAGGCCGAGAGCAGGGGAATGAAGGCTTTGCCATTCAAGCCAATCGTCCGCATCACGCGGTCGGCGATGAGGGCGGCGCGGGCCAGGTAGCCGGAGTCCTCGAGGATGCCGATGAAGAGGAACAGCAGCAGAATCTGGGGGAGAAAAACCAGTACCGACGAGATGCCTTTCCAGGCGCCGTCCAAAACCAGGGACTGCAACCAGCCGGCGGGGAGAAACTGGCGCACAAAGTCGCCCATGCGGGCCAGGATCGCTCCAAAGCCGTCGGAAAGCGGCTGGCCGACGGAGAAGACTACCTCAAAAACGCCTACGACCACAGCCAGAAAGAGGAGCGGACCCCAGATGCGGTGCAGCAGAACGTTGTCGACCTTGCGGCTGTTTTCGACTGACAAAGGCGCTCGGTAGCCTGTTCGCCGGCTTACCTGCGCAGCCCAAAGATGGGCGCTGGCGGCGTTTCCCAGTACCGGCAGCGCCAGCGGGTGAGCGGCGGTGCGCTCGGTGTGTTGATGAAGAAAGAGCGGCACGGCATCCAGGCCGGTCCCGTGTACGGCGCTAATCTGGGCCACAGGCGCGCCGAGTTCTCGGGCCAATTTCAAGACGTCGATGTGGCCGCCGCGGGTCTCCATCAAGTCGCTCATATTAAGCAGAACAAGAGTGGGCAGGCCGACCGCAAGCACCGGGGCGGCCAGCATCAACTGGCGGGTCAGGTGGAGCGAGTCAAGCACCAGCAACACCGCGTCAGGCTTGGGTGTGCCGGGCATCTTGCCACGAAGCACGTCGATCGAGACGCGGGCATCCTCGGAGTAGGGGCTCAGACTGTAGATGCCGGGCAAGTCGATGAGAGTCAAGTCGTCTCGCCCAACGCCGGCCATCAAGCCCATGTGCTGTTCTACGGTGACGCCCGGATAGTTGGCCACCTTTTGCCGCAGTCCGGTTAAGCGATTGAAAAGGGTGGACTTGCCTGAGTTTGGCGGCCCGATCAGTACAACCGTCCGCAGCTCTCCGGAGAGAGGAGGGCTGGTTGGAGGCTGAAAGGCCGGCGTTTCGCAGCAAGGGTTCACTGTGCAGCCTCGAGCAGTTCCTCGGTTTCCTCGCCTTCGAGATGCTCTGAGTCTTTCGAATCGGCTGCGCGAACCCGGATGGAGTCCGCCGTCTCATGCCGCAAGGCAATTTCCATGCCGTCAATGCCGTAGACGGTGGGATCGCCGGCCGGGGCGCGACGCAATGCTGTTACCAGAGCATCAGGCACAAAGCCCATATGCATCAGGTGGTTCTGCACCGATTCAGGCAGATCGAGGGCGACCAAGTACCCGAACTCGCCCACATTCAGTTCGCTCAACATGCTCAAGGCCCGGACTCCGAACGGGCTGCCGCTACGGCAGGCCGCATAAAATACGACCGGAATGGTCGTAATTAAGTATACGACCAATTCGGTCTGGGTTGCAATCGTTGGATTGAATGACTTTCGTTCCGCGCATACAGGGTTAGCCCTTTGGGAGGGGTAAAGAGTGGGAATCTTCCCACACCGCCCCTCCCAACTCTCCCCTGCTGGACCCTTCTATAAATCAAATCATTGAATGATGATTGTTTTTATCAGTCTCAATTCTTCTTGGATGTGACGTAAATCACTCAATGTGTATAAAAGGAGACAGTGGGCAGGAAGTGATTTGAATATAAGGCTTGAAGCTGATCTTCTTCACTCTTACCGCACCCTGAGAACGATGACGGTTTCATCGTCGAAGCGGTCATGACCCGCCTGGAACCGCGTCACGTCCGCGAGAATGGCATCGGCAATTTCCTGCGCGGGCAAGTCCTGGCGTGCGCACAGGATGCCAACCAACCGATCCTGCCCATACATCTCGCCCTGGGCGTTCTCCGCGTCCAGGATACCGTCCGACACAAATATGATCGCGTCGCCCGGCTGAGTAACGACGCTGAGTTCCTCATACGTCACATCGGGAAACAGGCCAAGCGGGAAGCCCTCGGCGCGAATCGTAGCGGATTCGCCGGCGCGGCAAAAGATGGGCTGTACAGCGCCGGAGTTGGCCACTTGAAGCGTCCGGCTTTCGTCGTTCCACAGGGCGAAGAGCATGGTCACATACTGCGATTCGAGTTTGCGTTCCTGGAGCGAGTCATTCAGGTTGGCCAGCATCTGGGCGGGCTCATGCCGGTGCAGGGCGGCGGAGCGCATGATGCCGCTGACCAGGGCCGCAAACAGGGCCGCGGGGGCCGCCTTCCCGCTGACGTCGCCCAGGACGATGGCGGTGCATCCGGGACCATAGTCCACAAAATCGTACAGGTCGCCGCCGATGGTGCGCGCAGGCAAAAAGTGAACCGCCATTTCTGCATTGACGAGCTCGGGCGCGGCAGGCGGCAGCAAACGAAGTTGGACTTCGCGGGCCATGGTCATATCGCGCTCGAGTTGGCGTTCCTGGCGCCTGACGGACTGATAGAGCCGGGCGTTTTCAATAGATATGGCCACCTGCGCCGCCAGGGTCGTGAGAATCCGCTCGTGCTCTTCGTTGAAGAACCCGGTGCGGGTATGTTCCAGATCGAGCACCCCGATGATCCGTCCTTTGTAAAAAAGGGGCGCGATGAGTTCAGATCGGGTTTCCTCGTTCATGGGCAGATAGCGCGGATCCTTGCGCACATCCGGTACGTTCACCAGCCGCCACTCGCGTACTACGGTCCCCACCAGGCCTTCAGTCACCGGGATGCGCCGCAAGGGCGCGTGCGCGTAGCCGAAGCGCCAGGCATAGCGTGTGATGAGTATTTCTCCCTTCTCATCAAGCAGCATCACCGAAAACATCTGGTACTCGATGAGCCGGCGCAGAAGTTGCCCTACGCGTTCGAACAGAGGGTCAAGCTCCAGGATGGAGGTCAGCTCAATTGCGACTTCGTTCAATACTTCGAGGGTTTGCGCCTGACGTGATACGCGCGCGTAGAGCCGGGCGTTCTCAATAGCTTGGGCGATGCGCGAGGCCGTGAGCGTGAGCAGGCGAAGGTGTTCCGGGCGGAAGAAGCCCAGTTGCTCGCTCTCCAGATCCATCACGCCAATCAGGCGATTTTTGGCGATCAAAGGCAGCGCCAGTTCCGATCGCACATCCGGCGACGCAGCAACGTAGTTCTCCGCCGTGCTCACGTCGTTGATCAAGATAGGCTGGCGCGTCAGCGCCACCTGCCCGATGATGCCTTTGCCGATCGGGATGCGCGTGCGCTCGACCTCGGGGGTGTGGCCGATCTGGAACCTCATGCGCAGATCGTGAGTGCGGTCGTTCAGCAGCAGAATGGCGAAGATGCGATATTGGATGATCGTCCGCACCAATTCCGAGGTGCGGTTCAGCAGGGTTTGCAGGTCGAGTGTGGTGTTCAGGGCGTCGGCCATGTGGACAAGATAGGCCATGTCCGCCGGCTCGACACGGATATTCGTGGAGCCAAGATTGCCTGACTGGCCGCCGATTTCCGCCGGTCGATAATCGCCCTCGAACTCTGTATGCTCAGGCGGAATTGGGGGGCTCGCAGTCATAGGCATCGAAGACGATCATAGCGCAAGGGTACTCCGCGTTAAGGAAGCAACGATTCGAATCAGGCGCAGTTTATCGCAGTCTCCCGGCGGCCGAGCCTTCGCTTATTTCGCGCCTCCCGCGAAGTGCATTTCGATCTCTTCCAGGGTCTTACCCTTCGTCTCCGGCAGGAAGAACGCAGCGGTCACAAAGTAGATCACAGTGCACCCAGCCCAGAAGAAGAACATCGCCGCGTAGCCGTAATTGCCCACGACAGGGAGAAACACCGCCGCAATCAAAGTGGCTGCCCCCTGGTTGAGCAACAGCGAGACGCCCATGCCGATGGAACGAATACGCGTCGGCATAAGTTCAGACATTGCCAGCCAGACAACGACGCCTGGCCCCACAGAGTAGGACGCCATGAAAAGAGCCAGGCATGCAGTGATGAGCCAGCCCACTTTCTCGCTCGGCACGGGGCCGTATCGTGCCCGCTTGATGCGCAACGGAGCGTTTGCCGTCTTGGCATCGGGAGTGAGAGTCAATACTGCATCGGGTGCATCGCTCAGCACCGTGGCAACGTGGTCGCCGTCCCCGTAGGAATAGAGCACGGTGAGCGCCATGGGCCTGTTAGTTCCAGACGCGCTGCCGAGCGTTGTTGCGCTGATTGGCAAAGTAACGGTATTGCCCACCTGCGCGGCCTCGATCTTGTCCCTCACGTCCGAACGCCCGGATTCAGCACCGATGAACAGCACCCCCGCCGATACCAGTGCGATCACCACCCCGGCCGTCCCGATGCGAAGAAGAAAAGTCCGGCCCTTTCTATCAACCAGCGCAACGGCAACAAGAGTCATGACGCAGTTGAGCATCTTCACGGCTACGTCGCCTTGCGTAGCGTGGCTTGCGGTCATCCCCGCCTGCCTCAGGATGATAACCAGAAAGCCGAGAACGGAGTTGATGCCCGTCGTCTGATTCAACACCATGATGGCGCAAGCCAGAACGAACGGGATGACATATTTGCGGCGCAAAAGAGACCCGGCAGTGCCGGCAGCCTTCGCCTTGTTATTCTCTTTCGCCAGCGCCTGCATTTCGGTTAGCTCAAGCTGGGCTTCTTCTTCCGGCGTTGACCGCCGCAGCGCAGCCAGAGCTTCGTCCACTCGCCCACGGAGCAATAGCCAGCGGGGTGTCTCACTCAGAGCGAAAGCGCCGAGGAAGAAAAACAGCCCCGGATAAACGATGGTGAGAAACATGCTGCGCCAGGCATGATTTTGCGCGGCGAGGATCAGCGCGTGGTTCCCTGCGGCCTGCGCAATGGCTGTCTCTGCCTGCCGCGTATAGTACCAGCCAATAAGCGCGGCGCATACAATGCCAAACGTGAGCGCGAACTGAAAAATGGCAGTCCCACGGCCGCGATTGTTGGCGCTGAGGCATTCGGCAAGATAAAGCGGAACGACAACGGCGATCACTCCCCCACTCATCCCTTGCAGAAGACGGCCAATGAAGAGTGGCGCGAATCCCTGCGAGAAGACAATGAGTCCCACGCTGGCTACAAACATCAGCCCGCTGACAATCATCATCGCTTTGCGGCCGAACAGGTCGGCCAGCACGCCACCCACCAGCGACGAAAACATGCCGCCGCCCAGCACAGCAGCGACGATAAAGGACGTTTGCCAGACGGTCAGGCTGATGGTCTTGCTCAGGTAAAGCAGTGCGGCGGCGATGATGCCGACGTCGATTCCATACAGCAGCCCGCCCAGGCCGGCGATGAGAAGCAGGAACCATGAATAGCGCCGGATGCTTGCCGAGTTTGTGGCGATAAATGCGGGCTTCGTCTTGACCATAATGGGATTCTCTACACCGCTTTGCCAAGGAGTTCGATACAAGCCTATCAGGTATGGGAATGCCGAGCAGCGCATCCTTCTGAATCTGCAAGGACATTGCCTCCTTGGGACGCTTCTGCCGCAAATCCCCTGGTCGAGGGACAGTCTGCTCCGCCCTGTTCAGGACCGATACAATGGTAGTAGCGTCTGTTTTCTTGCGCCCGATCACTGTGGGGTCGTCTTTTGAGATTTGACGGATTTAGGCGAGAGGTTTTGGCGCTGATATGGATGGAGTAACCATGCAAGGAGCAGTCGTCGAGTGCGTTCCCAACTTCTCTGAGGGCAGGGATGCCCGGCGTGTCGAGGCGATTGTTGCCGCGATGCGCGTCGAGGGGGTGCACCTGCTCGATTGGACAATGGACTCCGACCACAATCGATCCGTAGTAACCATCGCCGGGGAGCCGTCGGCCATTGTCGAAGCAGCCGTCCGCGGCGCTGGCAAGGCTGCCGAGTTGATCGATCTCACTCGCCAGCAGGGTGTTCATCCGCGCATCGGTGCGGCGGACGTCATCCCCTTTGTTCCTATCTCGGGCATCAAGCTTGAGCAATGCGCATTGCTGGCTCGCCAGGCGGGCCTGGAAATCTGGCGTCGCTTCGGCATCCCCGTGTTCTTTTATGAGGCGGCCGCAGCACGGCCAGACCGAGCCAATCTTGAAGAGGTGCGCCGCGGACAGTTTGAAGGGTTGCGGGACGCGGTTCGCAACGAGACGGCTCGCAGACCGGATCTGGGTGGCCCGGGGCTGCATCCCACCGCCGGCGCCTGCGCCGTGGGCGCACGCAAGTTCCTGGTCACCTATAACATCTATTTCGATTCCGCGGACGTCTCGATAGTCCGTGCCATCGCGCGCGATATCCGCGCCGCCTCCAGCGGTTTGAAGGGGGTCAAGGCCATCGGCGTTCTGGCTCATGGGCGAGCGCAGCTTGCGATGAACCTCACGGACTTCCAGGTTACGGCGGTTTCGCAAGTCTATCGCGCCGTCTCGGCTCTCGCTCTCCGGCACAAAGTGGCGCCGGTTGAGGGAGAGGTGATCGGCCTCATTCCAGAAGCCGCTTGTGAGCGGGATTCGGAATGGATGCGTCAATTAATAGGGTTCGATGCGCAAACAAAGATCCTCGAGCACCGGCTTGCCGCGCCCCTGGACTGGCCCGGAGAAGCCCCGGAAATGAAGCAGGAGCGCCGTTAGCATCGTTGGAATAGTGTGGCGGATACAATAGCAACAAGGGCGACAAAGGCATTTTCCTTTCGCCGCCATCTGGCATGAACAGGCGCAAAGCGGGTGCTTTCCTGCATCCTCTTCGATTAGCGCCGCAATCCTGGAGGATTGATTTGTTGAAGTTTCTGTTGAAGATTTCCGCCACGGCTCTGTTGCTGGCCGCGGTTCAAACGGTTCTCGCGGCACAGTTATCCACTGACGCCCGTACAGCGATCCCGCACGATGTGCAGCAACTCGTGGTGGTGGATTACCGGGCCATGCAAAACTCGGCTTCGGCGATGGATCTGAAAGAACGCGTCATGCCGCCCGATCTCAAGCAGTTCGATGAGGCGCTCCGCAAGTCCGGCTTGAACGACAACCACGACGTGGACCAGTTGGCCTTTGCGCTCTTTCGCCCCAAGGACTCAGGCGAACAACTGGACACTGTAGGAGTGGCCCAGGGGCAGTTCTCCGTGCAGGAGATTCTTGCCAATTTCCGCAAGCTCAGGTTGAAGCCCACGCTTATTCGCACCAACAAGATCTATCCGATGACCAAAACCGGGATGGTGCTTTGCTTTGTCGACCCATCCACCATGGTTTTCGGAGCTCTTCCGGCGGTCACCAAATCTCTCGACGCTCGCGATGGAGTGGTGCCCAGCATGCTCACCAACCCCTCCATGATGGAGGCGATGCGGTCAGTTGACTCCGCGCCGCTGTGGAGCATCCTGGACCAGAAGGGCACGCAGACTATGATGCGCCAGGTACTCGGCGAGGCTGGCTCGGTTGCCGATTTCGACACTGTAAAGAAGCGCCTCGTGGCCTCCTGGTATTCCATGGACTTTCAGCATGGCGTCAAGTTCGACCTCACCATTTCAACCGGCGATGCGTTTGCTGCAACCACCATCTCTTCGCTTTTGAACGCAGCTTTGATCTATCGGAAGATGAGTGGTTCAGAGGCTGAAAAGCAGGCGCTCGGCGCTACGGATATTCGCTCCGATTCCGGCCGCCTGGCAATTCACTTTGCCACATCGGACGGCCAATTCACGAGCCTGTTGCAGTCGCCCCTTTTCCAGAGCATGGTGCATTAGCGCCCTCTTTTTTAGCGTCCTCTTTTTCTAAAACTCTGTCATCCTGAGCGACCGAAGCGTAGCGAAGGGAGTCGAAGGACCTGCGGTTGTTTTTGCTCTCGCTTTTGCTCCTGCTGATCCTATTGAGATTAAACGCCGGGTGCCCCATCCTTGGCGCGGTAGTATCGCGACAAGGGTGGGATACCTCGAACCTCGATATGCCCCGTTCATGAGGAACTGGGTGGGCGGATTCATCACGCCCAAGGTTTTTTCGTTTGCATATAATTGCGAATGGTTGGCGCACAATATTTATCAGATGACCAGAACACACCCGGCGGAGCCCAGCTCTGTCGAGAATCCGCGTCCGCTTCGGCGCCCTCATGGGCTCCGGTCAAACCTCCGGCACCAGGCAAAGAATAAAAGATCTCACGTTTTTCCAACTTTCTTTACCCGCTCCCACCAATAAGACGCACATAATGAATGGTTTGTAAACTTTACATATTAACTGATCAGTAATCACAACACCCTGTTTTAAGCCGAAAAATCACCGCTCGAACGCACATGTAGGTGCAATTCCACGCCCCCAAATACCGCTTTAAGCAGATGGGCAAGCCAGTTAGCGGATTGTGACAACCGCTTCTTTGCTCGCAACTGCCGGCTCACTCGCACCGGTGCGGTAAGCACCCAAACCCTTCGCCATTCTTTCTAACTCTCCCGCGTGAGCCGACAGGCCGCATGGGTGTTCCGACTCATCGAGCAGATGCCCTTTGTCCCGGATCATCTCGAAGAAGGGACTGGCCAGGGCATCTCGGAGCGTTGAATTCCGCAGGTTGTGCGTCGCCAGTGCCGACATGGGGCAAGCCGTCACGTCGCCGTCCGGATTGACGTGGGCAAAGCCGCGCCCGGCAGAGACACAACCTCCGAAGAACTCTTCATCGTCCGGCGAATGGATGATGTAAGCGCCTCCGGTCGTCCGGTTGCGGTACTGGACTACGGTTTCGCGGAAGCGAAGACGCTCGGCAGGAGTAAGCAGGGAAGCGGTTTCGCAGGGACCTGACGGAATTTGTTCGATGAAGAACACCAGTGGTCCGCTGTGGGCAATCAGCGCGTCGATGTTTTCCGGCTGCGACCAGTACTCGACATTTTGCGGTCCGATCGTCACCGAGATGCCGGTCAAAACGCCGGCGTCGCGAAGCCGGTCGAGCGAGGCCAAGGCCTTGTCGAAAACGCCCCCGCCCCTGCGTAGATCCGTGAGATCCCGATCACCTTCTACGCTAACCACGACTGCAGTGTTGGCACAGCGGCTCAAAATTTCGTAGTCGCCAGAACGCAAAACCGTCCCGTTGGTGAAAACAAGGAAGAGCCGGTCAGGATGAGCCTCGAACAGGTTCGCAATGCCCGGCAGCAGGAAAGGTTCGCCGCCGGCAATCACGAAAGCCACCACGCCCATTTGAACCGCTTCGTCCACAATGCGGCGCCAGTCGCTCAGAGCGAGTCCCGGCTGTGCCGGCGCGCTCGTCACCATACCGATGTTCCCGGCGAAACACCCGGAACATCGCAGATTGCATTTTGAAGTCACGCTGAGAACGAGAAAGGGAGGCACTTCCACCCCGCCTGCAGTTGCGCGGGCACGCATCCGCATCGTCTGCTCGTGCGCCCGCGCCAGACGGATAAACCCTGGCAGATAGCGCGGATGCCGCGCGACCCAGGGAATGAACACGCGCCCCAGCCGCGGGTCAATGCGCTTGATGCGATGCACGAAATCGAAGAGGCGGCTCGCAAGAGAACCCGTTTCCGGCACAGGCACCTCGGATATTGTGCTCATAATGACCATTTATACGGGTTTGCAGACTCTTTTGTTCCCCGCAAGGGCTGTACCCAATTACCCCAGCGCCTGCACCGTCCCCTTGCCCACTAACTCCTCCACTCGCTCCACCCAGCCCTTGTCCGCCGCAACGGTCATTCCCTCAGGCTCCAGAATCACCGCGTATTCGCCCTTCTTTTCCAGATGCAGCATCACTTTGCCCGGCCCCGGCGCGGCATCTGCCGAACTCTTCAATGCCGCAAATATTTCTTCCGTCGCGCGGTCGAGATTGATGCGAATCCGCACCCCAAGCGGCAGCTTCACCTGTACCTCTTCAAGAGATACGATCGAGCTGATGGCGATCTTGGGAGCCGCGTCTTCATCGCCCATGAGAACGCCTCGCACCAGCACCGGCGCTTCCATCTTCAATTGCCCCGCCAGCCGTTCGTAGTCGCGCGAGAAGCAAATCAAATCGATCTTCCCCAGTGCGTCCTCCAGCGCCGCCTGCGCATAAAGCTTCTGGTCGCGCTTGCTCTTCTGCACCCGCAGCCCCAGGATCATTCCCGCCACAAGGATCTCGTCCGCCGGGTCGGCTTGCGTGCCCCAGCGTTTCTCCGGCGGCTTGCGCTCCAGAGCCTCTGCGGTCGAAATAACCCCCGTCAAATTCCGCAGCTTCTCCGCATACTTGTCCAGCGGGTGCCCTGAAACAAAGAACCCCAGCACTTCCTTCTCGTTGGCCAGCCGTTCGCCCTCCTCCCAGTCAGCAACGCGCGGCAACTCATCAACTTCGTGCCCTCGCGCCGGAGCCTCGCTGAAAAGTCCAAACAGCCCTACCTGCTGTCCCAGTTCGATATCCTTCTGAGCCTTCAGGGCCTTTTCCATCGCCGGTTCCACCGCCTTCATCAGTGGCCCGCGTTTGCCCAGCGAGTCCAGCGCCCCGGCCTTGATCAGCGATTGAATCACCCGCGTGTTCATCACCCGCAGGTCCACCTTCTCGCAGAACTCCCAAAAGCTCTTGAACCGCCCGCCCACCTCTTCCCGCGCTTTGATAATCGACTCAATCGCGTTGCCGCCCACATTTTTCACTGCCGCCAGCCCAAAGCGAATCGCCTCGCCATGCGGGGTAAACTTCTCCCCTGAAACCTGTACGTCAGGCGGCTCAACGCCGATGCCCATCTCCTTGCACTCGGCGATATACTTCACCACGTTCTCCGGCTTCGAGGTTTCCGAAGTCAGCAGCGCCGCCATAAACTCCACCGGGTAATGAGTCTTCAAATAAGCCGTCTGATACGACACCAGCGCATAAGCCGCCGAGTGCGATTTATTAAATCCGTAGCCGGCAAACTTCTCCATCTGATCGAAGATCTCGCCAGCCACTCCTTTCGGATGCCCCAGCTTGTCCGCGCCCTCCATAAAGCGTTCGCGCTGCTCGGCCATGGCTTCGGCATTCTTCTTTCCCATCGCCCGCCGCAGCAGATCCGCCTCGCCCAGCGAGTAGCTCGCCAGCACGTTCGCAATCTGCATCACCTGCTCCTGGTAGACGATCACTCCCAATGTTTCCTTGAGCATCGTCTCCATCTCCGGCAGCATGTATTCCACCTTGCGCCGCCCCCACTTGCGCTCGATGAAGTCATCCGTCATGCCGCCCTGGATCGGCCCCGGCCGGAACAGTGCCGTCAGCGCCGTCAAATCCTCGATCTTGTCCGGCTTGTAACGGCGCAGCATATCCCGCATTCCGTTTGACTCAAACTGAAAAACCCCCGAAGTCAGCGCCGAGTGAAACACCTTCTTGTACGTCTGCTCGTCATCGAGCGGAATGGCCTCAATGTCCACCTTCTCCCCCCGGCTCTTCTCGATCAGCTTCAGGCAATCGTCAATCACCGTCAGCGTGGTCAGCCCCAGGAAGTCCATCTTCAGCAGGCCCATCTTCTCGACGGCCTTCATGTCGTAGGCGGTCACAATTTCATCGTTCTTGGTCTTCGCCACCGGCACCAGTTCGGTCAACGGGCGCGGCGCAATCACCACCGCCGACGCATGCACCCCCGATCCGCGCACCAGCCCCTCCAGCTTTTTCGCCGTGTCGATCAGTTCACGAATCTGCGCGTCGCTTTCATACGCCTTGCGCAGGTCCGGAACTTCTTCCAGAGCCTTGTCCAGCGTTATGCCGATCGTTGCCGGAACCAGCTTCGCAATCCGGTNNTGCAGAAGTCCACGTCGATATCCGGCATGGAGACGCGCTCCGGGTTCAGGAACCGCTCGAACAGCAGCGTGTACTGCATCGGGTCCACATTGGTAATCTCCATCGCATACGCCACCAGCGAACCAGCCGCCGACCCGCGCCCCGGCCCAACAGGGATTCCATGGTCGCGGGCGTATTTGATGAAGTCCCACACAATCAGGAAGTATCCCGAGTAGCTCATCTGCTTGATGATCGCGATCTCCCGCTCCAGACGCGCGTCATACTCATGCCGCGGCGTACGCAACTGGCCCCGAATCTCCAGTTGCCGCACCGCCGTATCCAGGCGCTTCTTATAGCCCTCCCTGCACACCTGCTCGAAGTAGCTGTCGATGGTGTGCCCCGCGGGCACCGCGAACTCCGGAAACGGATCCTTCACCTCCTTCAGCTTGAAGTTGCACCGCTCCGCAATCTCCATCGTCCGCTCCAGCACCGCCGGCGAATCCGGAAACAGCCGCGCCATCTCTTCCGCGCTCTTCACAAAGAACTGGTCCGAGTCGAACCGGAACCGCTTCTCATCCTGGATCTTCGAGCCCGTCTGCACGCACAGCATCACGTCGTGCGCATGCGAGTCCTCCCCGCACAGGTAGTGCGAGTCGTTGGTCAGCACCAGCGGAATCCCCAGTTCCCGCTCCATCCGGAACAGGTCTTTCTGAATCTTCCGCTCCTCCTCCAGCCCCTGATCCTGAATTTCGAGGTAAAAATTTCCCTTGCCGAAGATGTCCCGATACCCCAACGCCGTCGCCACCGCCTTGTCGTAGTTGCCATCGCCCAGCGCCTCGCACAACTCCCCGCTCAGACACCCCGACAGCCCAATCAACCCCGCCGAGTTCTCCGCCAGAAACCGCTTGCTCACCCGCGGTTTGCGGTAGAAACCATGAAGCGATGCTTCAGAGGTAATGCGGATCAGGTTGCGGTAGCCCTCTTCGCTCTCCGCCAGCACCAGCAGGTGATTGTTGTCGTCCCCCTCGCCCGGCGCCCGGTGATCCTCGTTCTTGCAGATATAGAGCTCGCACCCCAGGATCGGCTTGACCCCTTTTTCCTTCGCCGCCTCAAAAAAGTGCACCGCCCCATAGATATTCCCGTGGTCCGTCATAGCGACAGACTTCTGCCCCAGCGCCGCCACCCGGTCCACGAGCTTGTGCAAGTCGCAAGCCCCATCCAGCAGCGAGTACTCAGTATGCAAATGCAAATGCGTAAATTCAGCCATGTCTACTCTAGATTCTATTCGTATCGCGGATCGATAACCCGGGCCAGGAACGGTTGAAATCCCGCACAACTGAGGAAAAGCCAGCACCGTAGCCGAGGGCAACAAAGTCGAGTTTCACCGCTTTCGTCCCCCTTTCACGGCGATAACACGGGTTCAAATCCCGTCGGGGACGCCAATTAAATCAACAACTTGACGAATTCAAGGCGGGTGGCCCACCCTTCAAATCACCACAGAAGCTGGGTGCCCCATCCTTCGCTTTTTTATAGCGAAGGGTGGGAGACCGCAATCTCCGACGGGCAGGTCTTTGTTAAGTTGGTTCGCGAGCGAACTCCGTTTAGCTCCCCACACTGGACACATGGCCCTGTGCTCTTTCGAAGGGAGCAGAGGCCTTCAGGCCTCTGAATTCCGGGTAGAATCTGTTTTCCACCATGTTGCCGGGTGCCCAACCTTCGACTTTTTCTGGCGAAGGGCGGACCCCCCAGCACCGACCAGTTACTTCGATTCTCCCGTTAGGGAGAATTCGAAAATAGCCCAGTGTGAAGTCCGCCGCAGCGGACGAAACGCTGGGTTGCCGTCCTCGCCCATCCACCCGTCCCGTAGGGCCGGTGCGAAACTGAAGACAGGACAGCCCACGTATAAATCGAGCATCTTCATTACTTATGCAGATCTCACTGAAGATGATTATTTCTCCATTTTCGGTACATTCGGTACAACTGAGGGCAGTTTGAAGCGGAATCCACCCGGCGGCCAGTTCCGATGCTGTTGCGACGCAGGCTTTTCATGAACGCGAAGCCACGCGCACATCGTCGGGGTTCAGGTCGCGTCGAAGTTCGGTAATGGCTTGCGTACCGGCCTCGTTCTCCTTTGAGAAGTTGGAAGATCGATCCTGACGGGCTGGATTACGCTATATTTCAAAGTGGCTTAGAATGAGTCGGGCCAGACACAGAGAGTCCCTTTGGATCATTCCGGCGCGCACGATATCACTGAACTGCTCGACGATGCCTTGACGGAACTGGCTAAGCTCGACCCACGGCGCAGCCGGGTTGTTGAGATGCGATACTTTGGCGGAATGAGCGTGGAAGAGACGGCAGCGGACGACCGGTCGAGATGACTACCTTGAAACGCCCCGGGGTCTGGTAGCCGCCAAGTACGAATGCGCGACCGGATCGGCCGCTTGAAAGAACGTAAATCATCGCATTTCTACCTGGATCATCATTCCGTTGAGATGGTTGACCGCCCTGCTCGCCAAGTTATGGTCCAGGCTTGGTCTAGGCTGCAACATCGCGTCGTGACAATCCACTTCGATGCCCGAGCGCGGCCTGCCTCCGTGGTGACAGGCGAGGCAGGCACGCGCTTGGGCTTTTTGGAAGCCTACATGGGGCATTTGATGTTTCCTGGTCCGCGGACCAGCACGGTGGAGTCGCACTTGACTATACCGAGGACGTCATTGGCCAGGTAGGTGAGGCGGGAACCGAAGCCCAGTTGCAGGTCGATGGGGTTTGCACCTACCCCCGTGGCCACCCCCGTAACGGGGATGGTTTGACCAAATGTGATGGAACTCCCGTCGTCGAGAGCAATGCCGATCTGCCGGTTGATTGTCGAGGCGATGGAGGCGAAGTTGTCGACCAGGATCTCAGAGCCGCTAAGAAGATTGATCCCGTCGCCTCCATTCCCCTCGACGGTGAGCCTGGTGGCGTCGGGGGCCTGGGAGAACTGGGGATTGTTGAATATGGTCATGACCGACAACTGCTCGAGATGGACGCCGTCGACGCTGTTGCCGCTGGCATGGACCTGGGAGGCGGCGTCGAGATCGAGACCGGATTTAGAGTTGAGGGAGATGCCGTGGATGAAGTTGCCATCGGAGGTGATCGTTCCGCCAAAGTCCACCATGTGAGAACGGGAGACCATGGTGAGTCCGACAGTAAAGTTGCGCGAGGTGTTGAACTGCGACTGGCCATCCACGAATCCCGAGGAATTGGTTCCCAACTGGACGCCGAGCGTGTTGTTGCTTACGGTGAGGTTTGCGGCGTTGAGGGTGAGGCTGGAGCCGTTGTTGACATTGATGCCGAAGACGCCGTTGCCCGAGATGGCATAGGAGCCGGTGACGACCAGTGCGGAAGTCGATTCAACGTCGATGCCGTGCAGGCCATTGGCGGTATTGGAGCCGCCGTTGAGTGTGACGCTGGAGTTGGCCTGGGCGACAATGCCGGTTAGAACATTGGCGGTAACGGTGTCATTTTTAAGTGTGATTTGCGCGCCGTTTTGAGCCACGATGCCGTTGGCTCCGCCCGTAATGGTGAGGCCTGTCAGTGTGATGCGTTGCGCTCCTGAAATGGTGATGGCGTTCTTGCCCCCTCCGTTGATTGAAGTGGCGCCGCGGGCTACAAGTTGCAGGCCGTTGGTGTTGATGTTGACTGGCCCGGAGCAGGTCCCCTTGATGTTCAGGATGGTGTTGGGGAAGGCAAATGCAGCGGCGTTGGCGAGGGATTCACCGCGGGTGCAATCAACGGTAATGTTGAACTGCGCGAATGCGGGAGTGGCCAAGCTGAGGGTCGACAGGGAAACGGCAAAGGCCAGGAAGGGCTTGCGATGGTTCTGCATGATGGGTCTCCTCACTTGGGGAATCAATGAAGGACCATTGCCGCGGAGACACGCCTGGTGCGCGAAGGTGATATCTGCTCACGGACAGTTGTCAAGGGAATGGGCTGATGAGAATATCTCTCCACCTATATACGCGTCACTTTTGGATGAATTCTTTCATGAGGAGCAAGATTTTTTATGCACGTCGATCGTGGGTCCGTTTCTGCGTGGATTATTTGCAACGGGAAGATCAAACCTTCGGGTGCGGGTAGATTCCGTGTCGCCACAAACCGTGACGACATTTTCGCGGACCTTTTCGAAGAACGTAACATGGGGATTATGTCCGTAGTCCTTGCGGAATCGGCCGATCCATGCCTCAACGGAGATTCCCGAATCGTAAGTAAAGCTCGATGCAGCTTGCCAGATCCCCTGTTGATTCATTACCCTTATCGGCAATAGATATTCATAGGCTGCGTTCAACGAAGAGCATATCAGGAGAAAGAAAGTGGGTATTGGAAGAAGAGTTGGAATAACAGTAATGAGTCTGCTGCCCTGTTGCTTTTCCACGCATGCTTCACCGCAAGCCGCCGCGCACCAGGCAAATGTGCATAACAGCCAAATTTGGATAGGATTGTCTTGCGGTCACGGCTGCCTTTGGCAGTATGGCGCGGCAAATACGAACACGGTGTATCCGTTCGCTCCGCCGACGTTTGAGATCGACGAGAAGCAGGTTTCCGCGATGGTCGATCACTTTGCTGTAGTCGGAACTCCGATTCGGCTCAACAACGGAGCTACGGAATATTCCTTTGAGGGTCCACTGGCTCTGGACCCCCATTTGAAACTGAACATTCAGTTCCAGGTAAACGACAATACCCCTGTAGTTCGCTTTCGCTATATGCTCAAGGGCGACCGGCACAATGAGCTCACTGCGGCTGCAGGGGCAAACAGATTAACTTACCTGGAAACTTCTCTCCAGAAGCTACCGGAGGCAGAAGAGGTATCGCTGTCGACATTTGTGGAACTAACGCATAGTTATACGCTTTCGGAAAGGAAGATAGGAGATAGATATTTCGAGGATGGGAGCGCCTTTATGGGACCGATCCTTGCTGCCAGCGATGGACGCGACAGCTTCCTGATCGCCTATGAACACGGCTCGCAGGTTCCGGATGAGTACTTGCACTATCAGCTCGGCCCCAACCGCGGCGTGCGTCTTACAGCCGTCAAGGGAGACTATCTTCCCGGCCAGCCGATAGACGCCAATCATAGTTATCAAACCATATGGATGGAAACCGCCGCTGTGCAAGGCGATATGGATCAACTGGCCTCGGCTTACCGCCGCTTCGCGCTGAACTATATGTCACAGAATATGGGAACGAGAAAACCCTACATTTTCTATAACACATGGAACTTCCAGGAGCGGAATAAGTGGTCCAATGGAAAGCCATATCTGGAGTCGATGAATCAAGACCGCATCCTAAAAGAGATCGAAGTAGCGCACCGGATGGGTATTGATGTCTTTGTGTTGGATACCGGATGGTACGAGAAGACCGGTGACTGGACTCCCAGCAGGCAGCGCTTCCCCGACGGATTGAAGGCGGTGAAGGCCAAGCTCGATGGATACGGCATGAAGCTAGGCCTGTGGTTTGGCCCTATGTCGGCAGCAGTAACCAGCAAGGCCGTTCGCGAACATCCTGAGTGGCGTGTCTCCTGGGATGGAAAGATCGCCGAGCCTCAACCAATATGGGAGACCGAGAACAGCTATTGGATGTGTATGGTGAGCGGATACGCGGATGCCTTCGCGGATGAACTGATCCGTCTGGCAAAAGAGACTGGTGTAAGTTACTTCAAGTGGGACGGCATGAGCGAATATGGATGCAACGACCCGCACCACAATCATGGCGGAGAAGGCAATACTCCCCGAGAACGGGCTCAGTCGTATTCGTTTCAACAAGTCCAGTACATGAACCGAGTAGCAGACAAGGTTGCGGCCGCCGTGCCGGGAGCGATTGTCGACTTCGACGTCACGGAATCCGGCCGCGCCATGGGATTGGCGTTCCTCTCCTCGGGAAAATTCTTCCTCCTCAACAATGGACCCTATTACGAGAACTATGACGTTCCCATTGATGGGAGCAAGTCGAATGTAAACCTGTTCTTCAACCAAGGGCCTGCACGTACATGGGTTATGCGGTCAGCATTGACTTTCGATAAGTGGATTCCTTCTGTCTTGTTTCTCACCCACTTTCTTCCCGACGATCCGCAACAATGGGAGGAGCAAAATGTCGCATCACTTATTCTTGGTCAAAACGGAATCTGGGGGGATCTGCCTAATGTATCAAGCGCAGGTGTTGACTTCATAGGCAGCACAATCGCCAGGTACAAGCAGGTGCGCAATGATATTACCGAGAGCGATCCGGTAGTTACCGGGATTGCTTCTGGCAGTCCCGAGATTCATGAGAAGATTTCCGCCTCGACAGGCCGGGGTGCGGTCGCCATTTTTGCCACTGAAACCGGCTCCTTCCGCTACGTGACAAGTCATAAGGTAGCAAGCGAGCATTGGAACAGCAGTGGTGTGGTGGTTGTGCCAGACGCCGCGGGACGAGCAACGATAGAGGCGCACTTCGACAAACCGGGAGCGAAGATCGTCTTCTTTGGCGTCCAGTAGAGTTCGCCTGCGACACTCGAAGCAGTCGCACTAATTGGCACTGAGCATGCCCTGGACGCGTAACCAATTCGCGAGGAGGCCGGGCCACGATGAGAGAATGGGGTTCGACTGCGCAAGTCCGAACCCATGATCGCCGTGCTGATAAATGTGTAACTCCGCCGGAACACCGACACGGCGTAAAGCGAGATAGAAGTTGATGCTGTTTTCCGACGTTACCCATTGATCGTCGTTGGTGTGAACTAGGAATGTGGGAGGAGTTTTTGCTGTGACGCGTCTGTCGTTCGTTAGGTCGTCCCGCGCAGAAGGGTTGGGATGCTCGCCGAGCAGATTCGCGAACGAGCCTTCTGAAGCTCTCCCCGTTGGACCTATCACGGGATAGGTGAGGATCATAAAATCGGGCCGGTTGCTGGCACGCTCAATTGCGTCCCCAGCAACGGGGTTGCCGCCGTCGAAATGAGTGCCCAGCGTGGATGCAAGATGCCCACCGGCGGAGAAACCCCAGACACCGATTCGATGTGGATCGACACTATAGTCTGCGGCGTGACTCCTAATCCAACGCATTGCCCGCGACGCATCGCAAAACTCGATCGGATAATGATACCGAGGCCCCACACGATAGGTAAGCATGAAGGCCGAGATACCGAGGCCATTAAGCCACTTGACGCTGGGCAGGCCTTCCTCGTCCACCGATAGCCTCGAGTACCCGCCACCAGGCAAAACCAAAATGCCCGTGCGGGTCCCGCGCCTGATGTTTTCAGGAGCTGGGAACAAAAACAGCCGAGGCTGATCGCTGGGAGCATTGCCCAGCGCGCCCGGTGCGCCGTCTGCCCATAACAAGACGGACTTGGGCGGTTCAGATTGCTGCGCACAGAGAGATTGCCGGCAAATCGCCAAAAGCAAAATCGCCAGGGTATGCCGGAATGGCAGCATGATTGAATTCCTAATCAAACTTAGCGCAGCGAAGATTTCGCCTTTTGAAAGTGGAGGCCCAGGATGCCAGAATCGGAGCCTGCCCTTGCTTATGTTCTGAGATGAGATAAGACGATCATTCCCGCGATTGAAATGGAGAGGCAGGCAGGCCTGCTTGGTTATATAGATTGCCGTCAGGATTATCCTTCCACGCATATCGGACAACCACTGGCTCCTCTATCTCCCCGTTGGAAACAACAACGCATTGGCCATCGATTCGAGCGTCAGCCGGCAAAAACTTTCCCTCCGGGCCGGCAATCTGGAAACCCTTGACGGCCCCGCCCTTCGCTAGAAGGCCACTAGAGTGATCAAACCAGATTCGCAAGGCGTGGTCGTCGCGCGACTGGAATCGAAAGAGCGGACCTGAATATTCGATGGTCTCGTTGTACGCGATGGCTCGAGCCGCCAAGGCCAATCGATGTGCCACATCCTGTTTGTTGGCAAAATGGACGTCTTTCGCATCTCCGATGTCTATCGTGACCGCCATGCCGGTGTTCTTGATAACAAGCGATTGTCTCTGCGCCTCACGAAGTTCTGGCCATCCATCGCCCATGTTTGTTTCAAGGTTGGCCAATTGAACAAAGAGGAATGGGAAATCTCCTTGCGCCCAGTTTCGCCGCCAGTCTCGAATAAGGGCCTGGAATAACCTGGCATAGTGTGGCGCTTGCTCCACACTTCCATTGCTCTCGCCTTGGAACCAGATCACTCCGCGAATGGGAACGTGCGTCAGTGGTGCGATCATCGCGTTGTAGAGGCCTCCTGGCGTGGTACGAGCTACCATGTCGACGTGATTGGGGAAAGCCGGCTCGGGAAGACCTAGTTGGATAGCCAATGCTCTTTTCCGCTTCTCAAATGCTTTCTCTGGAATCAAGTTCGATTCGTCTTGCATCGCGTGTGCCCAAGCTGCGAAGGCTGGCATCAGCGAGCCATCGTCGGAAAGGGCGCGGATACTGGTCCAAGCCTCCGCAGGGGTACCTCCCCAGGTAGAGTCAATGAGGCCGATGGGAACCTTCTGGTCCGCTTGAATGTCCTTTCCAAAAAAGAAGGCCACCGCGGAAAAATGTGCAGCCGTTTCCGGTGAACAGGTGACCCACCTTGTGGTGGGTATAGCGTCCAGCGGGAAAGGCGATGTGACCGGGGCGATGGTCAAAAGCCGGATCTCAGGTAAATTGGCCGATTTCAATTCCTCCGCCGCATTGACAACTCCGCCGGTGTAGAACTCCATATTGGATTGGCCGGAAGCGACCCATACGTCTCCAACCAGCACATCGGACAAACGGATGGAATTGCTCCCATCTATCTCCATGGCGAATGGTCCACCCGCGGGGCCGGGAGGCAGAATCACTTGCCAGCGGCCGAATCTGTCGGGGACCGCAGTTCGTGTCTCGCCGCGAAATGTAACCGCGACCTTTTCATAACCGTCCGAACTGCCCCGAACGATAACAGGAAGGTCCCGCTGCAAAACCATATGGTCTGAATAAATGGAGGACAACCTGACTTCGGCCGATACAACGGACGCGAAAAGCGTCCCTCCGCACACAATCAGGAAGAGTGCCATTTGAAGTTTCATATAGGTTGTATTTGTTGTCCTTTCCTTTGCATTTCCAGCACATATACGTCTGCCGGAAATTGCGAGGCTAGTTCTCGCATCTATCCGGCTCAGAGCGCATTCGCTCGATCACGTTGGTCTCCATTGAAACGTCAATTCGTGTGCGATTCCGGACTGGCTCAAGTGCGTGTCCAATAGTCAGGGCAAGGCTCCACAAGAGGCTGGCGGCAGACCCGCGCCCTCGCAGGCGCCGAACTCGATGTGGAGTTTGTGTTGGCGAAACGGCTTGTGCAGCCAAATGAACATGCCGTTGTCGATATAGACCGCCGAGTCGTATTCGCCACCGTGAATCGGCTGGCCGCCCCAACTTACTTGAGTCACAGGTCCTGGAACAAAGATGCGGAAGTTACCCTTCCGTTCACGATCGGATTCGAAGAGTAGATCGATGGTGCGCATCTTCAGATTGCAGGACCAGGTGTATTTGAGGAATCCACTGCCGGGCAGCGCAACCTGAATGGATGCCGGAGCCGATCCTGCCCAACGGATGGGCAGGTTCGGCGAGATATCCACTTCGTCGAATCCGAAACCGGTGGGAACGATTCCGAACAGTCCTTCGATGATCGCATTCACATGGGCTGCGGCGGAAATTCCATAGCGGTCGCGCCCGTGCGGGTGGCCATCGTGTGTGTACGATTCCCAGCAATCTTGATCTCGCACCTGGGCCTCGCTGCGCCGCAGCACAGCCTCGTAGACGGCGTCGAGCATCCGGCAATGGGACCAGGCGCGGACGCAGTTGTAATACGCCTCCTCCCACGCACCGCCGGGAATATGTGTGAAAGGATCACCGTAATTCGGACTGACCCATGTATAAGTCGGATAGTCCAACGGCATGGGAAATATCTTGTAGTCAAGCAAGACCTTGCGGGCGTATTCCGCCACACGGGCGGCCCGCGACCAATCGCCGCTCACGATGGAGGAGTAATAAGGCGTAACATCCAATTCCCGACTGTCCTCAGATATGCCGTTCACACTGTGATACCAACGGTGCTCCGGTGTCCGGCGCAACAGATAGTAGTACTCCGCAGCGGTGTCGAAGGCCTGGGTCTCAATTGCCTCATGGAATTGAGCGGCCCGCGCGGAAAACCACGAAGCCTCCGGCAGGTTGTGCTTTGCCGCATAACGGCCCATGAGACCAAGAAACTCACAGACCTCCATCGTCGCAACCACAACCACGTCATCTTTACAGTTCTTGACTACCGGAAAATTGAAGGCTTCCCCAACCAGCAACGCCCAAAAGTTATTGGGCATGAGCGGGCCGTTTTCGATCAAGCCATCGCCATTGCGATCGTAGTGCTCCAGAGCCCAACGCGCCATCTGGGTGACGCGATTCCAGTTCCGGCGGACAAAGTCGTCCTGGCCTCCGTAGACAATGTAGTCAGAGAAGTGCTTTACCACTTGAGCCAGATGAATTGCCGTCTGTCCCGTAGGATCCCAGAGGATGTGGCCGTCCTTCGGGTCGGTTTCATCCTGAAAGATTCGTTTGCCCATTTCGTTTGCGAATGCCGGTTCGTCCCCGTACAAATATGCAGCACATTTGGGTCCATAACGAAAGTCGCGCGGGTCATACCCGCCCTGCGGTTGATTCTTGCCGTCTGATACGGCTAACCATCCGTCCTTCCCATAATGCTCGTTGGCAAGTTGACGCATTCTGTTGGTTAGTCTCGCGGATATCCAAAAGGATTCTTCGATCGACTTGTCCGGCGTTGAGACTTTCACCAGAGAACTGAGCCTTGGAGTTGCCTCTTGCAAAGCCCCTGCCCACATCGATGACAGAACCTCGGCGCGTGACGAAGATGCGAGAGCCAAACCCGTAACAGCCGAGGCTGACTGCAAGAACCCTCTCCTCGTGATCCCCAATTCGCCCATTAATGCACACTTGCGCTTTCGTGCATCTACATTGCGCATTCTTAATCTCCAGCCACTATAGTCCGCGAACTTCATGCGAATTTTCACATCCCTTTCTCTCAAACTGGCGCTGTAACTCAACACGCAGTCGACGAGTGCGGTATAAAAGGAAACTCAACAAGTCTCGCTGCGAGCCCTTTCTCTGTTGGCACAGCTCAACGGTACTGCGCTCATTGAGGCGGGTTGATTCATTGCTGGTGTCTTGTCGCGTTGTCGTCATGGACCGCACCGGGAGCCTTCCTTTGAAGTATCAAAGACGAAGCGTTCTGCGCCGGGACTCTGACGATGGTGACTGTGCCGAACCGGTCTTGCAAGGCGATGAAGCACGATGCGAAAACCGGCGAGCGGATGAAATGCGTCTTCACGCACCGCCTTTTCACACCGCGACTACCTTCTTACACCTTCGTGTTTCTCATCACTCCAGTATTGATGCTGCCCTTGTCCTCAAGAAAGGCCTTCACTGTGGCGGTATAGGTGTTATCGGCGATCACCGTTCCATACAATGAATGCGTGATCGTGACGCCAGTGGCCAGGTCGCTAAGCTTGTTACGGGCCAGAACGGTATTTCTGCCGTCAGCTCCAATTGAATTCCCGTCGTATTGCGAGCTATAGGTTGCGGCGCTGAGAGCAAGTCCCGGATAGGGCGGGGCCTCAGTCGCATGGGGTATGGGAACAGCATGCGGGTTACCAGAGATGAAGTTATCGAGCATCTCGATGCCGTACGCCATCGTGCCGCAATAAGCTCCCCTCTGGTCGAAGCGGCCTGTGTCGTAACTAATTCCGCCATTTTTGCTTTTCGGGGATACCCCAATCACACGATTGCGCGCGAACCGAGCGAAGTACCCAGGGATGAATAGCCCGGGAGTTCGGACTGTGAACATGAACAGTCCTTCGCAGGCCTTTGTCTCATTCTCTGCCATCACCGAATCGAATGTGTTTCCAAATAGCCACATGCCTTTGGTGCAGTCGATCGCGGTATTTCTGAAGTAAGTTACCTGCTCCAATGGGAGAATCAGAGTGAAGGCACTGGTGGCATTCGGGATAACATCCCATGGAGGTTCAATTTTGATTTGGTTATTTACAGAATCGACTGCGACAACTCTCCTTAGCTGTCCGAGCCCACGGCCGTCGATGATGGCGACTGCCAGACGCCCAAAATAGATCAGTGGGCGACTGAGCGGCATTTGCGGATTGATTGTAAGCGTGGTGTTTGTGGCGGCGGTAACCGCACCGTAATTGAATGCCGCGGACGGCACCTCAACGCAAAGCGCCTCGCCATCGTTGGAGTTGTCGTTGGATGTTAGGCTTCCCACGCCTTCGACAACATTGTTCGCCATATAGACCCGATCACGGGCAAAGAGGCCATGCAGGTCTCCGTCTCCACTCGCGGCACTGTATTGACGGCGTCCGACGATCCGATTGTTTTCGTAGAAGCAATGGGATCCATTGTGCACAACGTTGCCTGTCGAGTACTCGAAGTAATTACGCCTTACCGTCAGATAGTTTGTAATAAGACTGATATAAGGCTGCGCCTGGTAGCCGACGAAGTTGCAGTCTTCGCAAAGTGCCCTCTCCTTGCCGACCCATACGATGCCGATTCCGCGCTGGCCTTTTTTTGTAGTGGGACCCTCGAGCGAGTAGTTGAGATTCACGCTCTTGACGAACATCCCGGTGGCCGTGCGCACAGTTAGGTCTTCCGCGTTGTTATTCTGCTGCCATTGCTCGCCCAACCACATAAACGCGTCGGGGCGTACACGTGGATTCTTGAGCACAATGCTCAGATGGGCAATGCCCTGACGGCCGGCCGTTGTGCCATCGCCTGCGCTATTCACAAAGTTGCCGCCAACCGCTGTGGAAACCAGCGTTGTCTTGTCCGCTCCGGCTCCAAGCAGAACGATATCCGCAGGCAATGCAATGCCGGATAACTGGTAGCGGCCTGCCGGAAAGTAGACCACGCCGCCGCCAGCAGATTTGGCAGTGTTCACCACCTTCTGCACTTGTGCGGTAACATCGCGTCCGCCTGCAGTCGGCACCCCACTCTTGCTGACATCGAAGACCCGATGCCAATGAAATTTGCCGGCCCAAGCCACACCCAGACCTAGCGGGTCCTTGCCCACCGGCAGAAGAGTCAAAACCTCATTGTCCGGCAAGCGCCACCATTCCTTGCCATTGATGGAAACCTCGACCCAATAACGTGCAGGAGCAACCTCCGGAGCCTTTATGGCGATCGCATAAGGGTTGTGATGTATCACGTCCGCTGCGAAGTGTTTACCATCGTTATCCACCAAGCGCACTCGCGGCACTCCACGAGCACCAAACTCCGCGGGATCGAAGTTCCGGCCGATAATGCAAATCTGCTGCCCGGCCCATGCTTCAAATTCCGAGAGAAAAAGCGGGCGCGGCTGATTCAACGGGATAGGTGCGCTATAGCCCACAGAGTTTAGCACCCAAACTCTAAAGGCTCCCGGATCCAACTGCCGCGGCAATTTAGCGACAACAAAATGGCCCTGCTCGTCAGTTTGAACGATCTGCGCAGTCAATGCGTGAGCCGGGGGGAGTGTCCCGCTCTCCGCGCCCGCAGCAACCAGCACCTCAATGCTTGCCGCATCCAGCCACTCACCATTGATAGAGAACAACTGCCCTGGCTTGATTGCATCGGAGACGCGCAATAACACTGGGACTCTTCGGTCGGCTCCCACGACGTTGGCCTTCATTGCTGCAATCGGCTTGTTTCCGCAACCGCTCACAAGAGCCGCAGCTACAAATGCGGTGCTTCCGTTCAGGAATGTGCGCCGAGTCCAGGTGCCGCTGCCATGTTCCTGGCCATCATCGAGAATCCGCTCTGTCACCCAATTCTTCTCGCGTGTCATTTGTCTTTGCACTTTCACATACAATGGCGGGCGGCGGACATATTTGTCCGCCGCCCGGCGGTTAAGGTTGGTTCGCAGCTAGAAGACGATCTTGGCTGCGAGCATCATGCGACGCGGACTATTTAGCTGAGAGGTTACGTAGCCAAAAGTGCCGCTTCCCATATTTTCATCGGGGTTTGAACTGACCATGTGGTTAAACAGGTTCGATGCCTCGGCACGAATCTGCAGCTTGGCGTACTCTGACCACAAACCAATATTCTTCAGCGCCGCCATGTCCCAATTGCTATAGCCGGGGCCACGCAGATTGGATATCAAGGCGGGAACATTGCCTAGTTCTTGATTTACCGGAGTTCTGAATGAACCGGGCTTGAAGAAAGGCGTCATTCCGCCGTCTTTAACATAAACCGCCTCGTGCCCACTTACATGGTTGTTATAGTTCATGTCGTTGAATACGGCCCGCATCCCGCGTCCCTGCTGCATGCTGCCCCAGAAACCGGCGTTGACTCCGCTGATGCCGAGAGGTTCGCCAGACCAGTAGGTGGTAGTGCCGGCGAGGGTCCAGCCGCCAACCAAGCTGTCAAGAGCCTGGCCGCCCGGCCCGTTGATGCTATTCAGCAGGCGTCTCCCGTGTCCAAAGGGCAAGTCATAACTGAAGTTGACCAGGAAACGGTGGGTGCGGTCGTTCGGCGCCACGGCATAGATATCGCCCAGACCTAGGCCTGCCTGCGGATATCCGTTGCTGTCGTACGAACCCGTGCCGTATCCACCATAACTCCCACCCCAGTTCGAGAGTGCTCCAGTGTCCTGCATCATCTTGCTGAGGGTGTAACTGGACAGTAAGCTATAGCCATTGCCAAAGCGATGTTCCGCCTGAACATACCCCTGGAAGTAATTGGATGTGCCGCCACCCTCGCCGTTAACCCAGGCCTGGCCAAACAGTGGGTTATTCAAGTACACCATTCCCAGTGGCGTGGTCGCGCCCGTGTTCGCCCATCCGCCAGGGACATCTCCGTACACTGGATTGTCCACCTGCTTCAGAAGCTTGGTTCCCTCTTTCCCAATCAGGTTGTAGTTGTTGCGCATGATTTCCTTGCCATTGCCGAGAGCCCAAGGCAAGTTGCGGCCCAGGTTGCCGCTTGCATTGAGTTCAAATACCCATGCCTTTGCACCTTCGCCGATTTGCTGCTGCAAGGCGACTTGAAAGGCGTGCTCGTATCCTGCGGAGGTATCGGTTGCCTGGGCCAAATACCATTGACCCAATGCGGTTGTAAGTGCGAGCTGTTCGTTTCCCGCAATGCTCTGCTTTTGATATCCAACTCCGTCAGGCGTCGGGTTCTCAAAGGTCGCATCGTAAGTTAGGCCTTGGTCCTTGGACCCGGTCTGGATGTTCAAGGCGTCGCCGTAGCCGTTGTTCCACATTGCTCCGTTGAGCCACCGGTTTCCGATCACCGACATCCAGTTCAACCCATAGCTCACGCGCACAGTTGTATTTGCAGAAACCTGGTAAGCAACTCCAAGATGGGGCGAGTAATGGTTTGGCAGAATGTCTTGAATGGTTCGTCCTGGATAAGCAGAGCTGCCCATGACGGCGGGGCGGCCATAGAAACCCTTCGTCATCCATAGAGGCTCGGGAACGGCGTCGGTTACTCCAGCTTCGGCCAGGTCCTTTTGCCAGTTAAAAGCCGGGTTCAGACTTACATCCCACTTGTACTTGTCATCCCAGAATACCTGGCGGTTGAAGCGCTCCGTGCGCGGCGGCTCGAAGTCCCAGCGGACACCTGCGCTCACCGTAATTTTGTTGGTCAGCTTGAATGTGTCTTGCCCGAAAACACCATATGCGGTTTGCAGCGAAGCCGGCCCCGCCCACTGGTTGCCGTTGCCCCCATCGATAATTCCCAGCATCATGGTTGCGTAGTTGGAACCGCTGCCGTCGTAGTTGATAGGGTTGAACTGCGTGGGGTCCAGGCCGGACGTAAATTGGACGCCACCACCTGTGTATTGATTGGTGTAATAGCGATGGCCCTGAAATCCGGTTTTGATGTTGTGCCTGCCCATCAGTTTTTGCAGGCTCACTCCGCCATGAAAGTCGGTTTCGTAGGTAAGGGCTCCACCGCCGCCCCCCAGATCGCTCACGTCATTCTGCGTGTAAATGTCGGGTGCTTTCCCGGTTCCCGAGCCCAGGATGGCGCCAACCGCCGAGCCAAAGCCGAATTTGGTATAGTCCACGCTCGACGAAATCGAGTTGTAACCTACTTGACCAAGCGAGCCGTCATTGGGACCGGTATCGCGCACCACACCCACGTATCCTTCCAGAATTGTGGTTGGGTTCAGGTTAAGGACGTGGTGCAGCGCAGCAGCCTTCGCGACCTGGGTGCCGCTCTTTGAATCTCCCATCGGCCCGAACCAAGCCGGGCTGCCGTTGAAATCGTCGTAAGCAGTAATTGTGAAGTAAGAGGAGTTTCGAGGAGACCATATCTGGTCAAAACGCCCCGTCCAACGATTGTTTCGCGATTCATTGATTGCGGTGCCAACATAGTTGTTTTCGTGGTTGGTGCCCACGGCAGCCTTGTTCGGAAGCGGATAGAAAGCACTGTAAGCTTTGGCGATCGCATCGAGCCGGTTGGAAGGAATTACATTCAAAACACCGTTGTACGCGAACTGTTGACGGTGAATCGTACCATCCGGCTGGATCACACCTGTGGTTGGATCGTAAATCTTGGCTGGGATGATCTGACCGTTATACGATACTGTGCTGTTCGAGAAGTCTCCGGTGCGCTCGGCCTCTGTCGGAACGCTCGCAGTGGCCAGGTTGCTGGTGCTGTTTTGCCGGTTCCCTTCATAACTCAGGAAGAAGAAACTCTTGTTATGTCCGTTGTAGATCCACGGAATCCGGACCGGTCCGCCTACCGCGCCGCCAAAAATGTTGTTATGGAAGACGCCTTTCTTCACCTTATAGAGATTGCTGAAGTAGTCGTTGGCGTTGAATAATTGATTCTTTACAAATTCATAGGCCGATCCGTGAAACTGGTTGGCGCCCCCTCGGGTAATGATGGTTACCGCGCCACCGGACAGCCGGCCATATTCGGACGACAAGCCGCTGCTGACTACTTTGAATTCCTGTACAGCCTCGGGCGACGGAATTGAATAAGGAATGTTCTTCGAATACCCTTCCGTCACCGCGATACCGTCGATATAGTATTCACTGCCGGTGGTCCGGCCGCCGGAGATCCTGAAGTCGCTCTCCTGGCCGCCTTGCTGCGTTTGTGGACTCTCAGCGACACCGCTGACTGCGGGAGCCAGATGAGCAAATGCCAGTACGTTCCGGTTATATTGGGGCAGCTCTTCCAGGCGCCGGTTGTCAATCACTTCCCCGGTCTCGGCGTCTTCTGTGCGCAGTAAGGGGGCATCGGCCGTAACGATGACTTCCTCTGAAGCGCCGCCGACCTCCAATACCAGGTCGAGATTGACGCTGTCGTTCACCTGCAAAGTAAGCCCTTCGCGGACCATGGTCTTGAACCGGGTCTTGACTGCGCTCAGGCGGTAGTGGCCCGGCTTCAATGATGGCGCAACATAAAACCCCTCTTCATTGGTGGCAAGATTCCTTGCCGCGCCGTTGTCGATGTTCGTAATTGTGATCTGAACGCCGGGCACCTGGGCGCCCGAGGTGTCGCTCACCTTTCCTGCAAGTTGCGCGTTCTGGCCGAGAACCGCGGAACCGGAAACCGTCAACAGGCCGACGATTAGCAGGAGCCGCCTGCGGATAGCAAAGATACTCATATTCAACTCCTCTTCGATTTGGCTGGCGGTCTCAATCACCGTCCAGGCTTTGTTGCCCCATTCAACCGAGCTAAGCATCTCCACAAAAAGTGGTAGGCGCAACGCTATTTTTCCCAAGCGTCGCAGAAGCGGTTAGCTCGGAATCTGCGTCCCCTCGCTTGCGCAGGCCATTCGTTGGTTGCTGCCGCCGGCCCCGAGGCGCTGAATACCTGATTTGCACCCTGAGAGAGCACCAGAAGAACCGGACTTTTTGGAACACGCAATTTGTAGGCGCTCGGAACAGAACGTGTGAAGGTCTTTAACGGCAGGTTTTCAGGTATGGTACTGCAATGGGCAGGTACTGTACCGAGCAAGATGCTTTGTTATGAGCTACATAGATGAACACGATTCTGCGGTGTATAATTCGCTTACTAAAGCGGAGTTCTGAATGTGGCAAGGTCCAACGGGCAACGACCTCATTTCAGCGGGGGATGACCGCATAACTCTGAGCGAAGCGGAGAAAGAGTCGATTCGCGAGCAGTTGAACAGGCTCTTAGCCAGTCCCTACTTCATTCAGAGCAAGCGGTCCGTCACGTTCCTGCGCTTTATAACCGACCATACTTTGGCCGGAGATACAGAAAAGATCAAGGAACGAATCCTGGGCATCGAGATCTTCGGACGAGATGCTGCTTACGATACCGCTTCCGACCCTGTTGTACGCGTCACGGCGTCAGAGATTCGCAAGAGGGTGGCACAGTACTACCAGGAGTCTGGACATCAAGATGAATTGCAGATCACCTTGCCCTCCGGATCCTATATCCCTCGATTTCACTGGCCAACGGACTCCCGTAATGTGGGTCTGCAATCAACCGGGACCCACGCAGAGGCGCGGCCCGTGGATCCCAGCCTTTTGGATGGAGAAGTCCGGAGTACAGCACACCCAAAGGCACAACTCGTCCAGGTACGAGATTTCGGTCCGGCCTCACCTGACTCTTCCCCTCATCCCGGTGTGAATCCTGAAGCGCCGGTTGTGCATGGCCGTCGCCATTTCGGCTTAGCGAGCGTACTTTTCTCCATCACGGCCGGGCTGCTGCTTGTGGGATCGGTCTTTGTCTGGCGCGGTCTCCATCGTTCCGCGTTCGATTTCTTCTGGCAACCGGTACTGACCACAAGCGATCCGGTGTTGCTTTGTATTGCAGATCAAATTCAAAATTCGGGCTTCGCTTTTCGCGACCCCACCGAGCCTGCCCGCCAGGTCTGGATGAACGATGACCTGAAGAAGAACAGCTACACCACGGTCGCGATTGACGATCTAAACGCAATCATCAAGGTGGCTGCAATTCTACAATCCCGGGGAATGCAATACACCATCAAGGGGCAAGGAGCAACAACTCTAACCGATCTGCGGGCGGGCCCTACTATTTTTGTAGGGGCCTTTGACAATGCATGGACGCTGCGGTTGACTAACTCGTTGCGCTATCATTTTTCTTCCGACGCCTCAATGACGCAGTTTCGTGTCGCCGACAGTATGACACCGACCCAATCCCGCTGGGTTGTCGATCGTTCCTCTCAAATGGCCACAGGCACCTATCACGACTACGCCATCATCGCGCGATTTACCGACAGTACTACCGACAAATATGCCGTCGTGGTGGCGGGAATTGGCCGATGCGCCACGCTTGCGGCGGGAGAGTTCCTCACCAGCACCAGCGCCCTGGCCAAACTTGAACTGGCAGCGAAAGCAGCCGGGGATAAGAAGAACCTGGAATTGGTATTGAGCACCCAGGTTATCGACGGCCAACCCGGCTCTCCGAAGGTTGAGGCCGTCTACTTCTGGTAGCTCTTCCCATAGATTGCACCGCGTGTTTTCGCAAGTGCGTATTGAAATTCCCTTTAACTATAATGGCAGCGAGACTCTCTTGGTTCTTACCGGAGCAAACTCTGGTTTTATAGACGAAGAGTTAGAGCTGAATTGCGGCTTGACTCGTTACATCGTCAGGAGTAACTTGGCCAAAATACAATCTGCACAATAATTGGGATGGTTAAAGGTGAATCGACAACTCCTTGCACTCCTCTTTTCGTCGATCGGAATGTTCGCTACCGTGACTCAGGCGCAGCTCGTCGACGACTTCGCATCGGAGGTGAACCCGATGATCGGCACTAAACCCAGCCCGGCAAATCCAGAGGATCATGCCAACACCTTACCCGGCGCCAGCAGACCGTTCGGTATGCTGTATTGGAGCCCGGACTCGGGTACGGACGTGTTTTATCGCTATGAGAATCCAATCGTGCGCGGCTTCAGCCCAATGCACATCAGCGGCGCGGGCTGTCCTCAACTAGGGGACGCGCCCATGATGATCGTGAAAGGCAGGCTGGACGTTCTTCCGTTTGTTCGTTCTTCTGTGTTTGGCGCCCAAGGTCTGGTGACCTCTGCCTACCGTCATGAGGATGAAGTCACCGAGCCGGGCTACTACAGCGTCGAGTTGGATTCCGGCATCAGGATCGAATTGGCCGCGGCCGAGCGCTCGGGTTTAGCGCAGATACGCCTTCCAGCCGATGGCGACGTGCACACGCTCTTCATTGACCTGAGCCACAACTTGACGACCGTCTACGATGCGGAATTGAACTTGGGCCGGGGTTACATGGCTGGCTCAGTGAGCTCTGGAGGTGGAGGATGCGGCTCCAACGAGCATCATCGCACTTACTTCTCGTATCAGGTGGAAGAGAAGCCCGATAGCGAAGGTATCTTTTCCGAAGCCGGATTCGGAGTCGGGGCCAGTTCCGTCAAAGGGCCCCGAACCGGAGCCTACATGGTGTTTGGGTCAGGAACGCGCACGGTTCATCTCAAGGTTGGCGTCTCATACGTAAGCTCGGCTAATGCGGCACAAAACGCGGCCAGCGAAATTCCCGGTTGGGATTTTGACCGCGTGCGCCAGGATGCGCGAGCCGATTGGAATGAGCACCTCAACCACGTCGAGGTAAAAGGCGGCTCACTGCACGATCGCCGAGCGTTCTACACGGAGCTGTACCATGCCATGATGTTTCCGTCGGTTTTCAATGACGTCAACGGCGAATACATTGGCTTCGACGACAAGGTTCATCAAGTGCAGCCGGGCCGGACACAGTACAGCTTATTCTCCGGCTGGGACATTTACCGCTCGGAGGTGCAATTGCTCGCGATGCTCTTTCCCAAGCGGGCGAGTGACATGGCCCAGTCCCTGGTGCTGGATGCGGAACAAGGAGGTGGATTGCCGATCTGGCCGCTGGCCAACGACGACCAGGCTGCCATGGGCGGCGATCCATCGGACGCGATCCTTGCCAGCTTCTATTCCCTGGGGGCGCGCGACTTCAACGTCCAAGCTGCCTATGCCGCCATGCTGCGAGGCGCCGACGATCCGACGACACGCAGCCGTGGCTACCTGGAGCGTCCTCGCTTGAAGGAATTGCTTCGCCTTGGCTATCTTCCTGACAGCAAGTCGATGTGGGGCTCTGCTTCGGTAACACTTGAGGATCAGACTGCCGACTTCGCCATCGCACAACTTGCTTCCGCGCTGGGAGACAATGCGACTGCGGAGCGTATGCTCGCTCGCGCCGCAAACTGGAAAAAGCTCTTTGATCCTGAAACAAAGCACATTCGCCCACGAATGCAAGACGGCAGCTTCATGCAACCCTTCTCGCCCTCCAGCGATAAGGGATTCATGGAAGGCAACAGTGCTCAGTACACCTGGATGGTGCCCTTTGACCTGAAGGGAGTGATCGATGCGGTAGGCGGCCCGGAGGCTGCCAACAGCCGCCTTGATAAATACTTCAGCGCTTACGCAACTTACAAAAACCTCACCGCAAATTTATACATTGAAAACGAGCCCTGCTTCGGCAACCCGTGGATATATAACTGGACAGGCCGTCCTTGGCGGGCGCAAGAGGTGGTGCGCAAGACGCTGAGAGACCTCTTCTTCGATGGTCTGGACGGCTTGCCTGGAAACGACGACCTCGGCGCGACTTCTTCATGGGCAGTCTTTGCACAGCTTGGAATCTTTCCAGAGATACCCGGCGTCGGAGGGTTTGCCCTGAACAGCCCGGCATTTGAATCTGTAACACTGAGGCTTGGCGACAGGAAATTTGAGATTCTCGCTCCCGGCGCACCTCAAAGGATTTATGTCGAGAGTGTAACGCTCGATGGCAAGCCGGTATCCAACTGGATCTGGTGGAACCAGATGGCGAAGATGTCGCGACTGGAGTTCAAGCTGTCATCCATGCCGAACAAGGCTGCGGGGGAACAGCCACCATCCTAT
This sequence comes from Acidobacteriaceae bacterium, assembly GCA_003151985.1. Lineage (GTDB taxonomy): Bacteria > Acidobacteriota > Terriglobia > Terriglobales > Acidobacteriaceae > Telmatobacter. Next base: position 40,477 of record PLZC01000083.1, read on the forward strand.
TCTCCCAAGTAGCTTGAGGCCGTCCCACTCGTCCAGATCAGGTATGCCCCTGAATTACTCTCCGGCAATGGTTATGAAACAGCCTCTAGGATATATGCACCTCGATCCATTCCAGCGGCTTGCCTGCTGGATTGCGTTCGAGCACGGTGATCTTTAGTTGGCCGTTCTCGATCGACGCATGGCTCCTGGTTGCCGTCTCTCCAAAGTAGTGGGAGATGATCTCCGCCTTCGTCCCAGATTGGCGGCGAATAACTATTTCCCCATCCCCGTAAGAAACGATGGCAAGATTTCCGCTGGATGCAATGCTATCCCCGGTCTTGGACGCAACCGCGACAGGCGTGCTGGATAGAACCGCGCCCTTGACACGCGGATCGTCGGTTTGTCGCGCCAGAGGCCGATAGTCACCTGGCACAGGCGGCCGGAACGCCAGCAGAACNNAGTTGCCCTGCTTCGATTCGAGCCCATGAGCGCGCATGCGCACCCAGCGTCGGAGCTTCCGGAACATAATCGAGGGGCAATATTTCGAAAGTGGCCGTAGGCCGCAACACATGGGTCAGGCCGTTGTATCTTGCCGCTAACTCTGGGGTACAGCCCTCCCCTTGCTCATCAGCCTTGAAGTCATTCATTGAGCCTATAGTTCCCGAGGCGGCGGCATCGAACCAGATATTGGACGTGGATGCCCAGTCGTACCCCGTGGAGCTATAGGTGGGAACTCCCAACTGACCCAATAGGCTGCTGAAGAAGAAACGGCGGTTTGCTTCTACGTCGTATTCCCCGGCGTTCTCAAAAAGATCGTCTGGGCTGTACAGGTCGAAGTAATCCAGGAAGAGCGGCGATAAGTTGTAATACATCACCACCAGGTCAGGATTCTCCTTCCGCATCGCATTGATCAGGACGTCGAGCCCCTTCCACATCAACCGCTCCCCGGTCCACTTTTTGTCGCGGGGCGCGGCGTCAGCAACCGACGGCATCTCATAACCAAAGTCGAATTTGAGCAGGTCCACCTTGTATCTGCGCATGAACTTCCGAGCTACATCTTCGAGGACCTTTGCAACTTCCGGTTGGGTAAAATCCATGATGTAATATGCTGGACTGTCATCCCAACTGACAGTGAACGGTTGTCCATCCGGCTTTTTGAGCATGTGCTCCGTGGTCAGGCCCAACTCAGCCGGGTGCTCGCAACGCATGAGCGCCGCCCAGACACCAATCCGGTACCCCTCCGAGCGCACCTGCTCGAGGAACTGCTCAAAGTGAGGCAGCCGAACGGCAGAGTGTTCCAGCTTGCCATAGCTTCCTTCCCACTTGGCGTCGATCGAAAGCATTCCTGCTTTCATCCCTGAGGCCTTGAGTTCTTCGAATATCCCGGTAAGATAAGCCTCGTCCATACGGCTATCATCTTTCTTCCGGTCGACCTGCGATCCCCATGTGCAAAACTGTGGAGTCAAGGCGGTGGCTATCTTTTTCGCAGAAGGTTGAGACTTATGAATTACGCCTGCCTGAAGTAGTCCTTGATAGTAGCCGGCGATCGCATTGTAGTAATCAGCCGCGATGGACCAGTAAAGCGTCGCGCCCAGCGAGATGGGGCCCGGCCCGCGCATATGCTTCCACAGGTCGCCGCGATAATCGATCCACAAGCTGCTCTTGCCGGAAGCGAGCTGAAGAAACAGATCGCCGCCGGGAAGATCTGCCAGACCGCAAGTGAAGGAAGCCGACCTGCCCTCAGTAAAACTGTTCCGCGCTCCACTTGAATCATCGACGCTGAAGCCGCAGAAATAATGCACGGGCAGGCCCCACTGCTGTGAAGGCCCGGGCGAAGAACTGCCCCTGCCCAGCCAGACGCTTTCGTTGAGAGAGACGTTGTCTCGCACAATGGGGCTGATCGTAGCTGCTTCGCTGATGCCGGGAACCACAAGATAACTCGCATGAAGCGACGGCACAGGATTGTTGGCTTTGACATCGGCGAAGTAATGCAGACTTACCACATCCTGAGCCGCTGGTGCTTCATAAACGATAGGTTCGGTCCAGATACCATGCTCGTTGAAGCGCCAGGTCAAAGACAGCCGGCCGCCCCCGTTTACGCCCTCGTAGTCGACCGTCACGCGGCCCTTTTCAGAGCGAGGCGCAGATGGCTTTCCAAGCGTGCATTGCCTGAGCGCGGGCTCGCCTGCCGGAGCCACCACAACGGCCGGCTGCATTCTTCCGCTTGCGATCAGCCGATTCCTGGAGTCGCGCAGCTTGAACGTATCGTCGTTCTGCGAATACTCCCAGCTATAGTCCGAGCCCTTAACGCGAACAATGCCCGACTGGCTGGAGATTGAGGGCGCATCGGTAAGGCCGAAGATCCCGCGCGATGCAGCGCCGAGAGCAGCGCCAGACGAGAGTTGTACAAAAGTCCGCCGGTTCAAGCTAAGCATGGTTCTCCTTAAACAAAGTCTGCCGGTTCATAAGTGTTAAAGGGCTCTCTCATGCTCCTGGGGCTGAGAGAAAGTCAATGATCGTTGCAATCTCCTACCGACCTATCCGCATCGGTGAGAAGCGCACAAGGATCACGCCGTGCCGCGTCACCTCATGAGAAAATGAGCCGGTTACTTCGCCAATTTCTTTTTGGCGCCAGAGATCGCGAAGTTTCTGGCCGCCGCTCAAACCAAGGTCCGTCAGGCTCGCGGTCATCTTCCGCGAACTGCCGGTCAGGTTGAAGAGTCCCACGGCAACCGAGCCGTCTTCGAGGGGTTTCTCCAAAATCAACTCGTCGGGGGATCGGCGAATGACGCGCGCCTGCCATCCCAGAGCATCCTGGTCCACATCGATGACTTCGCTGTTACACAGAAGGCCCAGGGTAAAGTCATCAAGAGCTGTCATGTCCCCCGCAAAGAACAAGGGCGCAGCCATCAGGGACCACATCGAAACATAACTGTATTGCTCATCCGGAGTGAGTGACGTTGGTAAGCGCTCCTGGGATTGCTCCCACTTGAACGCATCGCCTACGTTGCCGATCAGAAGATAGTCCGGGTCGTTCCAATGGCCGGGGCCCGCATAACTTGAAAGCGCCGCGTTGGTAATTCCGATGTTGTAGAAAGCCGGCAGTCGATCGTCCTTGGTCATACCCAGATCGCCGGTGGTCCGCCAGGCATTGCCGCCGGCGTCAGCGCCCCAGGTCCAGACGTCGCCCATGCCGTACTGGCAGAGGTTGAAGACGATGTCGCGATCTTGTTTCTTGAGGATTCCGCCCATCAGGTCGTACGGCTTGCGCATGTCGGCCAACGTCGGCTTTGCCGGTGCGACGGTGGTGTAAGAACACCAGTCGTATTTCAGAAAGTCGAATCCCCACGCCGCGAATGTTCGTGCGTCGGCTTCCTCATGTTGATACGAGCCCGTGGAGTCAGCGCAGTCGACCGGGCCAGGGGAGGTATATAAGCCAGCTTTGAGACCCTTGTTGTGGATGTAGGCAGCCAGCGCTTGCATGTCGGGAAAACGCCGGTTGGGACGAATGTTTCCTTGTGGATCGCGCGGCTCCCCGCCCACTTCAGGATCCTTGCCGTTTGTATTCACCTGCCAGCCGCCGTCAACGTTCACATACTGATAGCCGAAGTCGGCCATGCCGGAAGAAATCATCCTATCGGCTGCCTGCCGCATTACTTTGTCTGTCACTTGCTCGTAATACGAGTACCAATCATTCCAACCCATCGGCGGAGTGAGGGCCAGCGTGTCGCCAACTACAATCCGGAAGAGCCTCGACGATCTTCCATTGGAGTTGGACGCCTGAAGTGTTACCGCATAGGTGCCGGTTTTGTCCGGCGCGTGGCCGGTGATGATGCCGGTAAGGGGATCGAGGTGCAGCGACGCGGGCAGGCCCTGGGCCGCGAAGCGAACCGGCCGCTCGCCTGTGCAGGGTATCCGGTAAATGAACTGATGACCCGGACGTGCGCCATAGATCGTGGGGCCATTGACTCTCGCCTCGGCGGGCGGTTTCGGAGTAAGGATCTGGCGGGTGCTTTCCGCGGACCACAGTTGGGTCACGCAAAGTACAGATAAAAGAAGAGCCGAAATTGAAACTCGAATCATGTGAGATCCCTCTCTCGCTCACTCACTATTTCCCCGGCGAGGCCAGAGAGATACCCGGCTTGATGAGCCGCACTAGAACGACGTCGTGGGCAGCCACCTGCGATTTGAAGCCATCCGCGAACGAACCAATATCGTGCTGACGCCAAACATCGCGGACAGCGAGCTTGCCACTTCTCGCCACGTCCTTCCAATCAATGGAGATTGTAAGTGGCCCCTCGCTGAGGTTGAACAAACCAACTGCAACCGATCCGTCTGCGAGTGGTTTGGCCAGAACTAACTCCTGCTGGTTTTTCCGGATGACTTTTCCCTGTCTTCCCATTTTGTCCTGGTCGATATCGATCACTTCCGAGTTGCAGAGGATGTTAACCGTGAAATCATCCAGCTTTGTCATGTCCCCAGAGAAGAAAAGTGGAGACGCCATAAGCGCCCACATGGACATGTAGCTATATTGTTCCTCTGGCTTCAACGGAGTTGGTTGAGCCGCCAGGTCACTGTGATTCGCATCGCCCACCGTTCCAATCAGGATGTAGTCTGGATCATTCCAGCCTCCAGGCCCTGCATAGGCATCCAGTGCGGCATTGGCAAGTCCCACAGTATAAAATCCAGGAAGTGAGCTACCTTTTGCCACGCCCAGATCGTCCGTCGTGCGCCATGACATACCGCCTGCCTGTCGCCCCCACTTCCACACATCGCCCATTCCGTATTGGCACATATTAAGGACAATGTCCCGATCTTGCTTCTCCAACAACGAACTCATCTTTATATAAGGCTTTTGTAACTCAGGAAGACTTTTGTCCTTGACGACTTTGCTATAGCCGCACCAGTCGTATTTCAGTAAGTCAAAACCCCAACTCGAATATTGGCGAGCGTCGGTGTCTTCGTGTTCATATGAAGCCTCTAACCCCGCGCAAGTCAGGGGGCCCGGGCCTGAGTAAATGCCGGCTTTCAATCCCAGCGAGTGAATGTAAGCTGTCAGGCTGGACATGTTTGGGAATCGGACATTTGGACGGATGGTTCCGTCCGAATTTCTTATTGGATCCCCCAACGCCTCATCGGAAGATCCAGGCTTTCTCGCCCAACCGTCGTCGATATCTACGAATTGGTATCCGTACTCGGACATGCCCGACGCAATCATCGCGTCTGCCGCTTTGCGAATGTCGGCATCTGCGGGCCGCTCGTACAGCGTGTACCAGCCGTTCCATCCCATCTGCGGGGTGAGGCCGAGTCTATTGCCCACCACGATCATGAAGGAACGAGTTACTCGACCTCGCGAGTTTACAGCCTTCAATGTCACGGGGTAATTGCCTGGAGCCTCCGGAGTACTGCCGGAGATGATGCCGGTATTCCTATCCAAGGTGAGTGATGGCGGAAGGCCCGCTGCCGAGAAATGCATGGGCCGAATGCCTGTGCAGGGAATTCGATAAAGGAATGGATGCGCAGGCCTTGCGCCATAAACTACCGGACCATTGATACGGGGCGCAGCAGGCGCTTTTGGGGTTCGCAACTCGGGCATGGCGGCTCCGAATCCAGCCGGACACGAGATCCCAAGCGCCAAGATCGCGCTCACCGAACATAGTGCAAAAAAGCCAGCGTTACGTGACATGTATTTTCCTTTTCTCCTTGCGGAGCGGCAATCGTGCTAAGCAACGGTTTCGCAAGCCGACCGAATAGTCAAGCCCCGGTTCCTTCTTTCAATTCGACAACCCGGTTGATTCGCTCAACAACAAAGTTCTCTCTTTTGCCGCTGGGCCAGAGCACCTCTACTGCGTCTACCTTTTGAGCATTTCCCAAACCGAAATGTAGACGCATGTCGCTTTGAGAGAGATAACAGCAACCGCTTCTCACTTCGGCCAATTGCACCAAGGTTCCCGCTTGCACTCTCACCTGAGCACCAATTGCGTCTCGATTGCTGGTTGTCCCGACTAGTTTTACGGTAATCCAGTTGCTCTTCTTTCCACGGTTGACGAGCAGATTTGGCGTGGAGTTGAGATTGTTGATGACAATATCAAGTGAACCATCGTTCAGCAGATCTCCATAAGCCATCCCTCGCGCTACAGTCCTCGCCCTGGTCCCTGGTCCCGACTGCTCGGTGATATCCGCGAATGTGCCATTGCCGAGGTTATAGTAAAGAGTCTTCTCTTCACGATAGTGACTTTCTCTGTGCAGAGTGTCTACATTCGGGTATATGTGGCCGTTGGCTATGAAGATGTCGAGCCAGCCTTTGTTGTCAAGGTCCAGGAAGGCTACACCCCAGCTAACCTGGTGCGTGCGGAAACCCAACCCGGCCCGAAGATAGACATCGCTGAATTCGTTGTTGCCTTCATTAAGGAACAGTGCAGGCACATCGTCGTCAAATGTCGTAGTTACCAGGTCAAGTCGACCTGTATGGTTGTAATCTCCCGCATCGGCGCCCATGTTGGATTGTTCTTCGCCGTCGTCACTGAAAGCCGTACCGCTCGGGATAGCTAAATCTTTGAATGTTCCGTCCCGGTTGTTATGCAGCAGAATGTTCGGAGTCGAATCACACGATATGAAGACGTCGGTCCAACCGTCTCCATCGAAATCGCCTGTAATCACCGAGAAGCTATAGTGACCGGATGGCTGATCGAAGTGTGATGCCTCGGACACGTCCTTGAACGAACCATCTCCCATGTTCTGGTAAAGAACATTCTTTCCTCCGTTCAGTCCTCGCGGGCCGCAGATTACCGGCAGACCTTTGAATTGACAGATTAGGTTCGTTCCCGGAAGAGGAGATGTCTTGGGATCGAAGTCCACATAATTGGCAATTGCAATGTCCAGTTTGCCGTCGCGGTCGTAGTCGAAGAATGAGCAGCCTGTGCCCCACCGGGTACCCTGAGTCGGAAGCCCTGAGCGTGCAGTCGCGTCGGTAAAGTGGCCGTTCCCCTCGTTGTGGTAGAGGATGTTGTGGCCGTAGTAGGTAACCAGCATGTCTTCATGGCCGTCATTGTCGTAGTCGCCGGCACACACGCCCTGGCCCCATCCGGTATGTGTCAATCCCGCCTTTTCCGTCACGTCCTGAAACTTCAGATTGCCAAGGTTTCTGAAGAGTCTGCTGGTCGGCTTTGATTTGGTCGCGAGGTTCGTCCAGCCAGTCGCGTTCACCAGGAAAATGTCCTGCAGGCCGTCACCGTCATAATCGAAAACCGCGACCCCACTTCCAATCGACTCCAGAAGGAACTTTTTATGGAGTGGATCGCCGGATTCATGTTTGAACGTCAGACCCGCTTCGGCGGCAATATCATTGAGAGATATGCTGGTGTTAACGATAGGGGTGTTGCCCGCGCTCATTGGCGGAGCAACATGATGAGATCCTCCCATCCCTTGGGAAAAGCTTGCTAGACTTCCCCCGCAGAGCAGAACGATATAGGAGAGCATGGCCGCATACCTCGGTTTAGGTCTGCCCTGGTTTGTGCCTGCTCTATCCATACAAGTTCCTTTCATCATGCAAGTGTCTCGAAATCGGAATTCCTTTCCTTAACGCGGCTCCGTTACGGCTTTCAACTTAGTCGCTCTGTCCTCCTCCCTCTGGACCTCTTCTTTCTTCATCTCGCCGATCTTTTCAAAGAGTTCCGCGGCCCGCTTCGGATCGCCATGCCTCTGTTGCAAACGAGCTAATTCGTAATAACTGAGTTGAAAGGTCGGGTCAGTCTTAATGGAAGTTTCCAACATTGCAATGGCTTCGGAATAGTTCCCCATCTCTTCCTCGCAGCGGCCGAGGAACATCCACGGCAGCGGATCCTGGTCATAGTGCGCAATTGAAGCTCTAAATTGCCGATCCGCCTTCGCGTACTTTCCCAGTTTGAATAGGACCAGGCCATAATCGTAGGCGTAAGCGTTAAAGGCCTTATTGCCTTCCACGTTCCCCAGTTCCACTGCCGCGGCAAGGTAAGGTTCGGCTTCGACGAATCGACCTTGCGTATAGGCAATATTCCCGAGGAAGAAAGAGGCGGATGCCTTGAATTGAGGCTTCTGAACCAGCAGCTTGAATTCATCGCCGGCGGGCGCAAAGCTGCCGAGACGAAATAGGCTGAACCCGCGGCTGAAATGCCACGTGTCCGACAATTCCGGGTTTGGATGCGCGATCTGGAGAATCCGCAGTGCCTCTTGATCGTCGCCTTTCTTCTGCAGGATTTGAGCCAGATCAAGACGAAATTCAGTGTCGGAAGGCTTGAGGAGAATTGCTCTCTTGAAGTGCTGGATAGCCGCATCCTGTTGTCCCAGTTTCGAATCCACCTCAGCCAGAGCCGCCTGGTAATCCGCAACCGAAGGAGAAATCCTGACGGCCTCCTCCAATAACGACTTGGCCTCATTCAGCCGACCCTCTTCGTATGCCTTCCATCCGGACACCGCCTGTGCAGCCGCTGGGTCAGGCTGTTGCGCATGAAGAAGTGAAAGGCAAAAAAAGGAAATCCCGACCAGAATTGCCGTCTCGCAGAAAAATACTGAGTGGCTGCAGTAGCGGAAAAGAGGACCCCTTGGACTCATTCGACAACTCCAACGCGGAGTTTATCAGACCCAGGAGATCTTATAGGGGCGAGCATGTTTGTGAAAACCATGCCCCGCCCATTTATCCGATTTAGCAGCCTCCTCATATCAAGTGTCCGTGCGTCAGAAGCTGGTTCTCATGCCGAATTCCACGACGCGCGGATCGGTTGCAGTGGTGATTACGCCAAAGTTGGACGAGGTGAGGGTGTTGCCCGGCCCGCCCAAATTTGCATGGTTGAACGCGTTGTAGAGGGAACTCCGGACTTCCAGGTTGATCCTCTCGGTGATGGCGAAATTCTTCTGCAGGTTGATATCGAAGTTGATGAAACCCGGATTAACAAGAGAATTCGGGCGGAGCGTTCCGAAGGTCCCGGGTGCGTTTTGAACGAATGCAGCCGGATTGAACCAGTGTGCAAGCCGATCTGCTCTTGAAGTGTTGTTGATCTTGTAGCTTCCGACGATGTCTGGCGTGTCTTGTCCAATTCCCGTCAGAGAATTGTCCAGTCCGGAATACAGGTTAAGCGGGGTTCCCGAATGCAGGGAAGAGATGCCGCCGAATTGCCACCCTCCGGCTATCAGCTTGAGCGGGCGAGTGAAGTTATGGCCATCTAGCGGCTGCCAGATGACTGACGTGGCCCAAACCTGGGCCGCGCTACCGGCGATTGGGCCATAGTCGGCGCGCCAGTTGTTGGGATTGCGGGGACCCGAGCCGCCAGCGCCCTCGCCGCTGTTCACGCCCAGGTTTTTCGACCATGTGTACGCGCTCTTGATCATCAGACCCTTTTGCAGAGTCTGGTTATAGACAACCTGCAATGAGTTGTAGTTTGCACTCAGATAATCGCCGTCCAACTCCACGGGGCCGATGTCCGGGTAGAGCCTGCGTTGTTGCTCATTGGTCGGGCTCGGGGGCTCGCCATTTACGGCGATGTACTGGGCTGCGTTGGCCTGAGCAGAGGTAAACATGTGCGAGGAGGAGGAGCCCACATAGTTGGTTTCAAGCACCGAACTCTTCCACAATGCCTGCTGTATCGACAGGCTCCACATATCGCTTGTTTGAGTCTTCCAGGTGGTTGGGAGAGTCGTCTCACTGCCGTCAGGAACAAATGGTACGGTCTTGAGGCCGGCAGAGGAGTTGGCTATCGGGTAGGGGTCTTTTCCGTTGAAAGGAGCTTGTGCCCAAATGTTTTCCGCATCGCCCGCATTGAGAGAGACTTCAAGGCAGAAGGGTTGGATGAGCGTCTGCCGGTTGAGAGAGATGCCCTCGGTCATGGGCACAAAGAAGGTGCCAAATCCTGCTCGCAGCGATGTTCTCCCCTTTCCGAAGACATCCCAGGCGATCCCTAAACGCGGCGCGATGTCATTCCATCTGGTTCCAATCACATCGGCCGGTACTCCTTTATCGCCCGCGAAGAGCAGGCCGGGAGTAGCCAGCGGAAACACCGTGGATTGCTGGCCGGGCTGCAGAGTCATCAGTTGGCCGTCTTCCGAGTTGTAGCCGCTTACCACATCCCATCTGATACCGGTATTCAAAGTCAGCCGGGGCGTGAGTTTGATGTCGTCCTGAACATAGGCGGAAGGCAGCGTTTGATGGAGCCTGGAGCTTAGCCCGCTGATTTGCGTGTAATTGGAGAACTCCCCGAGGATAAAGTCGGAAGCCCCCACACCGGAGAATTGGCCGCTGAAGCTCATGGCTCCGCCGGTCCAGAAATTTTGCAATTCGTTGATGCGGTTTTTGTAGATCTGTATACCGGCGTTGATCGTATTCCGTCTCTTGATCCACGTGACATTGTCGCTAAAATCGTATGTCGGCATGATATCGCGAGTCGGCGCGCCAGGGTAGGCGCCAAAGTCGCCCCCGATGCTTAGAGAAGAATCCGGTGTGAGCCCATAGTTGCTGTACGCGCTCTCGGTATTCACGCTATATCCGATCGCGGTCAGAGAGAACGGAAGGCTTGTGATTTCTCCAAAGGTGCTTCTTTGATAAGTGATGTGAAAATCGTTCAGCAGGTTCGGGGAGAATGTGTGTACCTCGCCGATGGTTGTGTCCTGGTACCGGTATGGAAACGAGGATATCCAACTGGTGCCGAGCGCCGATCCGGTTCCCGAGCCATATCCCGTGGAAGGGACATCGTCAAAGAAGTAGCGCGCAGATACGAGATCCTTCTGCGTCGCCTGGTAGTCGACCTTTACGATCGCCTGATGCTCTTGAAGGGTCCCGACGCTGGGATAGTTGTAGCTGTTGTCTCCCTGGTTCGGCGCAGGAAGGAAGTCAGTGAAAAACTTCGTTGCCTGCGGGGTGATGCGATTGTTCGGAATGATATTGCCAGGGAACTGATGTCCCGTCAGCGGATCGATGATCGGAGTGCTGATCCCCGAAAAGTCAGCGTTGGTCCCGTTCAACCCCCTCTCCACGATGGGAATCGTAGTGTACGTCTGGGTGCCGGGGCTTCCCACTTGCTGTGTGCCTTGATAACTTCCAAAGAAGAAAAGCTTATCTCTGAGGATGTGGCCGCCGATCGACCCGCCGAATTGATTGCGATGGAAAGCTGGGATGGTGGAGGAGAAGAATGGGGTCGCATCCAAGTCGGTAGTCCTCATGAATTCAAACAGCGATCCATGAAAAGTGTTGGTTCCAGACCGGGTAACCGCGGATACGTCTGTTGAGCCGCGTCCGAATCTCGCGCTGTAGTTGCGGCTTGAAACGGAAAACTCCTGCAAAGCATCGGGATTAGGGTAATTATTCGAAATCGCGTAGAACGGATCCACGTTGATTCCGCCATCGAGCGTGTAGTTGGTGTCGATGTCCCTGCCTCCGGAGGAGGTAAACGAGACTTGAACCGCGCCAAACTGCCCCGATGTACCGGTTGACACAATCCCCGGTTCGAGCGCTTCAAGTTGCAGGGCATTTCTGCCGTTCAGCGGCAATTGTTCAATCTGTCGAGATTCGACAACTCCAGAAAGCGTGCTGTTATCGGTGGTAAGAAATGCGGCTTGCGATGTGATTTCGACTTGCTCCGTTGTGGAGCCGATTTGGAGCTGTGGATAGACGGTGATATGTTGCGCTACGGTCAAAGTGATTGAGGGTTGCTCCCACACCTTGAACCCGGTCTTGTTAACTGACACCTTGTACACGCCGGGGAGCAAGTTCGGGAATTCGAACAGCCCTTGATCGGAAGCCGAAGTCGCGCGAGTTTGTGCGGTCGCGGTGTTGGTGAGCGTGACTTGACTGCCGGCGATGGCAGCCTGTGATGCGTCTACAACCGTACCGCCGATCGAACCGGTTCCTTGCGCGATCGAGTGGCTTATAGCGATGACAAAGAACAGGCCGGCAAGCAATATTGCGGCCCTTCCGAATGCATAGCTGTGTCTCACTGTTCCTCCAATCCATCTTTCGTTCATCGTTCACTATTGAGTACCTTTCGTGGGTACCCAGAGAGTGAGGTTGCATACATAAGAGGTGCGTTTGTTCCGAACGCAATTTTTGCCGTCGGAACCGTTCGAACCACCAGGGACATGCCTGAGCATTTGGGACTGGCTACCCTGGAACAAAGGCAACGTACGCCTCCTTTTTTCCGGTCATGAACGTGTTTGTGGTAAGCACACATCGGTATGGCGCCAGGCCGGCCGAGATCTGTTCACTCGATACCTGGATTGGGTCGAGCAAATCGGTCGTGCTGTGGCTCGTGGACGCTGCCGCTGATCCCCCGATAGGCAGGTTCTTAAGGGAACACGGGTTCAGATCGGGCAGTCGAGGTTTATACATCATGATCTCAACGTCTTGGCGCGATGCTTTCACTGACCCGTCCAATTCCAGCAGCACGGACGGCTCTAGAATGCGATGTGCCTGCTCGTGAATGGGCACCCCATCGTGGGTTCTTTGCACGGCGCTTCACACGCCCTTTACGGTAACGTACCCGCAAGCTTATACAGATTCACCTAACCTGTCAACACCAACTTCCTTGGGGCAGCGGCAGGTTCCGGATTGGTCCGCCCACTGTCGCTTCTCCACAGTTTCCTTGGATCAGGTACAATGCATTACGCAATGAACCAAAAGCCATCGCACGTCGCAGGCATCAAAGAAATTGCAAGAGCGCTCGACATATCGATAGGTACGGTTGATCGAGCCCTTCATGCTCGTGCAGGCGTGAGCCACAGCACCAGGGATCGCGTCCTGAAGATGGCAAAGAAGTTGAATTACCGCCCCAATGTTGCTGCAAGGAACCTGAAACTCAACCATCGTCTTAAAGTGGGTGTCTTCCTTCCGGAACAAATAGCCCTTTTCTATGACCGGGTTCGGGAAGGGATTCGCGCAGCCTGCGCCACAGAGAGCGGGATTGGGGTAGACCTCGTTTTTCACTCCTTTCCACGCCTCGGTGAAGGTGAGTCGAACGCGATCGAGAAGGCAGGCTGGCAGCAGTTCGACGGCATCATTATTGCGCCTGGCAATTCGGCGGAACTGGGGCCGATCTTCAGTAAATTCGAGGGGCAGCACAAGCCGGTTATCTTTGTTACAACCGACGCAGCGCGATTGCCTCGCCTCGCCTCAATTACAACTGACGAGACAGCCAGTGGCGGAATCGCCGCCGACTTGCTTGGCCGCGTGATCTCCTCGCCCGCCAAGGTTGCGACGATTACTGGAGATCTTCGCATCCAGGGTCATGCGGAGAAACTCCGGGGTTTTGCCGCTTCTTTGGCCACTTTGTCGCCCCACTTGTCTTTGTTGCCTGCCATCGAAGCGCATGAGTCGCCGGCCGATGCTTACAATGCGGCGGTGGATTTGATCAAGAAGCACCCCGATCTGGGCGCCTTGTACGTCAGTACAGCTAACAGTCTTCCCGTGCTTCTAGCTTTGGAGGAGAACGGATATTTGGGCAAAGTGCTTGTAATCACCACGGATCTATTCCCCGAACTTGTGCCTTTTATAGAGAATGGCAAGGTTTTCGCGTCCTTGTACCAGCGGCCATTTGCTCAGGGAAAGACGGCCTTCGAAATGTTGATTCGCTTTCTTGCAACGCGGGTCGCCCCCAAGCAAATCACTCGGTTGGCTCCTCACATCGTGCTTAGAAGCAATCTCAGCTTGTTCATCAACCTGGTCTACAACGACGATTCGAGTTCCCTTTCGATCTAGCTCCGCCCTAATCTGGCCAGAGCGGAATCCGCGCAATTTCAACCTCGGTCAATTTGACAACCGCGGCGGCGAGGTAATAGATTCAAGTCGTCTCCGTTAACGTACCCGGGAAGTTGGTATGATTCGCTGGGATTGTGTGCTCTAGTCAGGCGTCTATCTGGCCAAGGTGGATTAGTAATGCCGCACCGGCTGAGTTTCAGAGAGCCCAGCAGAATGATCATGCCCGTCTCCGGATCCGGAGTGTGAGTAGATGGCAATAGCCCCTTCGCGAAGTTAATGTTTTGTTGGCTGTTGCCATTGGCTCGATTCTGTCGCCTTCAGCCGCGTCTCCAGAGGGCACAGTAACACTGCCCACGACTTCGGGTATCCAGGAGGAGTTCAGTGGAACTACAGGGAAAGCCGGATTTCGAGAAGGCCTTGCAGCGCGTCGAGGCGTGGTTCAATCATGAGTACCTTGATCGTCCGCCGGTGCGTTTTTCGCAGACGAACGCACAGTTTTCCAGCTCGCCTGCAATTACGGATCGCTCATGGACAGGTCTGAAGGCCCGCTGGTTCGATGCCGAGTATCAGGTCGATTCATTCCTCGAATCCATTAGGGGGCGCAGGTTCTACGGTGAGACCTTCCCTGTTTTCAGCCCCAATCTCGGCCCCAACGTATACGCAGCCTTCCATGGCGCCGAATTGGACTACGACGAGGTTACTTCCTGGGTGCTTCATTGCGTCCACGATTGGGATGACATCCACCGTTTGAACTTCAGCTGGGACAACGAGTACTTCCGTGGGATCGAAGAACTTACTCGCGTGGCCTTGGAGAAATGCTCTGGCAAGTTCATGGTAGGGTACACGGACTTGCATGGCAGCCTAGATTGCGTCGCTGACTGGCGTGGCCAACAAGACCTCTGCTTCGACCTGATAGACGCTCCGGGGCGAGTTCACGAGATGCTCTGCCTGGCCGGCAAGAATTTTCTTCCCGTATTTGACCACTACGATGCATTGCTCAAAGCGAACGGCCAACTCTCCGTGAACTGGATGAACATCCCGTCGCTCGGCAAGATGCACGTTCCCAGTTGCGACTTCACGTCCATGATTTCGACAAAGGCCTTTTGCGAATTCTACTTGCCGTATCTGCAAGCGGAAGTTCGCCATACGACCCACAATATCTTCCATGTTGACGGCAGAGGCGTTCTCCGCCATATCGACCATATTTTGAGCATCCCGGAAGTTCATGCCATTCAATGGGTGCAGGGCGTTGGAGACGACCTCCCTATCCTGCAATGGTTGCCAGTAATCAAGAATATCCAGGCTGCGGGCAAGGGCGTGGTCGTCGATTTGCAGCTGAGCGAGTTGGAGCCGTTCATTGCCGGACTGAAGCCCGATGGCCTGTTCCTTTGCATCGCCGCCGAAGAGAGCGACCAGCCCGACATAATTAGGCGGATTGAACGGTGGTAAGGGAGCAAGTAGCCGCTAAATCGGCAACTGCCCGTACACTATGTAAGGCTACAGGCCCGCAGTTTCAGGAGGCAAACCGACTATGGGCGGCGACGCTGAAGTTCTTTCGAACGCTACGATCAAGTTCGATTACAGTCTTACCGGCGTAAACTCCTCTCTTGCTGTGGAGAAGGGCCTTGCCGAGGCGGATTGGTACCAGTGTGCAGTGCCTCGGGAAACCATGCGCGAGCTGCTCGAGCGCCGGGATGGGCCGGCGATTCGCGATACCATCCTCTGGTTTGCTCTCCTGCTTGGTACCGGCTTCGGTACCTGGTTCCTCTGGAATACGATTTGGGCCATCTTCCCTTACGCAATCTACGCGGTGCTCTATGCCACAATGTCAGACTCGCGCTGGCACGAGGCCGGCCATGGTACCGCGTTCAAGACCGATTGGATGAATAACGCTCTCTATGAGATTGCGTCGTTCATGATCCTGCGCGAGTCCACAATCTGGCGCTGGAGTCACAACCGCCATCACAGCGACACCATCATCGTCGGCCGCGACCCCGAGATTGCCGTGCCCCGTCCGCCCAACATAAGAAATATCATCCTGTCGTTCTTCAGCCTGGTCGTTTACCCCAAGTATTTCAGGCGCATCCTGCTGCACTCCACGGGACGGATGGCCTCCGAAGAAAAGACCTTCGTTCCCGCTTCGGAGTTTTCAAAGGTATACTTTCGGGCGCGCATCTATGTTGCCATCTACACCGGAGTTATCGCTCTCTCGGTCTATACCGTTAGCATCCTCCCTTTGCTGCTGGTCGGCCTCACCAACCTTTTCGGCACTTGGCTGACGGTAACTTACGGCCTTACCCAACACGCAGGCCTCGCAGAGAATGTCCTCGATCACCGTCTGAACTGCCGGACAGTGTACATGAATCCCATTCACAGGTATATCTACTGGAACATGGGCTACCACGTGGAGCATCATATGTTCCCGCTGGTTCCTTACCACGCATTGTCTCGGTTGCATGCCGCCGTCAGGGACGACTGCCCAACGCCGTACCCCAGCCTGCTCGCCGCTTGGAGAGAGATTCTTCCTACCTTGCTCAGGCAAGTCAAAGAACCCTCGTATCATGTCAAACGCCGGCTTCCCGAGCCAAGGGCTCACGTCAATGCGCGCCCTTGTATAACCTGCGGAGAGGCGGATTCCGAGGGATGGATCGACCTCTGTGCCACATCGCAACTGGGTCGCGCCGATGTGATTCGCTTCGACCACGGCCAGAAGACCTACGCCCTTTATCGCGACGAAGAGAATCGACTCTACGCCACCGACGGAGTCTGCACTCACGGCAACACCCACCTTTCAGAAGGCCTGGTGGTGAGGAACATGATTGAGTGCTCCAAGCACAATGGACGCTTCAACCTCATCGACGGTTCACCGGCGCGCGTACCCATCTGCCGCGGACTTGCAACATATCCATTGGAAGAGCGCGGCGAGCGGATCTACGTGAACATCCTCCGTCCAGGCGGAGTTGGCGCCCGCGCTCAAAAGGCTTGCCGGTTTCGCGTGGTCAGTAACCGGAGTGTAGCCACTTTTATCAAGGAGTTAGTCCTCGAACCACTGGTTACATCCGAGCAATTCGCATTCATGCCCGGCGACTACCTGCAACTCAACATCCCTGCCTACGACGCCATTCGCTTCCGCGACTTCGACATTCCAGATCCCTTCGCCACCGTCTGGGAGAATCAACGCGTATTCGATCTCGTCGCCCGTAATTCAACTGCCGGCCGCCGCAACAACTATTCCATGGCCAGCAACAACCAGACGGAGCGAACGTTCCGTTTCAACGTCCGCATTGCCACGCCGCCACGGGGACAGGATTGCCCGGCCGGCGTCGGCTCCGCGTATGTCCACCGACTCAAACCCGGCGACAAAGTCACGGCCATCGGTCCATTCGGCGCTTTCCACATCAAACCCGGCACTGCGGAGATGGTTTATGTGGGCGGTGGCTCGGGCATGGCCCCGTTGCGCTCGCACTTGTCGCATCTGCTCGAAACCCTGAACACCGGCCGCCGCGTCAGTTATTGGTATGGTGCCCGTTCTCGGCAGGAGGTCTTCTACCAGGAGTATTTTGAGCGTCTGGCGAGCCAGCATCCTAACTTCAGTTTCCTCCTCGCGCTTTCCGAGCCGCAGCCGCAGGACAACTGGACTGGCCCCACCGGCTGCATTCACGAGGTGCTGGCGGAACAATACCTGAAGGATCACGCCGACCCCGCGGCAGTCGAATACTATCTGTGCGGCCCGCCCGTGATGGTGCAGGCCACCCTCAAGCTGCTCGATGGCCTAAACGTGCCCAAGAGCCAGATAGCTTCCGACGAGTTTTGATCTAAGCCCTTATCCCGTTCTGCCGGGCGAGCGCAGTATTCGTCAGGCGGGGTGGAGAATAGCAGCGGGGGCCTTATCCAGGGCGGCTTTGGGCAGGCGGCCCAGGCGCACGGCGCGTTCGACGGCTTTGCGCGCGTAGTGCTGGTGCTTCCGGGCGCCGGCGAGCAACCCCTCGACACCGATGTCCGCATCCAACTCCGGCCAATACACCGATGAGCCGTTGATCTCGAAGCGGCCACGTTCCTCCGGCGTCGCGAGGGCAAGCGTCGGGTAGAAGGATATCGGCACGCTGATAAACCGCCCGTCTTTCAGGTGCAAGCCCAAGCACTTCATCGTTCACCAGCACTTTACAAATGAGTGGCGGCGTTGGCATATCTATGAGGGATTCTAGTTCGAAGGACGGCCATGTTCAATGCATGTTGACAATCCTCGGCGCTTCCGACTACCCCCTTGCTGGATCGTGAGCGGCTCATAGCCGGGGGAAAGTTGGCTGAGGCGGGCANNTCAACGTCCGCATTGCCACGCCGCCGCCGGGCCAGGAGTGCGCCCCCGGAATCGGGTCCAGTTACGTCTTCAGTCTCAAGCCTGGCGATGTTGTCTCCGCAATCGGCCCCTTCGGAGATTTCCATATAAAACCAACGAAACGCGAAATGATCTATATCGGCGGCGGCGCCGGCATGGCGCCGCTTCGCGCCCACCTCGCGCACCTGCTTGAGAACGAGAACACTGACCGCAGAATCAGCTATTGGTATGGCGCCCGTTCACGACAGGAGATCTTTTACGATGACTATCTTCAATCCCTAGCTAACACGCACCATAACTTTTCCTTCCACGTTGCTCTTTCCGCGCCGCAACCGGAAGACAACTGGCAGGGCCACGTCGGATTCATCCATGAGGTCGTCCTCGACCAATATTTGCGGAATCATGCGCATCCCGAGTCGCTGGAGTACTATCTCTGCGGCCCTCCGATGATGATCAAAGCATGCACCAGGATGCTCGCGGCCTTGGAAGTCCCAACGAATCAGATCGCATACGACGAGTTCTAGAGCGAAGCCGCGATTCCCCCAATCATGCCATCAGACCCCCATGGAGCACGCCGATGACTGCAGTGGATGTAATGACGATTTTGAGAAATGAGTTGGACGCCCCATTTTTACTTACGCCGGAGCAGATCAACTTCTACGCAGAGAATGGCTACGTCAAACTGAAGGATGTGTTTTCTTCAGAACTGCTCGAACACTTCGGCAGTGTTATCTCGGAACGCGTTGCTGAGTTATCTGCCAATGCTGTACCAATGGAGCAAAGGAATACCTACGGAAAGGCCTTTCTGCAGATCATGAATCTTTGGACACAATCGGAGGCCGTTAGAGAATTTGTGTTTGGAAAGCGGCTTGCTCGCATCGCTGTAGAACTGATGGGAACTATAGGGGTCCGCATCTATCACGACCAGGCCCTATACAAAGAGGCTGGCGGCGGCATCACGCCATGGCACGCCGATCAATACTATTGGCCCACCTCGAGCGACAAGACGGTCACGGCGTGGGTGCCGCTCCAGGAAACGCCGCTTGCGATGGGGCCGCTTGCATTCTGCGAGAAGAGCCACCGATTTCAAGTGGGCCGCGACCTGGAGATCGGCGATGATAGTGAATTGACACTCAAAGAGGCGCTGGCACAGTTCCGAATGGAGGAAAGCGGCTTCGCACTTGGAGAAGTGAGCTTTCACTCGGGATGGACATTTCACCGTGCCGGCGCAAACTCGACGGATCACCCTCGCAGAGTAATGACGGTGATCTATATGGACGAAGATATGCGACTCGCTGCACCCAAGAACAAGAATCAGGTTAGGGATATCGAGCGATGGTGCCCGGGCTTGCAGATCGGGGAGATCATCGACTCCCATTTGAATCCAGTCATCTACTCTACCCGCTCTGAATAACACCACAGACTATCCCATGGTTTTCATCGTCAAACCGCGTACGTTTATACTTGAACTACAAACAGGAATTTGTGAACTGAACGTGGCAATGAAGCTACAGATGGGCCGCGAAGCGGAGACAGCGTCCTGCACTCGTCTTTATTCTCTAAAAGGATATCGGTATGAATAAACTCCAGGACCTTTCGATCAATCCGATTATGGCCGCTGCAACACACCCACGTTTAAACTCGCTCACACGCAAGGAACGCATGCGGCGAGCACTTCGCAGGGAGCCGGTGGACCATCTGCCCTACCAGACAAATTTCACCGGCGCAATGGGCCGGCGCCTGGCGGAGCATTTCGCTATTTCGGAAGCGCAATTACAGGACCGCCTCGGCAATCACCTGCTAAGGGTTGACCTTTCGCATGTCCGGCAAAGAAACGCGGATGGCGCGATCGAGTACGACTGGTGGGGCGCGGGCTGGGATACTCGCACCGAGGGCTATTGGCACTCGTTTGCGCCGCTCGCAGATTCGCTTGACTTGGATTGCTACGCCTGGCCTGACCCCGACGCAAAGGATCTGCTCGAAAAAGCAAACAAGGCGATTTCAGCGCAGGGAGCAGAATATTTCGTAGTACCCAATTTTGGCATGTGCCTCTTTGAGCGTGCATGGTCGCTTCGCGGATTCGATGCTTTCCTGATGGATATGGCAGAGAGACCGGAATGGGTTGAGCAACTGTTCGACCGCATCGCGAGCATTCAAATTCGATTGGCACAAAGATTCATAGCAGCCGGTGTTGACGGAGGGTACTTCGGCGACGATTACGGTGCGCAGCGGTCAATGCTGTTTTCTCCACGGACGTGGCGCCGGTTGGTGAAACCCCGGCTGGCTCGAATGTTCTCTCCTTTCACGGATGCAGGGCTGCCGGTAATACTCCACTCCGACGGCGACATCAAGGCAATCCTTCCCGACCTCGTCGAGATAGGGCTCACGACGCTGAACCCAGTGCAGCCGGAGGTAATGGATCACGCATGGCTTGCGCGCGAATATGGCCAGAAACTGAGCTTCTACGGCGGTATCTCGACGCAGTCTGTGATGCCTCAAGACGATACGGAGCTTGTTCGCAAGACGACGATTGATTGTGCGCAAGTGCTTGCGGCCACAGGAACAGGGCTGGTTCTGGGTCCATCGCACCGAATGCAATCCGATATCCCGGTTGCGAACGTAGACGCAATGCTCGATGCATTTCGTCAACTTGAATCTTAGGGAGTACATATGCAATTGGAACGGCGTGAGTACATTGCGGAACTGTTTCGCGGCCGATACGGGTCCGAACCCCAGTTATGGGCACGGGCGCCAGGGCGAGTCGACTTGATGGGAAGTCACACTGACTACAACCTCGGATACGTGCTGACTCTTCCCATTAGCCGCGATACGTGGATGGCAGTGAAAAAGAACGGCACACGCAACGTTCGATTGCACGCTGCGAACCTGAATGAAGACGACAGTTTCTCGCTCGATGCGATCGAGAAGACGTCAACAAAGAAGTGGAGCAATTACGCCCGCGGTGTTGCCACTGTGCTGCAATCCGAGGGACTGCAAACGGATGGGTTCGATGCGGTTATCCAGAGCACGGTTCCGCTGGAATCCGGCCTGAGTTCGTCGGCGGCCCTGGAGTGCGTCACGGCGGTAGTATTTCGCGAGTTGGGCGGATGGAACATGGCGGCCAAGGCCATGGCAGCCCTGTGTCAACGTGCGGAGAATGAGTTTGTCGGCGTGAATTGCGGAATCCTTGACCAATATTCTTCTTGCTTGGGCCAGGAGGAGTGCGCGCTCTTGCTTGACTGCCGCGATCTATCCACTCGCGCAGTGCGGACCGCTGGCGGAATTGCTGTGGTCATATGCAACACGATGAGTCCGCGAAGGCTGTCGGGATCGGAATACGACCTCCGCAGGGCAGATTGCGAACGCGGTGCGGCCATTCTGGGGGTGAGTTCCCTGCGCGAGGTGACGGCCGAGGTACTTGCGGCGAGGCGAAACGAATTACCGGAGCAGGTTGCGAAACGATGTGAATTCATTGTGGCCGAGAGTGCCCGGGCGGATTCTCTGGCGACAGCTCTGGAGGCGGGCAACCGAGAAGCGGTGGCACGCCTGTGCGCTGAGTCCTTCGCTGGAGCGCGCGACCTCTATGAGATAAGCTCGCCGAGCATGGTCGCAATGCATAAAGCAATGCAGGAAGCGCCGGGCGTGATTGGCTCACGGCAAGCCGGGGCTGGATTCGGCGGTTGCATGGTGGCTTTTGTAGACGCACAAAGCACTGATGATTTTCGTGATGCCGTTGATAAAACTTACTTCAACGCCACAGGATTACGACCGGAAGTCTACCCGGTTCGAGCCGCTACAGGCGCAGCCATATTCGAGCCGTAAGACACCGGAAGACCGGCTCTTGAAGACTTTTGTTCAGCGCGAAGCTTCGTACTGCTCGTCGCTGACCTTCTCCATCCAATCGACGGTCTTGCCATCGAACTTTTCCTGGATGGCGATGTGAGTCATCGCGGTGGTTGGCGCCGCGCCGTGCCAGTGCTTCTCTCCTGGGGCGAACCAGACCACATCTCCGGGCCGGATCTCCTCAATGGGGCCGCCCCAACGTTGCGCCCGGCCAAAGCCGGAAGTGACAACAAGAGTTTGCCCGAGCGGATGGGTGTGCCAGGCAGTTCGAGCACCGGGCTCGAAGGTGACATTGGCGCCTACGACCCGCGCGGGATCGGGTGCGCTAAACAGCATGTCAATCCGCACCGTACCCGTAAAGTACTCCGCCGGCCCTTTCCCAGAAGGTTCGCTTCCGTTTCGCTTGATCTCCATTGATTTTCTCTCCTCGAAGATTTCAAACATCAGTTCTGCCATTCTGTGAGAACTATTATTGAGCCACCTGCCGGTCTGCGGTTCCACCATCATATCTCTTAGCCGAATCTCTCCGATCGCCAGGCCGGCCCAATGCATAGGTAGTTCAGCGGCCCGTCATCTTCTCGATGTGTTCCGGGTAGCGGGCGCCCTCGACCTTGATCTGCGCCGCGGCGCTTTCGATTTCGGCGAGGTCCTTAGCCGACAGTTCAATCGCAACTGCTCCGATATTCTCTTCCAGACGATGGAGCTTTGTGGTCCCGGGAATGGGAACAATCCACGGCTTCTGGGCCAGCAGCCAGGCGAGCGCTATCTGGACTGGAGTCGCCTTCTTTTCCGCACCGATCTTGCCGAGCAGATCGACGAGCGCCTGGTTCGCTATGCGGGCCTCTGGCGTAAAGCGCGGAATCGAACTGCGGATGTCGCTCTTTTCGAAGGTCGTGTTCTCGTCCATTTTTCCTGTAAGGAAGCCTTTTCCAAGCGGGCTATAGGGCACAAAGCCAATTCCAAGCTCCTCAAGCGTGGGAATGATTTCGGCCTCAGGCGTGCGGTACCAAAGGGAATACTCGCTCTGCAGCGCTGTCACTGGCTGCACGGCGTGGGCGCGGCGGATGGTCTTTGCGCCGGCCTCCGACATGCCGAAGAGCTTGACCTTGCCCTCCGCGATCAGTTCCTTCACCGCTCCCGCTACGTCCTCGATGGGCACGTCCGGGTCAACGCGGTGCTGATAGTAGAGATCGATGACATCGGTCTTCAGGCGTTTCAGAGAGCCTTCCACGGCCTGCTTGATGTGCTCAGGAAGGCTGTTGGTCGGCCTTGCTCCGCGGCTTCCATCGGGGTTGATATCGAATCCGAATTTGGTGGCAATCGTTACCTGTCCGCGGAAGGGCTCGAGGGCCTCGCCTAGAAGTTCTTCGTTGTTGAACGGGCCATAGACCTCCGCGGTGTCGAAGAAAGTCACGCCGCGCTCGACGGCCGCGCGAAGAAGTGCGATCGAATCCTTCTTTTCCGGGAACGGGGCATAGGAAAAGGTCATTCCCATGCAACCAAGGCCGAGCGCCGACACTTCAAGATTGCTGTTTCCGAGTTTCCGTTTTTGCATTGTATTTTCTCCTTTGAGAGCTGAGACTTCCAGGTTGCTGTTTCCAGTATTGCGTCTTTGTATTGCTTTTCTTTGGTTCGCCCTTTGTCTGCTGATACCAGCCGAACCGCATCTCCGCACATCGAATGCTACGAAGGGGGCGATTCAGAGCGGTATCTCGATCCTTCCTATTGATTGCCTATTTCTGTCGATCTATGATTTTTCTGCGCGATGTTGGCTGATTCAGCGGTAGGCTGAGTTTGAAGGGAGCGACGCGGAGTGCAATTAGCGAATCGGAAGGTTGCAGACGAGGACGCGCAGGCGGAAGTGGTGGAGATGCGGGCCGAACTGGCGCGCAAAATCGCTGCCCACATCCACGTGGAAGGTCCGGTGGCCACCGATGTGCCGGGCCTCGGTCTCTCCCGCAGAAGCGCGCCAACTGAGTGTTATTCCGCCGCCTACGAGCCAGAGTTGGTTATCTTCCTTCAAGGTGAAAAACGCATCAACGTCGGCGGCACAACGCACTTTTGCGACGGGTCCAACTTCCTTCTGACCTCGATCGATCTGCCTGTAGTGAGCCAGATAACCAAAGCATCAAAGAACGAGCCGTTTTTGGCCCTGGTCCTCAAGCTCGAGATGCCTGTGGTCCGGGAGATTCTCAGCCAGGACGAGTTCCTGGTTCATGAGGGCGCCTCCGGCACACGCGGCATGGCGGTGGGCAAGACCCCGGTGGAGATGCTTAGCGCCTGCTCCCGGCTGGTGGACCTCCTGGAAAAGCCAGGAGACATTCCCTTCCTCGGCAGTCTGATACAGCGAGAGATCATCTACAGGCTGCTGCGGTCCTCTGTGGGCAAGCATCTGCGCGCCATCGCCACGCTGGGCGAACAGAGCAACCGGACGGCGAAGGCCGTTGCCTGGCTCAAGGCAAATTACGAAAAGCCCCTGCGCGTTGACGAACTGGCCTCCGTGGCGCAGATGGGTGTCTCCACCCTCCACCATCATTTCCGGTCGCTGACCGCGATGAGCCCTTTACAGTATCAGAAGCGGCTGCGCCTGCACGTGGCTCGCGTGCGCATGTTGACCGAGGGAATGGATGCGGCGTCTGCCGCCTTTAACGTGGGATACGAGAGCGCGAGCCAGTTCAACCGCGAATACCGGCGGCTCTTCGGCCAGCCGCCGATGCGCGATGTCAAGGCGCGGCAACTTATCGGCGCAGACGGGACCAACGCATAGCAGGATAGAAACCGCGATCACGAGGTAAAGGAAGCTCGCGGATTGACACGATTAGGCATGAAATCGGCAAAATCTATGTAGCACGAAAGCAGCGGCTTTCCGTACTCTTTGGCTTGAAACGTTTTGCAGAAACTTGTCGCGCCTCCCTAACAACCAACAAAGACAAAGGTGACCCATGTACAAAGCAAAAGCCTATTCAGTTTCCAGCGCAACGTCGCCGTTTGCCGCCACCACCATCGAGCGGCGCGAACCAACCGACCAAGACGTGCAGATCGAGATCCTCTTCTGCGGCATCTGCCACTCCGATCTTCACCAGGCTCGCAACGAGTGGAGCGAAGTCATGCCGACCGTCTACCCCTGCGTTCCCGGCCATGAAATCGTTGGCCGCATCACCAAGGTCGGCTCCGCCGTTACAAAATTCAAGCCCGGCGACCTGGCCGGGGTCGGCTGCCTAGTGGACTCCGACGGCACCTGCCCCGAGTGCAAAGCGGGCTTCGAGCAGTTCTGCCCAAACATGGTCCTGACTTACAACTTTCCCGACAAGCAAAGCGGTGGCGTCACGTACGGCGGCTATTCGGACAGCATCGT
>PLZC01000289.1 GCA_003151985.1 Acidobacteriaceae bacterium
TTCACTGCGTTCAGGATGACAGCGCATTGGAGAGAAGGCTGGGCGCCATATGATCACAGCGCATTGGAGAGAAAGGCTGGGCGCCATATTCGGTAGTGCGGGTGGTCGGCAAACCGGAAATCCCTCCGTCGTCCCTGAATTGGAGAGCGCCGGTGCGCAAGACGACCAGCAGCAATCATGGCTGCCGGCGCGCATTGGGAGTGAAGCGAATTGAAGAGTTAATTCAGCGTCAAATCCGCGTGGAGCGGGGTGTTTTCACTGGAGTCGCCGACCATGATCACAAATTTTCCGGGATCGATGGTCCACTTATGGGCTGTTGATTCCCAGTAACTGAAAGCGCGAGCATCCAGGTTGAGTGTTACGTGCTTTGTTTCGCCGGGAGCCAGTCGAACCTTCTCAAAGCCCTTCAGTTCGCGCTCGGGGCGCTTGGCCTTGGCAGAGGGGTCGGAGACGTAAAGTTGTGCAACTTCGGCGCCGGCCACGCTGCCGGTATTGGTTACGTCGAAGCTGACTGGAACCGTCGAGCCGGAAGTTGCAGTCGCCGGAACATCCAGCTTGGAGAAGCTGAACGTCGTATAGCTGAGGCCAAATCCAAAAGGAAACAGCGGATGCTTGCCGGTCGTGGTCCAGTAGCGATAGCCCACCATCAGTTCGTCGTCGTATTTCACATGGGGAATGACGTAATCCACTTTGCGGCCATCGGTTTCGGTCACGTGCAGCGCCGTATCCGCGCCCTTCACCGGGAAGTAGTACTTGGCCGAAGGGTTCTCGTCCCAACTGCGATCGAAACTCATCGGCAGCCTGCCTTCGGGGTTTTGCCTGCCGAAGAGAACCTCGGCAATTGCGGTGCCGCCCTCCTGGCCCGGAAACCAGGTGTGCAACAGCGCGGGGACCTTGCTGAGCCAACGTTGTGTATCCGCCCCGCCGCCCGCCGTGAGGGTAACGATGGTGTGCGAATTGGCTGCTGCCGCAGCTTCGATCAGCGCGTCCTGACCCCAGGGCAGTTCAAAGGTGCGGTCTTGCCCTTCTCCCTCGGTATCGTGGTTAAAGCCAACCGCTACCACCGTGACATCCGCGGCGGCAGCGAATTTCTTCGCGTCTTCCGACACCAGGTCTGCCTCGAAGGCAATTCCAAGTCCTAGGCGGATGCCGGGTGCATGAGGCAGGTAGTCGGCCACCACATTCACGGTTTGGCCGGCTGTGAATTCCAGGACCGCGGATTGCGGAACCTGGCCCTCGGCATGGATCTGCCCCAGTACCTGTTTGCCGTCGACAAACACCTTGAAAGCGTCTTCGCCCGCAGCCGCGGCTAGAACCAGGTATTTACCGCTCTTGGCCGGCTTGTACGCGGCGGTGTAGCGCATGCTGACGTTCTGCCCTTCCACGTCCCAGGGTGAGGGCTTCCAATCGGCGATTGTGTGCATCGCGGTCATCTCGGCGTTGCCGGAGAAATCCTTGTTTCGGAAGGTGGCTACCTTCACCGGGCCGTCCCAGGCCGTATTCGAGAAAATATCGTTCTCATTGGTCAGGCCGCGGTCGTAGAGCACCCGAACACCAGGTCCAACCAGGTTTGCGATGCCGGTAACAATGCTGACCGGCTCGAAGGCCTGGGCTTCGGAGGACCCGCCCCCGCCGGTCACCGCCGGCCACGCATCGGGGCCAATGACAGCGATGGTCTTTACCTTGACGGTGTCCAAAGGCAGGATATTGCCCTCGTTTTTCAGCAGCGTCAGGCTTTCGCGGGCGCCGTCAAGGGCAATGGCGCGGTCGGCAACCGAATAGGTGGAGTTGGATGGGTCAAACTGCGGCCGGTCCAGAAAGCTGTAGCGAAGTGCGGCGCGGAATAGCCGCAGCACCTTGTCGTCAATGGTGGATTCCTTGACCGAACCATTCTTGACTGCCGCCACAAGGTTCTTGGCGTTCATAAATCGCGGGGTGGGCATCTCGAAGTCGAGACCGTTATTGGCCGCTCCCACCGCGTCGTAGGTGGCGTCCCAGTCCGACATGAGAATTCCCTGGAACCCCCACTCGCCCTTGAGCACCTTCATGTTGAGGAACTCGTTCTGGGTGGCGTGGACGCCGTTGATCAGGTTGTAGGAGTCCATTACCGCGTCCACGTGGCCCTTGAGGACAGCGGCCTCGAAAGCCGGCAAGTAGATCTCGCGCATGGTCCGCTCGTCTATGTCGGAGCTGACGTTGTGCCGGTTGTACTCCTGGTTGTTCACGGCGAAGTGCTTGACTGTCGCGATCACGCCCTGCGATTGCACGCCCTCGATAAACGGGACTACCAATGCAGAATTCAGAAACGGATCTTCGGAGAGGTATTCGAAATTGCGGCCATTCAGAGGCGAGCGGGCGATGTTCACCCCGGGACCCAGAAGGAAATGTACACTGCGAGCGCGGGCGTCCTTGCCCAGGCCCTCGCCAATTCTCCGCGCCAGCGCTGTATCAAATGAAGCAGCCAGCGCCACGCCGCCGGAATAAGCCGTGGTCGGCCCCCACGTGCGAACGCCGAGCGAAGCGTCTGACATTTTGAAGCGGGGAAGGCTGATTGAGGGAATTGGCTGAGTGAACATCGAGTCAGCGCCGCCCAGCAGCTTGATCTTCTCTTCCAGCGTCAGTTTGGCCACCAGTGCGTGGGCTTTGGCCTCAATGGCAGGAGAGTCGGACACCGGAGCCTGCGCCGCCGCCTGCAAGGACACGGCCATGATGAAAGCCAGCAAAAACGGCAAGAGGCACAAAAGACCAGGAGGCGATTGAGGAGTGGAATTCGTGAGGTTTTTCATGACTTGAAAAAGGTACCGCATCCGGCCCGGGAGTGTATATCCAACCGGTCTCAGAGACTCACTACCTGCTGAAAACAAACAACGAGGTCTTAGGGTGAACTAAATCAATGGTTTGTGACACGAATCACAGCCGGGGGTGTACGGGGTCACTGCCATGGCCTGCTTCACTGGCGCAGACTCGAATTCCAAGGCATGAAACGGAGACGCCGCTGCGCGTCAGGAGGCATCATGAGCTTTGTATCCGGTTTAAAGACGATCGTCGTGGCCACGGACCTTGACGGCCGCTCGGAAGGCGCTCTTGAGTACGCCCGTAAACTGGCTGCGGGCTACGGCGCCCGCATCGTGCTTGCGCATGGAATTGACCCGGTGGACTATGCCGCGGTAGATGCAGTTCCCGGCCGGGTGCTGCAGGGGCTCACCGAAGAAGCCCGCGCCGCCCTGGAAACAATGGCCGGCGACCTTATGAGGGAAGGAATTCATAGTCATTCTGAGATCCGGCAAGGTGCGGTGGCACGGATGCTGGTGGATGTTGCCCGCCAATACGAGGCCGGGCTGATTGTGGTTGGCACCAAGGGAATGCAGGGCGCGGGTCCGGTGATTGTGGGCGCCGTCGCCGAGCAATTGGTCCGGCTGTCGCCGTGCCCGGTGCTTGCAGTCTCTGCGGATTGGAACGCAGGCCCATTCCGTCCAGTTCCAGGCGGGCCGGTGCTGCTGGCGATGGAGCGCAACGAAGCTACGCCGGCCGCGGTCGCAACGGCGCACTCGCTGGCGGAGACATTTCAACGCACGCTGGTGGTGGTGCATGCGCGCACCCCTGCCGAGGCCTCGGCCTTTTTGAACCCCGGCGCCACCAAGCTGGAGGAGTTCGGAGTCAAGCCGAGCGGGTCCTGTCCGGTTCGCTTTGTGGTCAAGGACGGTAATCCGGCAGACGCGATTGTGTCAGCCATCGCGCAGTACCACCCAAGCATATTGGTAGCCGGGGTGAAGCGCACCAGTGCCACACTTGGCAAGCACGGCACCGTATTCGCCTTGCTGGCTCGCTCCCGCGTGCCCGTCTTGTGCGTTCCGCCGGAATCGGCACTCCCCCAGGTCGAGCACGAGCCTTTCGCAGCCGCTAAATCAGCATAGTGTTCAAGTAAAGCGCAAGTAAGTATGCAATGCGTAATGGGCCACGGAATAAGGGGTTCCTCACCCATTTCGGGGAGTTCGTTTTCAGGATCTTGTTTAGGACGATTTGCAGCATATGGAATCTGGTTCATCGAAAGTCCGCATTATCAAACACGCTCGCCAAAGACCGGCCGGCAAGTGGGTAACAGCCCCACCGCGCCGCAGGATCGGATTACGGGCAGCGATAAGAGGAGATGAAACCATGCAACCTGAAGCAAGCTCGGAGCGAATGGATGCCGTCCAGCCGCACCCGCTGGCAGAGCTGTTGGATTGCCCTCCGACGGTCGGAAGTCTGCTGAACGCCTCGGCGTCCTGCGTCGATTACGACATCGGGGACGTCATCTTTCACCAATCCGCAAGTTGCCGCGGCCTCTACGTTGTTGTTTTAGGGCAGTATTTACGCAAGACGGAACGGATTGAGACCCGGCTGACGCTGGGCCCGGCCCGGCCGGGAGATCTGGTGGAGTTGGCGGCCGCCCTGGGGGACGGCCGCCATACCTACAGTCTCATCGCGCAGACTCCAGGGTCGGTGCTATTCCTGCCTATTGAAGCGCTTAGGGAGGCATTTCAAAGCTATCCGCCGCTGCGGATGCAGCTCTTGGCGGAACTTGCCCGGGAAGTATCTCGGGCCTACAACGTTTGCTGCTTTGGCCGGCCCGTTAATTCGAGGCGTCGAGGCGCAAAAACGACTACACCTTAGGCAGGAGCCTCCCGACGTTCACCCCGTAGACCACAGGAAAATCGCTGCCTTGCGCCAGAGGGAAGTGCGCTATACTTCAAGCTGACAACAAAACCGGTTCAGCGGCAAACGTATGGCAACTTTCCATTCCCATCACCCTCCGGATGATTGCGTAAATTGTGAGCATCGCCATTTGCGAATGTTCTGCAATCTCACACCTGAGGCGCTACAGGATTATGACGGCATCGGCATCATGATGAGCCATGCACGGGGCGCCAAGCTGTTTTCTGAAGGCGATCCGGCGCGGAATGTTTTTGTCATATGTTTTGGCCAGGTCAAAGTCTCTTCCACTTCTCGCGACGGCAAAACCATGATTCTAAAGATTGCCGGCCCCGGAGATGTGATGGGTCTCAGCGCAGTACTGGCCAACGTTCCCCACGAAGTGACCGCCGAAGCCATCGAGCCCTGCCAAGTGAAAACGGTGCGCAAGCAGGAGTTTGTCGACTTCCTGGGGCGGCACGGCATCGCCAGCATGCACGCGGCGCAGTCTCTCTCTTCGGAATACCTGACGGTTTTTCACGACGCCAAGCGACTTGCTCTTTCCGGCTCGGCGGCTGGGCGGCTGGCCCGCTTGCTGCTCGACTGGGGACGCACCGCCTGCGACGGCAAACCGGAAATTCGCTTCACAATGGCATTGACCCACGAGGAGATCGCCAACATGGCGGGCACCTCGCGCGAGACCGTAACGCGGCTGCTGAACCAGTTCCGCCGCGATAACTGGATTACCATCAAGGGCGCCAGCCTGACGATTGTGAAGCCCGACCAACTCGAGCGCCTCACCGCATAGATTTAACCGTTCACAATCATTCGAACTGTGTCGGCCTCAATTGGCTCAGGCGCCGGATCGCGTAGTGTGAGCACCGGGCAGCGGGCATGGGCCAGTACCCGGTAAATGGTGCGCTCCAGGGTGAGATTCTCAAATGCCGACCGCATTGTGGCGCCCAGAACGATCTGGTTGGCGCGCGACTCCGCCGCCTCGGCCAGTATCTCGATGGAAGGGTTGCCATGTACAACGCGCGGCTCGATCGTGGTGCAGCACCCGGTTCCCGTCTCGGCCGCAAGCAGGCGCAGTTCATGGATTGCCGCAGAATCGAGGCCCGTCGGCAGACCCTTCCGCTCCATCTCGTCCATCGGAGGCAAAACGTGCAACAGGATCAGCTTCGCCTTCTGGCTGGCCGCAACCTGGCACGCAAGCGCTGCGCTGCGGCGAGAAGTCTCTTTGAGAGTTGTGGCGTGGAGCACGATTTGACGATTGGGGTCACTCTGGCTCTCGCTTGCCGAAGGCGGATAAGCCTCGGGTCCGACGGTCATCACCGGGATATCAACGGAGCGGAGGATGTGCTCGGCGACGGAACCGATAAGCAGCTTCCCCAGCCTGCCGCGGCTCCGGGTACCGAGAAGAATGCGATCGGCCTGGAACTGTTTGACGGCGGCAAGGATCTGCTGTGAAGCGTTCCCCTCGCGTACATAAGCCTTGCATGTTACACAGTAAGCACGGGCTTCCGCGCACCATGGTTCCAGCGTCCTGGCGGCGAGTTCCGAGGCGCCCGAAGGATCGTAGTAGGGCATCCCGATGGAGTCCACCGCAATTCCTTCGCCGGCGGCGAGCACGTGCAGCAAAACCAGCCGGGCCCCTGTCTCAGAGGCCTGCTGAAATGCAAATGGCATCAGCCGGTCGAGTTCGGTCAGGTCGGTGGCAACGAGAATTACGCCGGGGCGAGTCCAGCCGTCGTTGGTGCTTGGGTTTGGACTCGAATTCAGGCCTGACTCAGGAACTGCAGATGTCACGGCACACAACCTCGCATTCGCCAGATTGGCACTGAAAAGTCCTGTCAGATGTGCCGGGGCGCACCGCCGGGAGTGATGCTGCTCACAAAGATAAATTATTCTGGGCGGGCTTCATTAGCTCCTTCCAATGACGGGGGGATTCTTACGATTTCTGTAATTCTTAACGCCTTCTGAGATTCGCCCGATAGGTTAAGAAGAAGCCAAGATGTAATGAGGTCCCTGGTCGAAATCGGAGGGCGGGTATGCGGGCTCAGGTCGACGAACAGTGCGTAATCAAGGCAAATTCCCAGTTTTGGGAGCAGATGTTGGCCATGACGGTGGAGCCCGTATCTTTGCCAAAGGAAACTTGCGTAGACGCCGGCCACCTGCTGGGCAGCGTGGATCTCTCCGGCGCGTGGAAAGGGCGCATTGAGGTGCGTCTCGCCGAGGGGCTTGCCTACCTGGCGACGGGGACAATGTTGATGCAGGCGGTGGAAACGGTGGTCGAGGCCGACGCGCTGGACGCAACCAAGGAGATTGCGAACATGATCGCCGGCAGCATCAAGTCGTCGCTGCCCCGGCCCTGTGCCATGACCGTGCCCGAGTCCGTGATCGAGACCGAGAGGTACTGTAAACTGCCCGCGGAAGAGGACTCGCTGGTAGTGATGTTCCGGCACGCGGCCGGAGACCTGATGGTGCGCATTTGGGAGCAGGAGTGCGTGGAATGATAATCGGGGCCTGAAATCTTCAAGATTTGACGAAAAAAGGGGCATTTTTGCCTTTTGATGATTGCCAAGATCACTAGCTTTAATTTGCAAGTTATTCATTTGGATATAGTTACGAACATGGAAGGCCGAGAAACAGGGGGAGGGGGGTGGGGTGGACCAAACTCTTCGCTGTTATTTCCCCTTTCGGTCTGGGAATTTTGGGCATCGCGGACTCCCTAATGAATATTGTGCGCCAAGTGGCCGTAACTCAGTGCAAATGTCGGGGTGTGGTTCAGGACAATCGGTTGAACGCGCTTTAGCGCCTGAACAAGGTTCATCGCGGCCCTACGGGACGCGAAAGCGCGAACCCGCTGCTGTCCCCGGATTGCGCTACGCTCCATCCGGGGCTATTTTCGATCCTCCCTACCGGGAGGGAAGGAGTATTTGACCTTGAAACACGGCGAAGAAAATTCAGTACACTGATAAGAAACTGCGCTGTCAGCAAAGCCGCTGTCTGTAAGGCCCGGGCCTAAAGGCCGCTCCATTGAGACGGATTCAGGGGCCTGAAGGCCCCCGGCTCTCTCCGTCCTCCCTGAACCGAGAGAGCTGGTTTCTTCCATCGCGGGTCGGGAACGCCGGTGGGGGACTAGCTAACAAGAAACGTTCATGCGAATTGGCCTGATTGCCGGGTTTCCTTATTGCTTTCTTATTCGCTTTTTTTGTATGTTTGGAAATGGTAATTCATCCTCGAATTTTCCATCCCCGTAAAAAACTCAAAATGAGATAGATCCGCGTATTCGCGAGTGCTTGCTTGTCGGCACTTATTTCCCCTTGTCGCTGAACAAATAGCAGAGCAACACGAAGACATTCTCAGGAGGTCAGGCGTTATGGAACATCGAATTACTCGAATTATGCTCACAATCTTGATGCTTGCGGTTGTCGCGTTGTTTGCGCTGCCCGCCACCAGCGTTGGTCAAACTTTCCGTGGAGGCATCAGCGGCACAGTCACCGACCAATCCGGCGCCGTGGTGCCGGGAGCGCAGGTGACGGCTGTAGAAACCGCTACCAACACCTCCTACAAGACGATAAGTTCGTCGGCGGGTGAATTTGCTTTCACCAATCTGGCGCTGGGCGACTATTCGGTCACGGTTGTGGCAACCGGCTTCAGCACGCAGAAGGTGAACAAAGTGACCGTATCGGCGGGCGGCAGCTACACCTTGCCGATCAAGCTCGGGATCGCCACGACGGCGCAAACCGTGGAAGTGACCGCGGACTCGATCACTCTGGACACGGTGACCGACACGCAGTCCACCGTGATTCCCGAAGTGGTGGTGCAGAACCTTCCCAACAGCGGCCGCGACTTTACCCAGATGCTGGCGCAGACAACGGGTTTTGCGGGCCTGTCAACTGGTGGCGGCGCGGGCATGGCCAGCGTCAACGGCACCCGGTCCAACTCGGTTAACTGGCAAATTGAAGGCACCGACAACAACGATCTTTGGTGGAACATCCCGGCAGTAAATCAAGGAGGCGTTTCGGCGCTGGCGGGCGTGCTGCTGCCGATCGACGCGATTGATAATTTCTCCTTTGTCACAGCGGGCTCGACTGAGATTGGGCGCAACTCCGGCGGCACGGCCAATCTGACCATCAAGGCCGGCACCAACAAGTTGCACGGAACAGCCTATTACTTCAATCACAACGAGTTCTTCCAGGCCACAAACCCGTTTGCGACGTCGAAGCCTGCCACACGCGACCAGCATTATGGATTTTCGGTAGGCGGGCCTATCTGGAGGGACAAGACTTTCTTCTTCATTTCGGGAGAACATGAAGGCTTTCTGATCGGAGCCGGCACGCATGCCACTGAGCCCTCCGCGGCTTACCAGGCAGCGGCTGTGAACGTGCTAAAGACTTATGGGGTTCCGGTGAATCCCGTTTCACTGAATCTGCTCAACGGAACCGGCACTCTCTCCGCCTTGTGGCCGGCCTCAGCGCTGACCGGACCCGCACAAGCCGATAACTACGCGGCGACAGGCAGCCTGACCGGGCACAGCTTCAACGGCATCATCAAGCTGGACGAGCAATTTACCAGCAAGGACCACCTGGCTTTCACGTGGTTTGTCGGCCAGGGAACCCAGACGGCTCCGAGTTCCTCCGAACTGACCTCTTATTTTGAGAACGCACCCATCCACGTGGAGAATTACTCGCTGGTGTATAACCGCGTTCTGTCGACGAGTATTACGAATCAACTGTCGGCGGGGGTGAGCTACTTCAACCAGGTCTTCTCCGATGCCAACACCAACTTTGATCCGGTGGGGCTGGGCCTGAACACCGGCGTCACGGCGAAGGACCTGGCGGGCGCGCCGAAATTGGTGGTCGGCCCGACCACGGCGAGCAATGGGCTCTCTGCCAGCGGCAACGGTTTCGATCCGCTGGGCGTAACCGCTCCTTCAGGCCGGAACGACATCACGGGGCACCTGGACGAAGACCTGAATTGGGTGAAAGGGGCGCACCAGTTTCACTTCGGAGGCGAGATTCGCCAGGCCCAGGTGGACGACTTCTACCAGACCGGCCAGCGCGGCACCATCTACTTCGACGGGACCCAGGGACCCTGGTCGGCCAGCACAACACCCTGCGCCAAGCTGGGAAATGGCGCCGCGCCCTTCACCTCATCCAACGCCCCGTCAGACGGAAATATTCTCTATCTGGCCGACTTTCTGGCCGGCTGCATCTCCCCAAGCGCTTCGGAGATCGTTCTGGGAGACCCCAAGCGGCAGGTATTTGTGAACACCTTCGCCCTTTATGCCCAGGATGCGTGGCAGGTGGCCAAGCGGCTGAGTTTGAACTACGGCATTCGCTATGACTATGAAGGGCCCGTCCACTCGCCCATCGCCAACCTTTCCATCTTCGATCCGACTAAACCGAGCGGCCTTGCCGTCGCCGGCCAGGATGTGCCGAACATCTATCCCAAATTCTGGGGCGGGGTAAGCCCCAGGGTCGGGTTTGCTTACCAGCTTGATTCGAGCGGGAGGACGGTTCTGCGCGGCGGTTATGGCCTTTATGAAGACTCCATCTTCATGAAGTCGATTCTGCAGAACAACGGCGCACAGAACATTTCTGTGTTTGGCCCTGGACTAAACCCGGCCGGCGTGAACAAAGTGGCCCAGGCCGGGGTTCTCAATTCGGTGGTTGTGAGCGGCCAGCCTATCTACCAATCTCTCGACGCCGCCCTGGCCGGCCAGGGCGTGGTGAAAATTTCCACTTTCGACAAGAACTTTCGCCCGGCCTATTCGCAGAGCTTCGACCTGAATATGCAGCATAGCTTCAGCCCGTCCGTCATCTGGCAGTTGGGCTATGTGGGGACGAAGGGAACGCACCTGCTGGGGCTGTTCGATATCAACCCGGCACAGCCCGGCACGGCCAACGACGCCAATCCCGACCTGACCCGGCCTTATTACAGCCAGTTCCCGAACTTCTCGGTGATTGACGAGGCGCGGAGCAACCTGGGTTCCAATTACAACTCGCTGCAGACCTCCCTGAGCATGCGAAGCTTGCACGGTTTGTCGGCGCAATTGGGGTACACCTGGTCGCATTCGCTGGACTACGAGACCGGTGAGCTGCCCTATGCGCCTCAAGACCCGCTGAACGAGAGGGCCGAGTACGGCAACGCGGACTTCGATGTGCGCAACACGCTGACTGGGTATCTCGACTACCAGGTGCCTCAATTCCATGGCCCTGATCGGATCGTCAAAGGCTGGGAGTTCAACTCGGGCTTCTCGTTCCATGGCGGCACGCCTTACACCGTGACCTCAGCCAGCAACCCGAGCGCGAACGGTGAGAACGCCGATCGCGCCGTCCAGGTGATGAAGGACCCCTACCAGGGCGTGTCGCATGCAATCGTGGGCGGCTCGGTGCAGTGGTTCAACCCGAACGCTTTTGTGGACGCGCCCGCGGGCCAGTATTCGCCCACGCGCCGCGGGCAGAACTATAACCCAGGCTACTCCGCGGTCGATCTCGCCGTGATCAAAAACACTTCCATCGTCGAGCGAGTCAACGCTCAATTCCGCGCCGATCTGTTCAACATTTTCAACCGCACCAACCTGGCTCCCGTCGGATTTGCCTTTGCTGGAGAGGGTGGCACAATCGGCTCCACTCTTGGACCGTATCTCGGCAATCCCGCCATCGGTCCCGGCGAGCCATTCAACGTGCAGTTCTCGATGAAGATCATCTTCTAGGAAGGAGCGAGAAGCGCGCAGGAAAACCCCCGGGGCCAATCGCATGAACGAGGTTTCGCGCCGGGACAAGCTTCATCGCGGCCCTACGGGACGCGAAAGCACGACCACGCAGCTGTCCCGGGATTGCGCTACGCTTCATCCCGGGCTATTTTCGATCCCTCCCTACCGGGAGGGGGGAAGTATTTGACCTGAGCACGCTGTAAGAAGAAAGATTCGTGCGATTGCGCAGGAAAAACCCCCGCTGATTCATTGAGGCGGGGGTTTTGTTGTATGCGTGCATGGCGGGCGAGATAGTTCGCTGGTCAAAAGACGCGGTATGAGACTCCCATGCTGGCCCCATAAGGCGACAAAGTGGAATTTCCCCACGCGGGCCAATACTGATATTCAACGTCGAAGGCGCGCAAACTGATCCTTCGGGTCAGCTTGATATCCGCGCCGCCACCGAAGGCAATGTCAGTAAATCGGCCATGATCGCCGGCGTCGTCGAAGTGCATGCTGGAGAACCCTCCAAGCACCTTGCCGTAGAAATTGGCCTTCCAAAAGCGATGGATGGGTACCCGCGGACCGATCAAATAGTTGTCCTGGTAGATACCCGCATACTGGTTGAAGCGGAGCCAGCGGCCTTCGGCTTCGAGTTGAATCCAGTGGGTGAGCCTGATATCTACATATGCGCCTATGCCAATCAAGGGATAGTTGCTGGTTTCTGCGATCGGCTCAAAAGGGATGGTGTTCGTCCACGAACCTGCGAAATCCGGTTGAAAGACTGAAGCCATGCCGCCCACAGTGACCGAAACGTGTTTGGCGGTGGCCGCCGGCACTACCTGCGCTCGCGCGGAGAGAACCAAGCAGGCGGGCAGAACGAGGAGAATGGCAAATACGATTCGTCTTAATAGCACAAGGTCTTCCGATCAGGGGGAGCCATTTACTGCCAGGTGGATTTGAATCGGACTCAGTATATAGCCCTTGGGCGGTTCCATAAAGGAGATTCCCTATGGGGGAGCATGAGGGAATAACGCCTCCTGAGAATCGAAGCGCAATTCAGAAAAGCCGGTATGCAATTCCCATGGTCACGCCATACGGCTCCAATGTGGCAAAGTGCCTGGCGGAACAGTACTGATACTCGAAGTCGATGGCGCGCAAGGTGATCCTTCGCGCGAGCTTGATATCCGCACTGCCGCCGAAAGCCAGGTCGGAGACGCGGCCATGATTATTGGGAATTCCCGAGTATTGCATCTTCGAGAAGCCAAAAAGGACCTTCCCATAAACACCGGCCCTCCAGACGCGGCCAATGGGGACTCGGGCTCCCCATAGATAGTCGTCCTGGTAGATGTGCTTGTACTGATCGAAGCGCAGCCTGCGGCCTTCCAACTCCAACTGGACCCAGTGGTAGAGCCTGATGTCTGTATAGACCCCCAGGCCAAACAATGGGAAAGGGCTGGCGCCCGCGACCGGGTGAGAATGGGGTTCCGGAGAGAAGGTACCCGCGAAATCAGGTTGAAAGACAGAGAACGTACCGCCCACGGAGGCGGACATGTGCTTTTCGCTGGCCGAGGGGTCGGCTTGTGCCCCGGCTGGTTGAATTGCACATGCAAACACTACCCACAAAAGGGCACACGTAGGACGTCTCATGAGCGCAAAGGACCTCCGGTCCGATGAAGCCGAATGAAAAACTGGATTTGATTCCAGCGGGGAAATCTCTGTTGGGGATCAAAACAAGCAGGAGCCTGAACCGGAAACTTGCCTATTCGCACTTCCCGGTTCAGGCTATTGGATGGTGACTTTACTGCGGAGGTTGTGAGGTGCCTGTGAGTTGCTGGGGCGAGTCGCTTGGCGCGGGTTGCGCACCAGGCGGAGGTGCGTTGGGAGCGGCAGTCTGGTCTCCTTTTCCGGGTGGCGTAGGTGTGGCCGACGACGGGTCGCCGGGAGCTGTCTGAGTGGGCTGCGCTGCAGGTTGCGGAGCGGACGCCGGCATTGCAGTGAGCTTGGCGGCATCGTAACGCTGTAGCTTGAATATGACTGGCGTCACCTCGAGCGGCATCTTGTCCCGAGCGTTCATGGGTGCATATCGCTTGGCGTTCAGCATATGCACCTTGTCATCCCAGGGGTCGGTCTTGAGCCAGCTTCCCAAAGGCAAAGCGGCAACCTGGGTGAGGTCGTCCCAATTCAGCTTGGGCGCCTGGTGTGCCAAATCGCCCATCCATGGGGTTCCGTCCTGTTTCAGCAGCGAATCACCAAGTTTGGGAGTGTTGAGCGCCTTCAGCACCCTGCCCCGGTCGGCCAACTGCGCCCAGTAGAGCCCCGCACTGGGCAGCTTGTCCTTGTACATCGAGGCTTGGAGGTATTCCTGCCCCTTCTTCGCCGCACTGGTGTTGTCGAGGTCCGAGTGATACATATTGATGCGCTGGAAGGTGGACTCGTCGGGGAAAAGCAGACGGT
>PLZC01000368.1 GCA_003151985.1 Acidobacteriaceae bacterium
AGCGACGGCCCGAGCGCATGAACAACTACAGTTCGGTGATCCTTAGGCGGATGGGGCAAATGGGCTGGTAGTTGTGAGGAGCGTTGTTGATGGTATGTTTTTTCTGTACGATCATCGAAAACTTGGTGTAGTCTTTGCCCACGAAGGAGGTCACTATGGTTCTTGTTGTGGGGGCTACAGGCCTGCTTGGAACAGAGATTTGCCGACGATTGACGAGGCGAGGAGAACAGGTCAGAGCGCTGATTCGCAAGACAAGTTCGCCGGAAAAGGTGGCACTTCTAACGGAATGCGGTGCTGGCCTATGCGTGGGAGACTTGAAAGACACCAACTCGCTTGCTGATGCCTGCCGTGGCGTGGATGCGATCATCTCGACCGCTTCGTCGACCTTATCGCGGCAGGCCGGAGACTCGATTGAATCGGTCGACGATCAGGGACAGCTAAATCTCGTCGAAGCGGCAAAGGCGGCCGGCGTCGATCGGTTTGTTTTTGTTTCGTTTCGCCATTCGGCCAATCTCACCTTCCCACTGGCAGATGCGAAAGCACACGTCGAGAATGCGATCAAGGCCCTGAACTTTACGACAATCCAGGCTAGTTGGTTCATGGAAATATGGTTGAGTCCTGCGCTTGGATTTGATTATGCAAATGCAACAGCTCGTATCTACGGATCGGGCACGAGTCCTGTGAGCTGGGTCTCCTTCCAAGACGTTGCAGAGATGTGCGTTCTAACCCTAAGGCACCCAGCCGCAGAACGCAGGACTATCGAAGTTGGCGGACCCGAGCCACTGAGCCCGCTTGAGGTTGTCGCCCGTTTCGAACAAATCGGCGGCAGGCCGTTCAAGATAGAGCAGATTCCCGAAGAAGCACTGCGAGCCCAGTTTGAGGCAGCAACAGATTCCATGCAGAAAAGCTTCGCCGCGCTGATGTTAGGTTATTCATTTGGAGATTCGATAAACTCAAAGCCCATCCAGGATGAGTTTGGAATCGAACTAACGAGCATCGATAAGTATGCGCGAAGGGTTCTCGAAGCACACCCAGTTTGAATGCGTGGGATGCAGCAAGAACACAACCCAGCTTCGGGTGACCTATAAGTTTCAGTTGGGGGAAGCAGTTTCCGGGCTAAAGCCCGCTGACTCTGCGGGCTTTATGCGGGGGTTGAAACCCAGGTTGATACCCCCGCCTCCCTCCGAGTTGAGTTGTTGGGCGGCCTGTGACGGCCCATCCCCTTCAGTCCGAACCAGTTGTTCACAGCACGAAACCTCTGACGGCTCGCTAGCTCTTCCCGTTCCCCCAGCGCGCCACGCTAAACTGCGCGCCGGCAAACAGGATCAAGCCGGAGGCATAGGCCCAAAAGAGCAGGCCGACGGAGACATGGAACCCACCGTAGAGGTCCTTCAGGTGCAAATGTGGCAGAAGTTCCATGAAGATATATTTCGCTACCAGCCACACAATGCCGGCAATCACGGCGGTCCGCATCACCGGACGCCACGGAACCTTGCGATTGGGTAGCAGCCAGTAATTGGAAAAGAAGAACAAAACGGAGGCCCCGCCGGTCCCCGCCCTTGCAACACCGGCTAGCGAGAAGGCACGTGACACTTTCGCAAAGATTGGGTGCGTCCACTGCCATACCCCCTCGCTTACAACGGGCAAGATGATTGCGAGCGGCTCATCAACCCGCCCGAGTGCTGCCTTGTCAAATCAGACGGCAAATCTTTTCTCCGATCTTCTTGTCCACCACATGGGCAAAGGCCTTGCCGACGGCATCACGCAAGGCGGCGCAGGCCCCGACGAGTTCCGGACAGCCCCGCTTTGGGGAGTCGGGCAGCGTGTCTTCTTCCTCCATGACGGGCGGACCAACAACCTGGTAGACGCCATCAGGGCTCACAAGAGCCGCGGCAGCGAAGCAAACCGGGTAATCGAGCATTTCGATAAATTGAGCACTCGAGAGCAGCAGGAGATCTTTGATTTTCTGCGATCACTCTAGCGCGAAGAGCCATTCAATCCCATGGTCTCGGAACACGAAGCCCGGATTTGGATTCGTTATCCGGGCTTCGTGAACTGTTTGAGTTGCGCCCTGGTTTCGGCTACTGATCGTTGCCCACGGTGAGTTCGGCAGCCACAGGCGCGAGGAAGCCAAACAGGCCTTCAGAACCATGGTTAGGCCCCGCGGTGAAGTAGAGTTCGGACGCCGGTGCTCCGGCCATGTCGTAGCTGGCTGGAGACGCACTGTTTCCAGGACTGATGGCCCAAAGTCCGTTGACAGCGAGCGTTGATCCTGCGGCATCCTTCAACTGGCCAAGGAACTTCCCGGTGGCGAGGTCATACGCGGCAATGGTTCCGCTATTCTCGGAGGTTCCGCCACCCGCGAACTGACCGATGAGCAGTTCGTGGCTAAAGACGCCGAAATCCAGAGGGGCGAGCGCTACTCCCCACGGCGCGTTGAGCCAAATGCCGTGCTCGAGGCTGCGAAGCAGCAGACCGCTCGAGGAATAGATATCCACGCGGCCAAACCCCGGGCCATCGGTCTCGACCGGATTGCCATCCTCGTGAAGGGCATATGTGACCACGATGTCGTTGCCGATGGCCTGCACGTTGAACGGCACGTACAGTGGGGGCAGGTGATCGTCAGTGAATGGCATGTCAAGATCGTTGTTCCCATCGCCATTTCCACCGCTCTCCTGGATGGATGGCAAAGTGACTTTGTGGAAGGCGTTGTCGAACACGTCGACTCTTCCTTTGGAAAAGTTGGCGGCATAGAGGAAGCGCTTCCCGTTGATGGTGGCGCTGGTAAGCCCGGTGAAAACTGAGCCATCGGTGGCCTTGAACGTGATTACCGAATGCATGGCTGGCGGTGAGCCCCCGGCCGGTACGCCGACGGTTGGGTTCCATCCGGAGAGAGTGCCGTCAATGGTGGCGAAGAGAAAGACGGCAGGTTTACCGGCAGCCAGCAGGAAGTCCGTGGGGCTGGCGTTGGAGATAGTGCCGGTGGGGGTCCCGGCCTTGAATGGCCCGGCGGTGGGGTTGGAGCGGGGGATGGAGACGTTGAGCGGAACTTTGGTCCCATCGCCCTGGTAGAGAGTGCTAAAGCCCGCGCCGTTGTCAGAGACCCACCAGGGGCTGCCCGATGTTCGCGAGAGACCCCATGGATTGACCAGGA
The DNA here is from genome assembly GCA_003151985.1 of Acidobacteriaceae bacterium. Classification (GTDB taxonomy): domain Bacteria; phylum Acidobacteriota; class Terriglobia; order Terriglobales; family Acidobacteriaceae; genus Telmatobacter. The sequence goes on from PLZC01000368.1 coordinate 3,155, forward strand.
ATTTATCAGTGACAGGGGCGACGCCGGCTCGATTGGCAACAAGCTTGGTCTCGGTGTAGTGCTGGGCACTGGCAAAGGATGCAAACGACAGAGCCAACGATGCTGCAATGGGGATTGAGTGAAACGTCTTCATGAGTGGCCTCCGAAGCGTTAGGCCCCGCGTTACGCGGTTACCGCATCGGCCGAGAGACTCGGGTGCAGCGGCGGGATTCTTCTCATATGCGGGGGAATACAAAAAAACCCACACCTAGGCTATACCCGCAACTGCGGTTGGGATGTCAGGAATCTGTCATTGTTTCGTCTTCAGATTGGGGGCTTGAGGAAAAGGGACGTTGGTGTTGGCGAAGGGCCCGGAACACTCACTCGATAAGCGTTGTTCTGCGACTCCCGCCTAGCTCTTCCCGTTCCCCCAGCGCGCCACGCTAAACTGCGCTCCGGCAAACATGATCAAGCCGGACGCATAGGCCCAGAAAAGCAGTCCGACTGAGACGTAAAACGCGCCGTAGAGATCCTTCAGGTGCAGGTGCGGCAGCAGGGCCATGAAGATATATTTCGCCACCAGCCAGACGATGCCGGTAATGACCGCGGTGCGCATGACCGGACGCCACGGGACCTTGCGATTGGGCAGCAGCCAGTAAATGGAAAAGAAGAACAAGATCGAAGCCACGCCGGTGGATGCCGCCAGAATCAGGAAAGTGATTCCCTGGAAGACGAAGTTGTCGGTATGTTGGAAGAAGATGTCGGTGAGCGCCGCGCGCGCCGCCGCATTTATCACGATGCTAGCCATGCCCAGAAGCACCATCAGGATGGCCAATCCGAACGCGACCACCTGGTTGGCCAGGTAATTGCGGCTCTTGGTCACTCCCCAGGCTTGATTGAGGGCCACTTCGAGGGGGAGAAAAATGCCCGTGCAGGCGACGACAATCATAATCAGCGAGAAAACCTGTACGCCCTGCCGCGCGGCTACACCAGCCAAGGTGGCCGCGACGAAATCCTGGCTCGAAGGCATGAAGTAGTGCACCATCTCATTGACCGTGGTCACCATCATCGGAGAGCGGAACACCGACGAGGCCAGCGTGTAGAGCAGCACAATGAACGGAATGAACGACAGGATGGCGTTGGCCGCCACAGAGAAGGCAAAGGTATGCACCTCGCTGTCGAGGAGATATTTGACCAGCGCCGTGCCGTCCTTGCGCCACTTGTACCACTTCGACCGCGAGGCCGGCTCCGCCACATCGGCGGCACGAGGGGCCTCAACCATTGCTCTTTCTTCAATAATGGAACTTTCGACGTAAGCCAATCTCTACTCCTTCTAGAAAGAAACGGCGCTGTAAGTAAAACCGAAGCCATGTAAGGCCCGGGCCTAAAGGCCGCTCCATTGAGGCGGCATTCAGGGGCCTGAAAGGCCCCTGCTCCCTCCGTCCAAAAACGCTGCAAGTAAGCTACAGGAAGGCTGGTTTCTTGAAGGATAGTCCTTTTGTACGCTCAAGGATGTGACGGGGGAAACTGCTGCGGGGAACCGGATGGACCATGGTGGGGGATGGTGGGGGGTCGTTCTGCCCCTGCGGGGCAGGGTGTTTGGGCGGATGGATTCCCAGGGTTGCGCTTCGCTTCACCCTGGGCTATTTTCGACGCCTCCCTACCGGGAGGAAAGTGTCGATTCGCTTGCCCGGGAAACCGTGCCGGCACGCGGTCAACGTGCTGCGCGGCTCTTGAATTGGGCTACTCCGCGTGGAAGACCACGTCGAAGAGAAGCAGGCTGGCGGTGGTGAAGATGATGTCATAACCGGCCAGCAGCTTGATCCACAGGGTGGGGTTACTTTCGCCTGTAAGGATGTCGGTAGTGGCCTGCACCATGGCCAATAGAGCCGGAATAAAGATCGGGAACAGAATCAGCGAGAGCAGCAATTCGCGGTTGCGGCTGCGGATGGCCAATGCGGCAAAAAAGGTCCCGTTGCCCACCAGCGCCCAGGTGCCCAAGGGCAGCACCAGCGCCAGCAACCAGCCTTGGCCCAAGATGTGCAGGTTATAGAAGACCAGGAAGACCGGGGCCAGCACTACCTGGACGATAGTGACGAAGAGAAAATTGGCAATCACCTTGGCCAGGTAGAGTTCCGCGCCGGGGGCGGGGGCCATGCGCTGGGCGTCCAGCACCTGGTGGCGAATCTCGCGGGCCCATGCCTGGTTGAGCGCGCTGACCGAGGCGAACATGGTAGCCACGCAGAGCACGCCGCCTGCAATCTGCTGGGAAAAGGCTCCACGCGGGTCGAAGGCCAGCGAAAACAAAACCACAACCAGCCCGGAGAAGAAAAGCATGGAGACAATGGCATCCAGCGAGCGCCACTCGATGCGCAGGTCCTTGACCAGGTGCGTCCAAAGTGCGGAAGTCATTGGCGCAGGCCCTCCACGATAGAGGGTTTGATTTGATCTTTGGTCAGGTCCGCGGTTTGGGCTGCGGCCGCGCGCAGGTAGTCCTCGGGGCTCAAAATCAACTGGGTGCCGCGCGTTCCCGCCGACACACTGATTTTGTCGAAGAGAATCGCCGTTTCATCCACGAAGACCGGGTAAAGCTTTTTGGCGCCAAAGACGGTCACGCCGCCGCGAATGTAACCGGTAAGCGGCTGCACTTCTTTCAGCGGTGCCATCTCCGCCTTGCGCAGGCCGGCCGCGCGGGCAAGCTTTTTGAAGTCCAGTTCTGCGTCGCCGGGAATTACCGCGAAAACGTACACACCGGTTCCCCCGGAGGTGAGCAGCGTTTTGAAGACCTGCTCGGGCGGCATTCCGATCTTGCGAGCAACCGTGGTGGCCGACAGGTCTTCCGGGTCCACTTCATACTCGCGGAGTTCGAAGCTCACCCCCAGGCTCTCGAGGAAACGCGCTCCATTGGTCTTCATAGCGTCGGCTTTCCCGGCTCGAACGATGCCAAGCGGCCGGCGTGCAGCGTAAGCACCCAGTCCGCGATGGGGGCGGCCATTTCGCGCTGATGCGTGGTAATAATGATCGTCCGGTTGCCCTGGCGAAAACGCGCAAGCAGCTCGACCATCTGTCGAGCGCTCTCCACATCCATGTTGGAGAAGGGCTCATCGAGCAGCAGCAATTCCGGCGCCGGCAGCAGCACGCGGGCCAGCGACGTGCGCTGCCTCATGCCTTGGGAGTACTGGCCCAGCGTGCGCGTCAAATCGGGATCGAGACCGACCTGCCGCAAGGCCTCGGCCGGCGACATGCAGGCACGCCTGGGATAAAGGGCGGCAAAGTAGCGCAGATTCTCCTGTGCGGTCAGCTCGTCATAGAGCATAGCCGCGTGGCTCATGTAGCCAATTCTCTCGCGTGCTTCATGCGGATCGAGGCCGCCAAAGACCTTCACCGTGCCGAAACTGGGGCGCAGCAGCCCCGCCAGGATGCGCAGCAACGTGGACTTGCCCGCGCCGTTTTCGCCGATCAGGACGTAGCAACGGCCTGGCTCAAGCTCCACCGTAACCTGGCGCAGCGCGGCAAACGATCCGAAAAGTTTGGAGACTTGATTGAGGCGCGCACTGTGGGTGGAACCGGCGGCCTCGGTGGCGGAAGCGGGCATTCGTTCAATCTGCCGATCAATTTGCAGCGGTGGGTTGAGATGGGTGAATCTCCTGCTCCGCGGCTGATGCACGAGGGTTCGACGTGGGAGCGGCAGCGGGCTTTGCGGGAGCCATCCCCGGCTTGCCATTCGGCCCGGCGGGGGCGTACTTACTCGCACACTTGGCCTGTAGCACATTGGCATGGAATACGCCGTCGCGCCCGTACGATCCCTGCGCCAGGGCCTGGGAATCGTCCTTGAATGTGTCCGGCGGCGGCTCGGTGCCCTTGTAAGCCACAGTGAGCTTGCGGCCCGTCGCAGCCTTCGGGGAGTGGCTCTCAAACTCATTCAACACAAACGTGACGTGGGTCCCGTTCTGCTCAATCGAGCCCGGCTGCACAAAACCTTCCACGCGCAACTGGCTTTTGTAGGCCTTGTCGCCCATGCCGCCGAGTTCCGCAATGGTCACGTAATAGCTCTTGTTGGCGTCGTAGCCTGACATGGCAAGCCAGCCGATGGTGCCGACCACAACAGCGGCAGCAATCCCGATCCTGAGGGTGTTTGGGGGAATTCTCATAGTCACCTTTAACGATACGAGTCCAGAATGGCTTGGTCAACGACGAAGGACAAAGATGCGCTTAATTTTGATGGACTCAGGATTTTCAGGGTTGGGAAGAAGTGCTGATATATAAATAAAACTGCCGGAAAATCAGGAGGGCTTTGCCCCTGTGCGCGGCACCCAGACCTGCTACAGCGGGCGGCGGTCTGCTGATGGCCCTAAGCCTCGCTGTCAGGTGACTTGGCTCTCTGAAAAGAGGCCACGATCGCCGGTGTCACAACCATCGCCACAAACGCCAAGCCAATCATGAAATCGACCATAAAATTAACTCCTTCCGAGGGGACATCCCAAACCCGCAGTCCGCGAAGTGCAACCGCATCTAGAAGCTAGAGCAACCCAAGACGAATAGGAATAGCTCCTTTGTCGAAAAGGAGTGCTTCCTTGGTAACCGGAAGGAGAGTGACCGAATAGCGGGAAGGGTCGGGGGCCGGCACCGAGCGCCGGGCGAACTGGGCGTACCGCTGGCCAGGGCCACTCAAGACGCGAGAATGGCCCCGACCCTGACAAACTCTCTAGAAATCGTCTTCGGTTTTAGTTCTTGGGATGGCCGCAACAATCGCGGGGCAGGCCACCATTGCAACAAACGCAAGCGCAACCAGAATGTCGTGCATCAGGAGGACTCCTTTTCGAAGTTCAAACACCCAGAACCAGACCGAAGCGACGTAATCGCTTTTTGCATCGCTCGTAACACATTTGGTATAGGTTTGGGTAACTTTGTTTTATTACTATGCAACAACCGTTCCGAAATAGTCCACCGCTAACCTGTTGATTCAACAAATGTTCTGCAAACTTGAGTGTTAGTCCGCATCCCACAAAGGTGGTATGGACACGCGCCGGGATTCGCGGTTGTCGCCGATCGGAGTTGTTCCTTCAGGGACGGCCTGGCCGTTCCGGCTTCAGCGAGCCGATTCCAAGGCACGAGCTGCCCGCTCAAGCGCGTGGGTCAGCACCGCCAATTGCTGCGCGGCGCGATTCACGTCTTTGGCGTCGATTGCCTCATTGACCCCGGGGATGACGACCGCCGCGTAGCCGGTGAACTCGCCGGGAGCGTAGACGGTGTGCCGGTACCACGGCCGATTGGGCAGGCCCGCCTCGGAGATCATCGCGGTCTCGGCCTGGCGCAGCGCCAGGTTCAGCCTGGAAAGGTCTCCTGAGGCAGCCGTCTCCAG
>PLZC01000324.1 GCA_003151985.1 Acidobacteriaceae bacterium
GGCTGGCGCATCACCTCGAGCACGTTGCGGGGAAACTCTGGTAACTCGTCCAGAAACAGCAATCCGTTGTGTGCCAGCGACACCTCGCCGGGCCTGGGAATGACGCCGCCGCCGATAAGCCCGGCATCGGAGATTGTGTGGTGGGGCGAACGGAACGGCCGTTGAGTGACTAGGCCTGCCGCGGCATCCAGCACCCCGGCCACGGAGTGGATCTTTGTCGTCTCCAGCGCTTCCTCAAAAGTTAGCGGCGCGAGGATCGAGGGCAGCCGCTTGGCCAGCATCGTCTTTCCCGAGCCCGGCGGACCGATCATAAGTATGTTATGGCTGCCGGCCGCGGCCACTTCCAACGCGCGCTTTGCCGTTTGCTGGCCGCGCACATCGGAAAAGTCAACGGCGAAGTGCTGCAACTCACCGAGCAGCGCTTCGGTGTTGACGCGAAAGGGCTCGCGCTGAATCACACCCACCACGGTTGAGTTGAGGAGTTCCAGAACATCGAGCAGCGAAGACACGGGATAGACGTTGACGCCTTCGACCACGGCGGCTTCGGCAGCGTTGGCGGCGGGCAGGATGAGATTGGGGATCCCTTTCTCCCGCGCCAGGATGGCCACAGGCAACATGCCGGGGATCGGCCGTACGCTGCCGTCAAGGCCCAGTTCGCCCACCAGCAGAAAGCGGCTCAGATCGTTTGTGCGCAGCGCCCCGTAGGCACCAAGGATGCCGACAGCGATGGGCAGGTCGAAGCCCGACCCTTCCTTTTTGATGTCGGCAGGGGCCAGGTTGATGGTGATGAACGTGGGCGGGATTGTGTATCCGGAATTTTTGATCGCGGCGCGCACGCGGTCGCGGCTCTCGCGCACCGCGGCGTCGGGAAGGCCCACGGTATGGAAAACGTCTTTTTCAGAAACCACGCCGCTATAGTCCACCTCGACGTCAATGAGGTTGGCGTCGATTCCGTAGACAGCCGCGCTGTGAGCTTTAAAGAGCATGACGGGAGTTGAAGCGAGTGTAACAGAGACGGAGGTCAGTGGACAGTGAACAGTGGACAGTGGACCCGAGTTCCGTGGCCGCATACTGCTTGCTGAATTATGGGATGAAGGGCCGCAACTCCAAATTCCGGGAAGCCAGTAAGTCGCTTGCGGCCTGCCGTTCACTGTTCACTGCCCACTGTCCACTGCCCACTGTTCACTGATCCCTGTTCCCGCCTACAATTCGATTTGTGACAACGAGCCTTTTCGACTTGTACAAGATCGGCGTCGGCCCTTCGAGCTCACATACGATGGGGCCTATGAAAGCAGCCTGCCGGTTCTCGCGGGATCTCGCCACTCTAGGCCTGCTCGCGCGGGTTTGCCGCGTACAGGCGGAGTTGTATGGCTCGCTTGCTCTCACCGGCCTGGGCCACGCCACCGACCGAGCCATTCTCCTCGGGCTTTCAGGCAAGGAGCCGGCCTCAATCGATCCTGAGTCCATCGAAGTCATCATTGCCTCAATTCGCAGAGAGCGACGCATGGAGCTGGCCGGGACGCACTCCATCGAATTTGACGAAGCCCGCGATCTGATTTTTCATCGTGACCTCATGTTTCCACCTGGGGCGCGCACACGGCATCCCAATGGACTGCGGCTCACGGCTTTGGATGAATCCGGTACGGTGGTCAACGAACGGACGTTTTTCTCCATTGGCGGTGGATTCATCAGCGAGGACGGCTGCGATTCTTCCTCGGAGAAGTTGCAGGCCGCAATTCCCTTCCCCTTTCACAACGCCGCGGAATTGCTGGCCACGGCGGTGGCAAACGAACTTTCGATAAGCCAGCTCATGTTGGAAAACGAATGTGCGCTGAGCGAGATTGCGTCGCGGGATTCAGGATTGGCGTCTGTTGAGGTCGTAAGGAAGCGCATAGAGCAAATTTGGCAAGTGATGCAGACATGCGTAGAGCGCGGCATTGCGACGGAAGGTATTTTGCCAGGCGGATTGAACGTCCGGAGACGTGCGCACCGGCTGGCTGAGCGGCTGCGCGAGAAAGAAGCGAATGGGCTGCGCGGTGATCCGCTGGCCGCCCTCGACTGGGTCACGGTCTATGCCATGGCGGTGAATGAAGAGAATGCCGCAGGCGGCCGCGTAGTCACCGCGCCCACCAACGGCGCTGCGGGCGTAGTACCCGCCGTGGCACTCTACTATGACCGCTTCATCCCGGGCGCGGATCACGAAGGCATCCTGCGTTTTTTCCTGACGTCGGCGGCCATTGGCATCCTATATAAGGAGAACGCTTCCATCAGTGGTGCAGAGGTGGGCTGCCAGGGTGAAGTTGGGGTAGCCTGTTCGATGGCCGCCGGCGGATTGACCGCTGCGTTGGGCGGAACCAATGAGCAGGTGGAGCACGCCGCGGAAATCGCCATGGAACACAACCTGGGAATGACCTGCGACCCAATCGGCGGACTGGTGCAGATTCCCTGCATCGAGCGCAACGCAATGGGCGCGGCCAAAGCGGTTCACGCCTCGCGCCTCGCGCTCAATGAGGGCGGGGAGCACAAAGTCTCCTTGGATCAGGTGATCCGTACAATGTATCTGACCGGCCTGGATATGCAATCGCGCTACAAGGAGACCAGCCTCGCCGGGCTTGCCTTGAACATCATCGAGTGTTGATTTGCCTGGGGAGGATTCCCGTTTTTATTTAAGACGCTCGCCCTTGTGATGGGTTGCACGCTCATGAACGGGAGCGGGTCTTCGATGGATCATTCGGGTTCCCGATCAAGACGTCAACTTTTGCAGCACAATTCTCGACAAGATGAACGGGCGAAAAAAAGGATGGCCCAACCTCGCTTGCCGCAATGATGCTCTCTCAAACTGAACTGGCGCTCGATATGCGTGAAGGACTCGGGGCTGCGGCTCTTGATTTTCATGCAACCTATCTTCGCGGCAACTTTTTTGGAGCAGACGACGATTTCGAATTCCGCAAAAAAATAATTGTTGACCTTTTTTCCACTGCTACTTCGTTTTTCTCTTGACACCGTTGAAACATAAATCTATACATTCTTCAACTGCAATATGCGTGTTGCAGGATCGATGCAAATCATCGAAAGGGAGAATAGGCAAATGGCAACNNGCAAAAAAGGCCGCAAAGAAAAAGTAGCGGGCAATCCAACCAAAAAGGCAACACCAAGGGGGACGCTTTAAGCGCCCCCCTTAGTGTTTTTGGGAGAGGAATTAAACTCGGAAGTGCGAAGAAGATTCAGGAGGCACTTGTGACACGCCGCCGTTGGATAGCCGAACATTGGGATGAAGCCACCGCCACCATTGTTGGCGCCCAGGCCGAACACATGGCCCGCGTATTGCGCACCCAGCCGGGGATGGAAGCCGACGTGGTGGCCGGCGGCCATGTCTTTCATGCGGAAGTTGCTGCCATTACCCCGCGAGAGGTTCGCTTTAACCTGATCGCCGAACTCGAAGCCGATCCCGCGCTTCCGCTGACCCTGGTACTTGCCATATACAAGTTCGACCGCATGGAGTGGGCCATCGAGAAAGCTACCGAACTGGGAGTCGCGGCGATTGCGCCTGTGATTGCACGGCGCACCGAGAAGCACCTTGCCGAAGCCGCGGAGAAGCGCACGGAACGCTGGCGCCGCATCGTGATCGAATCCTCCCAGCAGTCGCGCCGGTCCGATGTCCCCTTGATCCACGAGCCGGCTTCGTTATCTTCTCGTGTGCGCGCCGCTTCGGCGGCAACGCGCATTGTGCTCGCCGAGCAGGAGCGCACCACCACTCTATGCAACGCACTCAACGAGGCAGTGGCCGCCGCCGGCACAGAAATGCCAACGTTGGAAATCGCCATCGGACCGGAAGGCGGATGGGCTCCCGAAGAAGAAGCCCTGTTCGATGCGAACGGCTGGCGTGCCGCATCGCTGGGCCCGCGCATTCTGCGGGCGGAGACGGCCGCCATTGCGGCGTTGGCCGTGGTTGCTTCTTGTTTGGAGTGAGAGCGACATCCAGCCGCGCGGAATTCATTGTTGATGAGATATGCGATTCATTTGACTAAAGCGAAACTCCTCGCTTCCAGGGAATGAAATCGTTCTGTCCCAGCACTTCAGCCTTGGTCATCAGTTTTCCGCTTGCTACTTCAATCGACAACTCCAGCAGCTTCACCGCGGATTCGGCAATCGTGGTTTCACCACTGACAATGCCGCCGGCGTCGAAGTCGATGATGTCGCTCATGCGGTCGGCCAAAGTGGAGTTGGTGGCGATCTTGATGACCGGGGTTATGGGATTGCCGGTTGGGGTTCCGAGACCAGTGGTGAACAGCACCAGGTTGGCGCCCGCGCCCACCTGTGCCGTTACGCACTCCACATCGTTGCCCGGCGTACAGAGCAGGTTCAATCCGGGGCGAGTGGCATACTCGGGAAAATCCAAAACATCGCGGATGGGTGAAACGCCACCCTTGCGCGCAGCTCCCGCCGATTTGATTGCGTCGGTCGTGAGCCCGTCAGCAATGTTGCCCGGCGATGGATTCATCTCGAAGCCGGAATGCACCGCCTTTGCCCTGGCGGAGTATGCCTGCATGAGATCGAAAAATTCTTGCGCCAGCTCATCTGTAGCGCAACGGTTGATGATTTCCTGCTCCACTCCGTGCAGTTCGGGAAACTCGGAAAGCACGGTCTTGCCGCCCGCGCGCACAAGAAGATCCGATACGTATCCAACTGCCGGGTTGGCCGAGATGCCGCTGAACCCATCCGAGCCTCCGCACTTGAGCCCGACGGTCAACGCGGAGAGCGGAGCGGGTGTTCGCTCGATTTGGTTGGCCTCGACCAGCGCGGCAAAGGTCTGGTCCAGGGCCTGGGTCATCAGGGCGGATTCGCGGCCGGATTCTTGTTGATCGAAAACCAGCACCGGCTTGCACATCTCCGGGTCCCGGGTGCGCAACTCGTTCATCAACATGCTGGCCTGCGCATTTTGGCATCCCAGGCTCAACACGGTTGCCCCGGCTACGTTCGGATGGTGAATGTAACCGGCCAATAATCCGCAGAGAGCCTGGGCGTCCTGGCGCGTGCCGCCGCAGCCGCCCTGGTGAGTAAGAAAGCGTATCCCATCGAGATTGGCGAATATTCTCTCGCCATTCGGTTGGATCGCTGCGGTGGCAGTCCGCAGGTCGAGCGCGCCGCCATTCCTCTGCTGTTGAACGAGGCTTCGCACATGTTGTCGATAACCGTGCCGGCTACCGTAGCCAAGCTCTTCTTCGAGAGCCTCCTTCATCCGCTCCACATTCCGGTTCTCGCAAAACACAAGCGGCAGGACAAGCCAATAGTTGCGCGTGCCGACCTGCCCGTCCGGGCGGACGTAACCGAGGAAACGGCGCCCCGCCCAGGCTGAAGCATCCGGCATGGCAAACTCCACCGGTTGCCGCATGGCGGAATAAGCGCCAGCGCGATGGCGCACGTTGCGCGTCGTCAACAAACCTCCGCGCGGAATGGGTTCGACCACCTCGCCCACGACCATGCCATAGAGATAGACGAGGTCGCCGGCCTTGAGATTCGCGAGCGCCATCTTATGTTTGGCGGGAATGTTCTGCGTGACCGTGCAGGACTCGAGGCCAAACCGCACCTCCACGCCGGGCTCCAACGCGATAAGCGCTACCACAACGTTGTCGCGTGCATCGAGTCGGAGGACAGTTTCAGGCATAGCGAGCTTCCTCGTTCGGAAATGAGCAGGGGAGAGTGGGCGGCCGCTCAAAACAAGGATACAACCTGGTATAGAAGAAGATGAATATCAACCTTGTTCCGGCGACGGGCGTTGTGCGGGAGAAGGAGTGGAGTTGAGGAAGGAACATTCCCTCAGGGGCTAAAGCCCGCGCGTATTTTGCGGCGTTTGCGGCATCCTTCGACTACGCTCAGGACAGGCTACAAGTCGTGCCCTGATACAAAGCCTTCGCCCCCAAAACTCGTACCTGAGCAAGATTGATATTCATTTAGAGGAATTTGTGTAACGACGTCGGCCGCATTCGTCGGCAGATCGGCGAAAAACGTACGGAAGGTAAAATCAAGCTGAAACCCAATTCCTGGAACGGTGGTGAGCTAGTGAGCATGAGTCCGAATACTGAGTCCATTGAAGGCCAGCCGCTGAAACGCTACGCTTTTATGCTGCGGTTGCGCGAAGGCGCTGCCGAGGGCTATGAAAAGGCGCACCGTGAGGTGTGGCCTGAAATGCTGGCGCTGCTCAAGAGCGCCGGCATAAGCGAATATTCCATCTACCGCAGGGATGATTTGTTGATTCTTGCGCTGCGGGCCGCGGATTTTGAGGCGACATGGAGCCGGATCGAAAACGATCCGATCAATCTGCGATGGCAGCAGACCATGGCGCCGCTCTTTGCGCCCATGGATGCGGTGCGTCCCGGCGAGCGCTTCCCCATGATGGAAGAAGTCTTCTATCTTCCCTGAGGCAGCTCTACAAATGGGCAAAGCGAAGCAGTAGCCCGGCCAGCGCTCCGCCTGCGAGGCCGCCGACGATGGGAATTGGTGCGTAGCTCCAATTGGAGCCGCCCTTGCCGGGAATCGGTAGCAGCGCATGAATCAACCGCGGGCCCAGATCGCGCGCGGGGTTGATTGCATAACCGGTTGTCCCGCCCAGCGAGAGCCCGATGCCCCACACCAGGCTGGCCACAAGCCACGGTCCCAGGCCTGCGGCGGGCCCGCTTGCTGACACTCCGCGCGAGAAGATTGCGCCGGCCACCACGACCAACACCGCCGTGCCCAAGGCCTCGCTGAAGATGTTAAACAAAGGACTGCGCACCGCCGCGTTGGTGCAAAAGATGCCCAGCTTCGCCGCCGGATCGGGCGTCAGTTTCCAGTGCGGTCCATAGTGCAGCGCAACAAGGGCCGCGCCGCCCATGGCGCCAAGCAACTGCGCCGACCACATTACTGGAAGTTGAGAATAGTTTCCGCTGATGATGGCCGCAGCCAGCGTGATGGCCGGATTCAGGTTGGCGCCTGGACTGCCAAACGCCTGCGCTACCAAGACGCCACACAGCACGCCGAGCGCCCAGCCGGTGGTAATGACCATCCATCCGGAATCCGCCGCGTAGGACTTGCGCAACGTTACGCCGGCGCACACGCCGTTGCCCAGCAGCACCAGCATCAGAGTGCCCAGGAACTCGCCAAACCAGACTGAATGCATCGAAGATTCCTTTGTGTTGCGCTGCCACCGGACCGATCAAATGCAGGGCACAGTGCAAGCGAAGGCGAAAATTGCAGAACTCATGCATTCTCCACTGTCTGGCCCCGTCTCGCCAAGAGGAATGCTGAACACCAGGCGATTGTCGCAAGTGCGAGAAGGACAGAGATGCCAAGAAAACTTCGTGCATGGACCGCCATTGTTTGCGATAGTAACTGAGCCGCGCCGCTCGACAAAGCGGTTGCCGCCCGCAGGCGATACCATGGGAGGAAACTGGCGATGGACGGGGTGACACGCGCATGCGATTGATAAAAAGTTTTCTGATCGGGGCGATGCTGGCAGTGGCCGCATTTGCGGGTGCGGGCGCCGAGCAGCCCAGCCTGGGTCCCAGGGTTATCGGGTTCATGACCGACTTCGACGTGAAGGACGATGCCGTGGGCATATGCAAAGCGGTGATGGTGGGGGTTGCTCCCGGGGTGCGGATTCTCGACATTACCCATCAGTCCGAGCCTTACAACATTGCCATGGGCGCGCGCTTCCTGGCCGGCTCGGCGCCTTACTTCCCTAAAGACGCGGTGTTCGTAGTAGTGATCGATCCGGGCGTCGGCTCCACGCGCAAGGCCATCGTTGCCAAATCCAAAGCGGGCCAGTACTTCGTGCTGCCGGATAACGGCTTGCTTACCCTTATCCAGGATCGCGACGGCATTGTGGAAGCGCATGAGATCACCAATCGTGCGTGGATGATCGGCTCCGGCATCTCTTCCACTTTTCATGGCAGGGATATTTTTTCTCCGGCAGGGGCGCACGTGGCTCGCGGCGATGACATCGCTGAGGCGGGACCTGCGCTGGATGTGACGAAACTGGTGCGTCTCGACCTGAAGAATGCGGCGATCGATGGGAAGGGCCTGCGTGGGCAGGTGATCGGCACGGACGGGCCATTTGGCAACCTGGTGCTGAACGTGCCCGCCGAGATTTTCGCGCAACTGGGTTACAAGCTTGGCGACCGGGTTCCGATCGAACTGGCCGGCAAGCAATACGCCTTCCCCTTTGTGAAGACTTTCAGCGATGTGCCGGTTGGCAGGGAACTGTTCTTCATCGACTCGCGAGGGCGTCTGTCGATCGGCATCGACCAGGGGAACTTCTCCAAGACTTACATGGTGGGCGAGGGCGCGGAACTGACTATACCGAAGAAGTGAAGCTGGAGATTTGTGCTTTCCCAGGTCTCAAACACGAGAGCCTTCGGCAGGCTCAGGACAGGCTCTGGGGCACCCAGCGGAACTTACCATTCCCAGGAAGTGACAATCAGGAGAGACAATGAGCTTGCGAATCAGAAGGGTATCAAACGTCTGTATGTCCGTTCTTATAACCGGCACTCTTGCAGCACAGGCGGCCCCGCAGCTTAATCACCGCTGGGCCATTGTGGTCCACGGCGGCGCGGGAGTGATTGAACGCGCCGCCATGGGGCCCGCGGGCGATGCGGCGTATCGCGCCTCACTGGCCAAGGCTACGGAAACTGGAGCCAAAGTGCTGGCGCAAGGCGGCTCGTCGCTCGATGCCGTCGAGGCTACCATCAATGTTCTTGAAGACGATCCTCTGTTCAACGCGGGCCGCGGCGCGGTCTTCAACGCAGAGGGCAAAAACGAAATGGACTCCGCCATCATGGACGGCTCCAATCTGAAGGCCGGAGCGGTGGCGGGTGTGATGCGCACGCGGCATCCCATCAGCCTGGCGCGCGCAGTGATGGAGAAGTCGCCGCACGTGATGCTGGTCGGCGCGGGCGCGGACGCCTTTGCCGCAAAGGTTGGCCTTGAGCAGGTGGACCCGAGTTTCTTTTTCACTGAATCGCGCTGGCAGTCGCTGGTGAAGCAGTTGCAAAAGCAGGGCCGCCCGGCGCCGCCGCGGCCCGCGGGCGCGCCGCCTCAGGGAGCCGTGGTGCCAGTGGGTAAAGTCCTCCAAATTGACGAGTCGCCCGAAGCCCATCGTTACGGCACCGTGGGGGTAGTGGCGCTCGACCGCCAGGGCAACATCGCCGCGGGCACGTCCACAGGCGGCATGCAGGCGAAGATGCCGGGACGGGTGGGCGATTCGCCGATCATCGGCGCGGGCACTTACGCATCCAACCAGTCCTGCGCCGTCTCCGGGACGGGAACCGGTGAGTACTTCATCCGGCTTGGGGTGGCACGCGAGGTGTGCAACCTGGTTCAGTTCAAGGGGTTGCCGCTACAGCAGGCGGCCGACCAGGTGATTCACGGGGAACTGGAGGCCATGCACGGGGATGGAGGGGTTATCGCCATTACACCGGACGGGCAGGTTGCGTGGAGCTTCAACTCGCCGGGCATGTACCGCGCCCGGCAAGTGGAAGGCGGCAAGATGGAAGTGGCGATCTACAACGACGAGCCTTGAGGCTGCGGGGAAAGGCTATGTGGCATGACAATTCCCGAAAGACATCCCGCAGGGGCTAAAGCCCATTGATTTTATTGGCTTTATCGGCANNTGCCCTTTCAAAGCGAACAAGTTCCATGCTTGACATCGAGTTTTTCCGCAGTCTGTGAAGGCCCCTTCTCCCTCCGCCACACCAAGTCGAAACTTCCGGACGAACGACCGGAAATCCGGAAATTACCATTTTGTAATCATCCCGACCGTTCTGGCGCCAATGGGCTTTTGAAAGCCGGGCAAGGATGGGGCCACGCAGTTTCTGTGGGGCGTCCAGGCACGGTTCATTCTCGCTGTAACTCGCTGCTGCGAGTCTTGCTGCTCCTAAGCAGGCTCGCTTGAAAGAGGGACTGCTGCAGGCACGTCGCTCGCCGCGGGGGGCGTCGCGGCAGCTTGCGCCTCAAGACATTGCCTGTGGTGAATCTTGGACGCGTAGTGGCGAATAATGAGCGGCGGAATTCCGGCCAGCCCAAAGATAAAGAGGAAGGCAAACAGATTGGTAACAAAATCCGAGGGCGTCTTCGCATCGCTGACTGTAGCCGTGGAATCCGGCGCGAGCCCAGCATAGAGCACAAAGAAGAAGACAAACAGATACGTAAAGAAGACTGTGTGCAATGTAACCGCAGCCCAGCCCCTGGGTTTGTAAAGCAACATGCCGGCGCGCAGTTTGGATGTGATTGTAGACATGCCGGTGAGGCCGCGGCGCACCCTGGTCTGTAGAATGGTCAGTTCGTGCAGGGCGGACTCCAACTCGACGGTAAGGGCTGACTGTGGCGTCACGGCGGGTATAGCACCGGGCGCGGGTAGCTCGGGTAATTCGCGAATGCTTTTGGCCAACGTGGAGATGCGCTCAGTGAGTTCGACGCTGCGGCGGTTGCGGGAGTGATCCTGCGCCAACTTCAAGGCCGCGGTGATTCCCGCAGGAATGAGGGTGGCCAATGCAGGCAATGCAAACTTTGACAATGGCCCGTTCGGATCGAAAGTCATAAGGTCCCCCAGGGAAGGCGATCGATTGAAGGCACGCGAATGGCGACAGTATGACAGGAGGACGCGGCAGGCGCAAGGCTGGAATTTTGCCCCGCGACGGCCGTAGAACGCGAGAAAGAGCGGAGTTGAGGAAGAGACATTCCCTCAGGGGCTAAAGAGGCTGCGGAAAAAGGCTTGATTTGGAGAGATTTGGCCCAATGGACTTTTGCAGGGGCTAAAGCCCATTGATTTTATTGGCTTTATCGGCACGACTGAAGTCGTGCNNTTTCCGCAGCCTGTGAAGCCCGCGAGTGTTTTGCCTGGCAACCCTGCCTTTCGCACCTCATCCCTCATCTGCTACCCTTGCCTGTTTTGATTTCGATAGAAGAACGGCAGGTGCAATCATGGGTT
>PLZC01000330.1 GCA_003151985.1 Acidobacteriaceae bacterium
ACGGCCTGGGCTCGCGCGACTTCCGCCCCGAGCACATTATCGGCGCATACGAATTCGCCACTGCAGGCCGCGCGCGCCAGGATGGCAAGCGCGCCTCCGATGGCGTTTCGTTCGTCGTGCTTGGCATCGATCACCCATACAGCGTGATCGGCGACGAGACTCCTTCCCTGTTGCCTGAGGGCGCGGTGGCTGTCCGCTTCCACTCCATCGGCGGCTGGGGCGCCATCACCACGGGCAAAAATCTGGGCGCAATCCTGGGCGATCTTAACGATCTAATTTATGAGCGCGACGGACTTACGGATGAGTTAGGCAATCCAAAGGAAGTTATCCACGTAAGTGCAAATCCCAAGTACGGTTCGGAGAAGAAGGGCGCGCCGACGAGTTACTTCATGGTGGCGGCCAAGGACCGCATCCGCGTCAACTGCGACCTTCGTCATGTAACTGTTGTGCTGTGCTGCGACCCCAAGGCTTTTACGCACAGCAACCCGCTGGATGGCATGGCCGAAGGCGGCAGCTTGTTGTGGGAGTCGGACGAAGAAGGCGAACAGGCCTGGGAGCGGCTTCCCCTGTGGGCGCGCAAACAAATCATCGACAAGAAGATTCGCGTCTTCACGCTGCCCGGTTTTGCCATCGCCAAGAAGGCAACGGACCGCGCGGACTTGCAACTGCGCATGCAGGGCAACGCCTTTCTCGGCGGGTTCTTCGCCGTCAGCAACCTGCTCGATGTGTTCGGGATTACGCAGGAACAGTATCGCGATGTCGTTCACAAGCAGTATGTGAAGAAGTTCGGCAAGATGGGCGATGCCGTTGTGCAGTCCAACATGGAAGTGATGCTGCAAGGCTTTGACCAGGTGAAGGAGATCAAGATCGGCGTGCTTTCCGCGGCCGACCGCTCCACGCTGCGCGGCCAGGCATTGCTGCCTATTCTCGAACTAGCTACTGCCGGCGGCTCCTGCGGAACCGGCTGCCGCTCTACACCCATACCTGCGGGACAGGCAGCGCGCACGCCCGTTGCCAGCATCGCTCATTTTGATGCCGAGTTCCGTTCCACCTTTGGCTATAACCAGCCTGCAACGCCATTGTCGGCCATGGGCGTTGTGGCTGCAGCCACCGGAGACACAGCCTCAAAGTATGTGGCCCGCCGCGAGACTCCGCTGTACATTGCGGAAAACTGCACGCAGTGCATGGACTGCATTTCGGTATGTCCGGATACGGCGCTGCCTAACTGCTCGCAAGACCTGAGCACGCTGCTTTCCACCGCCATCTCTTACTATGTTTCCGATCCGGCGGAGCGGACCAAGATGCTGCGCGCGTTGCCGGAGATTGAGAAACAAACCCGCCAGCGGATGTTAGCGGAGGTAAAGGCCGGCCCGCCCCTGCCCACTATCTTGCGCGAAGTTACCGAGTCGGTAGACGGATTTTCCGCAGAGGCCAAGGCACAGTTCTTCGCCATCCTTGATAAGGTGCCCATGGCCTATCAGAAGGTGAACGCAATCTTCTCTTCGCCGGAGCGCAAGGCCCCTGGTTCAGGCGGCATCTTCTCAATTTTCGTTTCGGATCTCTGCAAGGGATGCGCCGCTTGCGTAACTGCTTGCGGAGACCACAACGCGCTCAAGATGGTTGCGGAAACCGAAGACGTGAATGCCGAGCACGAGACCGGCACCGGCTTCCTCGATCTATTGCCGGACACTGCGCAAAAGTATCTCGGCCTGTTCAACGCGGCCAATCCGGCGGATTCGAAGACCGCGACGCTGCGCAACATGCTCATGGTACGCACCAACTACGACGCGCTGGTCGCCGGCGACGGCGCCTGCGCAGGCTGCGGCGAAAAGAGCGTATTGCGTTCCATAGCCGCGGTGACTGAGGCTTACATGCGCCCCGTCTTCCACGCCAAGAGCGACCGCTTCGTCGTCAAGGCCGGCGAGTTGGAGAAGGTTGGTGTAACTCGTCTCGCTGCTCTCAAGGAGCGCGAGCCTGTTGAATACGGACTTCTCCGTCAGGCCATTAGTCACTTGGTCCTCGGCCTGGGCGGGGAGGACGAAGCGGATACCAAGGATCGCATCTCCAATTACGAAGCCGAGCACGGCCCCATCACCGATGCCGAGTTGGTTGAAGCCATTGCCGCGGTGCTGCTGACCGAGGCCTTCAATCACAAGAGCCTGCAAGCTGTGGATGGGCGCCTCGCCAACGGCATGAGCGTGATGGCCATGGCTGCGCACACAGGATGCAACACTGTATATGGATCCACTGCGCCGAATAATCCGCATCCTTATCCGTGGATGAATTCGCTCTTCCAGGATGGCGTAACTGTTGGCTGGCTCATGGGCGAGAGCTTCATCGTCGACCATGGCAGGCGTTCGGTCATCCCCGAGCGGTTGGCCGACATTCTGCTCACCCGCGATACCAATGTTATGAACGACCAAGAGTATTACAACCTCAGCCACTTTACCGATGCGCTGATGACCGATCAGGAAATCGTAGAGTTGCCCAAGGTCTGGTGCGTCGGCGGCGACGGTGGCATGGGTGACATTGGTTACCAGAATATGTCCAAGGTCGTTTTGCAAAATCGTCCCAACGTCAAGGTGCTCATGCTCGACACGCAGGTGTATTCGAACACCGGCGGGCAGAACTCTGACTCGACACCGATGCTGGGCGGCAACGATATGAACGTCTTCGGCTCCGCTACGCAAGGTAAGAACACGGAGAAGAAAACTGTGGCCGAAACTTTCCTGGCCGGGCACGGCTCTCCGTTTGTGGCGCAGGTTTCCATGGCCAACGCACCCAAGCTTTACCGCGCGATTCTCGATGGCCTTGAATACCGTGGCACCCTATTCATCCAGGCCTTCACCACTTGCCAACCGGAACACGGCGTGGCCGACGACATGGCTCTCATCCAGGCGCAGCGCGTGCGCGACTCACGCGGCGCACCGGAGTTCGTCTTCAACCCGCGCCTCGGCGAAACCTACCAGGAAACCCTCGACGTCAAGGGCAACCCATCCATCGATCTTGACTGGTACGAGACCAAGTCCAAGACCACTGGCGAAACGTCGCGTTACACGGTAGCTCACTGGTGCACCACCGAAGCCCGCTTCCGCAACCACCTCAAGAAGATCAAGCCCGACGCGGCCGCCAAGCTCATCCTGCTCGATAACATGCTGGTCCGCATCACCCAGCAGGACGTGGTGTACCGGCGCTATCTGATCCCCGGCTACCGCGCCTTCATCCCGGACTTCGGCGTCTACATCCAGTTTGAAGAGAATGGCAAAACCGAGTACCGCGCCATATCCCGCCAACTGGTAATGTTCTGCGTAGAGCGCCGCAAAGCCTGGAGAATGTTGCAATCGAAGGCCGGCATCGTCAACCGCGAGTACACGGCGCAGAAAGCGCTCCTTGCCGAAGTGGACGCGGGGAAACTGCCGCTGGAGGAGTTCTTCGCGCATGCCCACGAGTTAGTAGCCGAGAAGCTAGGCGGCGGAGTGCTGGTTAAGGCATAGGGAAATGCAGACACTCCCGGCTTGAAGGGTGCGGGCTTTATCCCGTACATAACATCAACAACAAATTGATGAATTCAGAACGCGGACCGCAAGGTCCGCGTTTTGCGTTAGCTAGTATGCTCTTATCGAAAACTAATCCATCTTTGGAAAGTGGAAAAATAATGGAGATGCGTCCTGTAGGATCGTTCCTTCGTTTGTCGTCAAGCTTTGCATGCTTCCTGCTTCTGGGATTAGCCACCACGAACGCACAAGACCAAGGTTCCACTCCCGACAAACCTGATGAACCACAAAGCTACAGAGCGGGCTTGAGATCCATTGTCATTTCTCCGCCTACCGCTGACCTGCATGAACTCGGTTCAGACTATCGCGTGCTTGCTGAGGGCTTCGCCCCCGATACAAATCGACTAATTGCGGCTTTCTTGCTTGCAGAAGACGCCGCAAACGTTCACGCGGGAGTCTCGAAGCCCCTTTCCCATTACGCTCTGGTTGAAACGTTGCGGCGTACAGAATTCGCCAATATCGATGACAAGACTTTCAAAGAGGTTACCGAAAGCATGGCTCAGCAGTTCGGCGCAACCCTCGAAGCCTCGATGAAAGATCAAGAGCAAGAACTGAACCACAAGCTGAAGGCGATGAGAGGCGATGTAGCAACAATCACTCTCGACAAACCTGTGCAACTTGGCTCCTTCTTTTGCAAGCTGGATGCCTGCGGGTTCGGCACAATTATGCCGGTGTCAACCGCTGGGAGTGCCGTAAAAATGTTCACGGAAAGCACAATCTTGAGAGTCCAGAATCGATTGCTTTATGTCTTCGTCTACGCCATATTTAAGGACGAGGACTCGGTCCAATGGGTGCGCAAAACCAGCGAACTCTGGGCCGATTCGATCTTGGACGCTAACAAACAATAGACGAGTGGTGGCCCGGGTGATGCTTTCCAGGGCGGTCGTCTCGCTGCTTCTTGGCTTTGTCATTCACCTGAATTACAATTGTTGCAAGGAGGGCCCTCGGCATGCCCGCAAACGCACTGGTTCAAACACGGATCGATCCGGCTGTGAAGGAACGCGCGGCAGCAGTTCTGGGCGAGCTTGGGATCACGGTATCGGACGCCGTGCGCATTCTTCTCACGCGGACGGCGAATGAAGGTGCACTCCCATTCGCCCTCGTCGCAAACGCCGCCGAACACGACGCCTGGTTCCGCGCCAAGGTCCAGGAAGCCCTGGATGATCCACGCCCCGCTATTCCCCATAAGCGGGTTGATGCGCACTTTGCCCGGCGCCGCGCCTAGGCCCTCCGCAA
Source organism: Acidobacteriaceae bacterium (assembly GCA_003151985.1). Classification (GTDB taxonomy): domain Bacteria; phylum Acidobacteriota; class Terriglobia; order Terriglobales; family Acidobacteriaceae; genus Telmatobacter. The sequence continues at coordinate 4,791 of PLZC01000330.1, forward strand.
GGAACCGAGATAGTTGATGAAGCTTGAATGGTCGGTCCTTGCACTTGCCGATCGAAATGCAATCTTCGACACATCGAGGCCGAAAGACCTCGCGCCGTTGTCGCCGCAGATGAGCGCATCCAGGATTGCATAGAGAACCTGAGTCGTTTTCTGGAGATGGGGCGCCCAGGCCGCATTGACGGAACGCGCGAGTTGGTCATTTCTCGTACGCCATACGTCGCCGCCTATCGTATTGCCGGAGATACTGTGCTGGTATTGCGTCTGCTTCACGGCGCCCAGCAGTGGCCAGACGATATGCACGGACATCCAGCAGAAGAAATCGCCATCGAAATCGACCGGGAACGGGAGGCCTGAAGAATGCCGAAGCGCGCGGTGGATTATGTTGTCAGCAGCGGAAATGTCTTTGCCGACCTCGGCGTGCCGAACCCCGACGAGGCGCTCGCCAAGGCCGAGTTCGCCAACAAGATCTCTGTGCTCATTCAAGAGCGCAAGCTCACCCAGGCAAAAGCCGCCAAACTGTTGGGAATCGACCAGCCAAAAATCTCGATGCTTCTTCGCGGACGCCTGACCGGGTTCTCGATAGAAAGGCTGATGCGCTTCCTCTTGCTGCTCGGTCAGGACATCAAAATCTCGGTCCATCCTAACCCTCGAGGTCGATCGAATGCCCGCGTCCTCGTAGCGTGATTGACACGGCCGTGCCTCATCCCTCCAAATGATCTGAAAATGACCAAGACCAAGGTTTAAGCAAACGTCTGGGACGCCATCGAACCCGATCCGGCGAAGGCGGAGAACCTCAAGCTACGCTCTTCGCTCATGCTGGCCCTTAAGCGCCAGATAGAACGCCAAGGGTTGACCCAGGCCCAGGCCGCAAAGGTTTTCGGAGTCACCCAGCCGCGCGTCTCGAATCTGATCCACGGCAAGATCGACGCCTTCGGCTTGGACATGCTGGTCAAGATGGCGACCGCCGCCGGTCTACGCATCACGATGCGCATCAAAAAAGCAGCATGATCGTATCCGTCAGAGCAACCACATCTGTTAAGCAGTTCATGGTTGTGATGGACTGTATCCATGAGCGGAGAGTCTGCAGTAGTAGTTCATCGTCGCGGTCGCGCGGAGATTGCGCGGGTGGCGGGTTTGTACCGAGCGAGTGGGTTGGGGCGCAGTGCGTTCTGCCGTCGTCATGGCATGGGATTGAGCACACTGAATCGTCACTTGAAGAAACAGCGGCAGCAGGAGCATCGCGACGCCGATGGTGTTGGTCGGGGCCCTCTGGTCGAGGTAGAACTGGCTACAGCCGTGAGTCCGATAGGCACTGGGGATCAGCCGGGCTCATTGACGGTGCTGTTGTCCAACGGCCGCAGGGTTGAAATCGGCGATGGCTTCAACGACGAGACGTTGCTGCGGCTGGTCGCTGTTCTGGAGCAGTTGTAGCGTGTTCGGCCTGGGCGCCGCGACGCGCATCTATCTTGCACCGGGCGCAACCG
>PLZC01000331.1 GCA_003151985.1 Acidobacteriaceae bacterium
CGTTCATGTAGTGTTCCTGATTCTGGACGGGCCCCAGCAGGATGGGGTTTTCCAAATCCATCATCTTTGGAACGCGGCGTCTCGTCGGTCCAAACAGCACGCGTTGCGCCTCAGTCGGGCAGTCGATAATGTCTTCCGGCGCTCCAAGGTACTCGCGTATGAACTCCGATTCATGCTTGTAAAAAGTGNNCGGCGGCCTGCTGCGCGTCCTTGCCAAAAAGCATGATCCAGCCTGTGTCGAGCGCGCCGTAGATATCGTCGTGCCCGCAATGCACATTGAGTGCATGCTTGGTCAGCGCGCGCGCACCCACCTCAAGCACCATGGTCGAGGCCTTGCCCGGCGCGTGATAGTACTGNNCGCACACCGAGTGGGCAATGGCGCCGCCCTGCGCAGCGTGTTCGCCCTCGGTTTCAATGGCGATGGTGTTGTGCCCGAACACGTTCATGTGCCCCTCGGCATAGGCCTCCTGGAACAGTTCGCCGCCTTCGGTAGAGGGCGTAATCGGATAGAACACGCCGGCGTCGGCGATCCGTGTCTCAGTGTGGTATGAGACAAGCTGATTTCCATTTGCAGTAACCCTGATGCCGGGATAGCGAGCAGCAACCGTCATAAATCTCCTCTGTTCGTTCGATTCGTCTGTCTATTTGACGCGCATCGTGTGCGTTCCGATTCGTGATTGACGCGCATTGGAATTCTGCGCCGCGCTTGACGCAAATTAGGCAAGGCCGCCTGAACCCGTGGTCCTGACCAACTGTCCGTGCTTGTGTAACGGCCTACGCGGAGAAGAGGAAACCCCAGGGGAAGGGCTACCCGCAAAAAACCAACATATACAGTAGTATGCGCCTCTGGGAAGTGAGGCGCACTAAGTCAATCGGTCGGCGTCCCAAAGGGTGGGATGGCGCCTTGGAAGGGTTCCCCTGAGACGCGCGGCTAATACGGTTCCCGGCTTCTACCGCCGGAGTTGTATAGTTGGGGCGTCTGCTCGATTTTCCCGGCGGCTGCCGGGCGAGTGAGTGCAAGAGGTTCAAGACAATGGAAAAGCGCAAGTTGCGTTCGCAGGCCTGGTTTGGCGGGCAAGACAGGGACGGCTTCACCCACCGCAGTTGGATGCGCAACCAGGGCTTTCCCGGCGATGTCTTCGATGGCCGCCCGGTCATTGGCATCTGTAACACCTGGTCCGAACTCACCCCCTGTAATGCGCATTTTCGTGAGTTGGCCCAGCGCGTCAAGAATGGCGTGTGGGAGGCCGGCGGCCTGCCCCTCGAGTTTCCCGTTACCTCTCTGGGCGAAAGCAACATGCGGCCCACGGCGATGCTTTTCCGCAACCTCGCCAGCATGGATGTCGAGGAGTCCATCCGCGCCAACCCCATCGACGGCGTAGTACTCATGTGCGGCTGCGACAAAACGACCCCTTCTTTGGTGATGGGTGCGGCCAGTTGCGACGTGCCCGCCATCGTGATCTCTGGCGGACCCATGCTCAACGGCCGCTATCGCGGTGAAGTCATCGGCTCCGGCACCGCGGTGTGGCGGTTCACCGACGCAATGAGAGCCGGAAAAATCAGCAAACAGGAATTTATGGATGCCGAGAGCTGCCTCAGCCGCTCGCCTGGACACTGTATGACCATGGGCACCGCCTCCACCATGGCCTGCATGGTGGAGGCGCTCGGTCTCTCCCTGCCCGGCAACGCAGCGATTCCTGCCGTGGATTCGCGCCGCAGTGAACTGGCCCACGAAACAGGCCGCCGCATCGTCGCCATGGTCCACGAGGACCTGCGCATCTCAAAGATCCTCACGCGCAAGGCATTTCAGAACGCGATTCGCGCCAACGCAGCCATCGGCGGCTCCACCAACGCGGTCATCCATCTCCTCGCTTTTGCCGGGCGCGTAGGCGTCCCTCTCACGCTCGACGACTGGGATCGCTATGGCCGCGATGTGCGCACCATCGTCGACCTGCAACCCTCCGGCCGCTTTTTGATGGAAGAGTTCTATTACGCAGGTGGCTTGCCCGCTGTGCTATCGAAGCTTGCCCAGCATGGCCAGCTCGACGAAGATGCGCTCACCGTGAATGGCCACACCATTGGGGAGAATGTGAAGGACGCGCCCAATTGGAACACCGAGGTCATCCGCGACTACGAGCGTCCGCTGGTAGAGAGTGGTGGCATCGCCGTTTTGCGCGGCAATCTGTGTCCGGATGGCGCGGTACTCAAGCCCTCCGCCGCATCGCCAAATCTCATGCGCCATCGCGGGCGCGCCGTGGTCTTTGAAAACATCGAGCACTACAAGGCGCGCATCGACGACCCCAATCTCGCCGTGGACGAGACCAGCATCCTGGTACTGAAAAACTGCGGCCCGCGCGGTTATCCGGGCATGGCCGAAGTGGGCAACATGGGCCTGCCGCCCAAGCTCCTCGAGCGCGGCATCACGGACATGGTTCGCATCTCCGACGCACGCATGAGCGGTACGGCATACGGAACAGTGGTGCTGCATGTGAGCCCCGAGGCCGCATTGGGCGGCCCCCTGGCGCTGGTCGAGGAAGGGGACTGGATCGAGCTTGACGTGGAGGCGCGCCGCCTGCACCTCGATGTTGACGAGGCCGAGTTAGCTCGCCGCCAGGCAAAATGGATCGCGCCCGAACCCGCCTTCAAAAGCGGCTACCAGTCGCTCTATGTCAAACATGTCTTACAAGCCGATCGCGGTGCCGACTTCGACTTTCTCGTAGGCTGCCGAGGCCATGAAATCCCCAGGGAGTCGCATTGAGTTTTCGGGCTGGTCGAACAGGCGGACGACGGAGGGAGAAGGGGCTTTCACAGTTTGCGGAAAAACTTGGGTTTTGAAAGGGCACGGCTTCAGTCGTGCCGCAGGCCACGCCATAATAGATCGCGGCTTTAGCCGCCGGGGGAATGTAGGTTACTGAAAATGCATTCCCTCAGGGGCTAAAGCCCAAGGCTCCTTTTGATTGCTTCAGCGGCGCGGCTGAAGCCGCGCCCTTTCAAAACACTCGAATCAATCGCCACTACGCCTTTTTTCGCAGCCTGAAATTCCGGACCGGGTTGGGATGGAGCTTTTGGCAAACTCCACGCGTCCAAATCATGCCAATTCAGTCATCTGCATGTTAGAGTGAGAATCCACGGGGGGTGGACGTAAATGGAGGCTGGCAATCAGCTTTCCGGCAATGGCGAGACGATCGGTTTGCAGCAGCAGGTGGCGCGCCTTCAGGCGTTGCTTGAGGCTTCCCGGCACGTGCACTCGACCATCCACGAGGAAGAGGTCCTCGAGTCGGTGCTGCGCATCGTGGTGCGCGAACTGGAGATGGCTGGAGCGTCTTTTCCCGGAACCGGCCTCGTCTACGGCGAAGAGCCAACTCCCAAAACAAATGGAGAGTCCGACACAAGCGGCACCCCGCTGCCCAAATATTCACAGCCCACTTACCCTCTCGCAGACCGCTTGGGCCACCAAATGGCTGAGTTGGTGGTCGCCCCTCCGGACGGCCGCGAGCTAACTCTTTATGAAGCCGATTTCATCGAGGGGCTTGCTCTCCAAGCGGCAGTAGCCCTTGAAAACGCCCGCAATCACAAGCGAAACATTGAATTTGCCCGCGTGCAGCAGGATATGGATGCGGCCCGCGAAATTCAGCGCTCGCTTTTGCCGCATAAGCTGCCTTCAATCCCCGGGTACTCGCTGGCCTTCCGTTCCGATACCTGCTACGAGGTGGGCGGCGACTATCTCGACATTGTGGAGCAGCCCGATGGCAGCCTGTTGATGGCTGTGGCCGACGTGGCCGGCAAGGGGCTGGCCTCGGCCATCATGTCCACCAGCTTCCGCTCCGCATTCCGCGCCATGGCGGCTACTGGCCTGCCGCTGGACGAATTGGCTACGCGCATGAATCAGCACCACTGGCTCGAGGGCGAAGAGGCCCGCCGCCGCTACGTCACTGCCATCTTCATGCGCCTCTACCCGGAAGCGGGCGAAGTGGAAGTAGTAAACGCCGGCCACAATCCCGGATTCCTTTGTCAGCCGGGCGTGGAACCGCACTTGTTCGAGGCCGCAGGTACGCCTCTGGGCCTGCTGCCGGGCATGCGCTACTTAAGCGAGAGGTGCGGGTTTACACCAGGGACCAAGCTCCTGTTCTACACCGACGGCTTGACGGAGACTTTCAAGGGAGATGAAGAGTTTGGCTCAGAAAGGCTCCTGGATGCGTTTTTGCAATGCCCGTCCAAGAAGGCCGATGGTATCCTCGATGCATTGTGGGCAGCGATCGGGGAGTTTTCAGGAGGGGGCCCGCAGGGGGACGACATGACAGCATTGGCGCTTTGCCGCTGGACGGCTCCTTCGGAGATGCCGGCATGAGCCAGGTGAAATCCACCAGCGTTGAAGTTCGGCTGCCCTCGCAGCTCGGCTATGAGAAAGTAGCTATGAGCACCGCGGCGGCGGTGGCCAAGTTGATGGGTTTCCGCGAAGACCGCGTGGAAGACCTGAAAACAGCGGTGGCCGAGGCCTGCATCAACGCCATGGAGCACGGCAATCGGTTGAACGAAGGCCTTTCGGTCGGCGTAGTACTTTCAGCAGGCAAGGATGCGCTGGAAGTCAAGGTCATCGACGACGGCAAAGGCCTGACCGGCCGGCCGGCAAAGCCGGACATCGACCGCAAGATTCACGGCGAGGAAGACCCCCGCGGGATGGGAATGTTTCTCATCCAGGCGCTGGTGGACGAAGCCGAGTGGGTTACCGGCGCCAACGGCAAAAGCAGTTACGTCCGGCTGGTAATCCGGCTGGATAAAGAAGCGGAATAACCTAAGAAGTATGGAGACTATTGATCGTGCAAAGCGAAACCAAGTCGCGCGTTGACCAGCTCAATTCCCCAGCCGGACACCCGGTGACCGTTCTCCGTTTCGAGGGCGATATCGCCAGCACTTCAAAGGATGCGGTGCTGGGCACCTATCATGCGCTGCCGAAAGAGACGGTCCGGCTGGTGCTCTTGGACTTTTCCAAGGTGGATTACATCAACTCGAGCGGCATTGCGCTGGTGATTCAAATGCTGATCGAGGCCTCGAACTCCGACCAGAAGGTATATGCCTTTGGGCTTTCGGCACACTTCACCAAGGTCTTCACCATGGTGGGAATTACCAAGTACGCCGGCCTGTTTCCCACGCAGACCGAGGCCCTGGCCGCGCTCTAGCTGAAAGAGCATATCCACATCAAAGAGGGACTGTCCTGTCCGCATTTCAATTTTGAGCTTCGGGGCCTGCCGCGGTTCAGGCCGCTGCATCTTCAAGAAATCGCACAAAAAGGGCCCTTTTTTGCTCAAAACCGGCTTAAATCCAGCGGCGTTTGTTGTGGGTAAATTTACAAGTTGTTCATTTCGCTATAGTTACAAGCACTCCCTGGTCCAAAATGTGGCCAAGGGGGGGTGGGGGGGAAAATTTTCTACCCGAACTGGGCGCTTGAGGGGGCCAGACGAATGGATGATCCTGGATTCCCCAATAAGAATAGTGTGCGCCATGTCCGCGTAATTCTACGCAAATGTCGGAAGAATCAGGGCAGTTCCGGCGCTGCGTCAAGATGGCTGGAACTGCATTCTTGCCTAAGATGATTTCGACTTGCGAACCGCCGATTCAGCAAACATCCGCTTGTGGAATCGGTTCGGCTCTCAAGAGCCCGTTGGCGACAGAACTGGGTGGGGACTAAATGGTAATTTCCGGATAGGCGGTATAACCGGCCCGGAACTGCGCCGAAGTACCAGAAAACGTGCGAGAAGCCGACTTCACGTTCCTAATCCCACGTCAGCACGAGCATTGGCGATTGATCACGAAGCCAGAATTCCTGCCTGCAATATTGGCGTTGACTGGATCGGACCGACTCGTCGCGCATGGAAATTCAGGAACCTGCCGAAGGCGGATCTGAACCCAGAGCGGTGACTGGGGCGCCGGGTCGGCTGGTATGCTCCTGCGCTGCTACCGTTTCGGCGTGAGTTTGACCCGATAGAGAAAGTTCGCCCTAATGGCCAGGAACTCCAGCGAGCCATCCGGATCGAAGACAGGAGAATGGTCGCCAACGTTGTCATACGCCGGGCTCGGCTGACCGTCCAGGATAACGAACTGCTTTTGCCCCCTGAGAGCGGCATATGCGACGTGCCTTGAGTCGGGGCTGAAGGTCAAGCCGGCGACGCCCTCGAATTCCATGCCCGCCTTGCCATCCACGACTGCAAGCTGTCTGCCGGCCTTCTTCAAGTTGAAATACCCTCTTCCGCCAGGACGGTCCTCTGTGGAGTTTCCAAGGGTAGGAAATGGGATTACCGCGTACTTCGCGTACAGATTCTCGTTTTCAATCGCAATATCGCTGTAGGTTTCCTTTCGCTTCGGGCTTCTGGAGGCCTGGTAGGCGATTCGATCACCGTCGGGGCTGAAGATAGGCGGGTCGACGACATAGAATTCCGGACCAACGAGTCCGTCGGCAACCACCATTTGCTTCTCTCCGATCCGCGCACGATATGCCACGTGTTTGCCTCCAGGTCCTAGAATGAGTTCATAGCGGTCATCGATCTGATCGAACTCCCCAGCAGTGTGGCCGTCCACGACGGCCAACTGCTTTCCTCCCGTCTCGGCGAGATAAAAGAGGTGACTGGAATCGGAGCTGAAGAATGGACCGAGAACCGAGTCGAAAGCTGGCCCTGACTGACCGTCGGCCACCATGAACCACTTCCCGCCTCTGCGGGCGGCATAGGCAACCCGGTTGCCGTCAGGGCTGAAAGCCGAAATGCCAAAATTGGTTGTTACTCTGACTTCATCGAACTGTTCGCCTTCCCAGCCATCTATCACAGCGAACCATTTCCCCCCCTTCTGTGCTGCGTAAGCCAGATGCATCCCATCGTGACTAAAAGCCAGATCGCGGGCCTTGTCGTACCCGCCACTCTGCTTGTTACCCTCCACCACGAACCATTTCTCGCCCTTACGCGCCGCGTATGCCAGACTCTTGCCGTCCGCGCTGAGCACCGGGCTGTTGATTTCGACTTCGTCGAACTGTTCTCTCGCCCGCGTCGCCGCCTCCCGCAGCCGCTGCTTGCGTTCGCTCTCTGCCGCCAACTGCGGATTCGGGCCCGGTTCGCAATGAGACCTCAATTCGTCCCACAGGTTTGGCCGCTGCTTAAACTCTCCGCAAGGCTTGTCATCCAAGATCACCTGCCATTTGTCGCCGTTCCGGGCAAGATATGCCAGATGGATTGCATCCGGGCTGAGGAAGAAATCGCGTCCAACCTCGTCGTAACCGTGGCTGATCCTGTTGTCCAGCACCGCAATCCACTTCTCGCCGTTCCGCGCAATGTATCCCACGTGTTTGGAGTCTGGGCTAAAGTAGGTGTGGAGATTGACATTGACCGAGAAGACCTCGTCGTAGTCAGGGTCAGCCTTACCGTCCTGGGCCAGATACCTCTTTTGGCCCCGATTCATGACCACGGCCACGTGTCGCCCATCTGGACTGAAGTTCAGGAATTCCACATCTGACCTGATCGGCCCCAATCGGATTTCTTGCACAGGGTAAGCGCTTTGGCGGGCCGGGTTTGGATGTGCGGTATTTGGCTGCGCAACAGAGAATGCCGGAAGCACGCCTGTCAGAAAGAGAGTCAGTGCAGTCTGCGCTTTCATGAATTCTATCGTAACGGAAATAGAAGTCCTTCGACTCGGTCGCTCACGACTTGGTCGGCCCCGTTTCTTAAAAGATCAGGCAGGCGGCCTCGGTCTCGGCGCCCCCAAAAACCACACCGAGGGTGCCCGGGGGCCCTCACTCTGGGGACCGGGGAGACTGCGGACCTCAGTTAGCAGGAAGAAGCCCACGTTCTAGCAGGGTACGTCCTGAAAAACGATAGATCCCTAT
>PLZC01000266.1:0-18743 GCA_003151985.1 Acidobacteriaceae bacterium
AGGTTGAAGACGCCGGGCATGGAGCTGACTTCGCGCCGCACACCTTCGCCGGGGCAAAGAAACAACGGGTAGATCAGGTCGCCGGGTTCGACCGCAGTCTCGCGCACCAGTGCCCGAAGAGGTTCGTTGCGCCGGAGGCGGCGCATGCGTGTTTCAGGAAAGCTCATGGCTCAGATTGTAAGGCAGGGATCAGGGATCAGAGATCGGCGAATAAGATCAGAGAACAGAGATCAGATCAGGGCGGCCAAAGTCCGACGCTCGGGCAACTCCCTGTCCCGCTCTCCCGTCTCGCGAGGCTGGGCGACTCTCTGACAGGTTACCCCGAACCATGATCTCTGACCCCTGATCCCTGACCCCTGACTCAAAGCTGCTCGTAGAGCGAGGTATTCCGATAGCCCATGAGCACTACCAGGGTCCAGATGCCCAGCGCGGTTCCAAATGGATCATGCATTATGTTGAGGAAGGCGGTGACGACGGCCACGACTCGTCCCCATTGCGAGCGCTCCCTCAGGCCCCATCCCGCAATAAATGCAAGACCCGCGCGTACGGTCACCATCACCCAGGCGAAACGCAGGATCGCGGGCCCAAACATCTCTTCCGGCAGCCTGCCTCGACCCCATGGTCCATGCATCCACCAGCCGAAACGCCCGCCCATGAATTCCCGGGCAAAGGTCAGACCGGCGATTCCCGTAACCAGGGCCAAGCCGGCATAAATGAACCAGACAATGCTGAGCGCCTTCACTTTGCCGGCATAGATTTGAAGCTGCATTCCCAAACCCGGTACCGAGGGGACGGGCGCCACCGCAGGACGGCCGCACTGCGGACAGAGGCCCTGCCCGGGCGCTAAAGTCTGACCACATCCGCTGCAAAACATTGTTGCCTCCTTGTTCTTGAGATAAGTACGGAACTTTGCCGCAACGCGTTCCATGGATAGCCAAATCAGGCTTCCAGGGAAGCTTTGAACAAGCTCAATTTGAGCAATCGACATTCCCTCGGTGGCTAAAGCCCAGGTGTTTTCAGGCCACCTATGTACGGGCTGAAGCCCGTACCCTTCAAAGCAGTGACTTAATCAGAGATTCCCTAGCGGATAACCCCCCGCTTCTCCCACCGCTCCTCGTGCCGGTCGTCGCGGAAGATGGCTCCCGTCACCCGGCCCTGCGAGTCGCGCTCGATGGTCAGCCTCGTGAAACTGGAGGCGTTGGGATAGAAGAATATATTCTGCGACTCAGCCAGCATCTCGCCGATATCACCGTGCGAGTCTTTTTCGTAGAGTTGATCGCCCTGGCGGAAAAGCGTCGCTACGAGATGGCCGCTGAGATCGCGGTACTCCCCGGCTATGCTGTCCTGCACGGGAGGCGCCAGCTTGATTGCGGGCGGATGAAGAGGAATCACCAGGCGCTCGGCTGTCCCCGGCGGCTCAGGTTTATTGGCCAACCTGGTCTCTGCGCGATGTGTGAGCAGCCAGCGCGGCAGTTCGGGTTCGTTGTAGGCGCGGGACCAGGAGTCATGACGCAGTCCCTGGTAGACCCATAGGCGCACATGTCCACCGACGGCCTTGAAGGCTGTAAACATCAGGTCGCTTTGGCGCAGGGCGATCACATTGTCGTCGCTGCCATGGAACATCCAAATGGGTGTGCCGGCAACCGCGCGTGCGTATTCAGCCGGGAGCGTGGCCATTTCCTGCCAGCGCTCGGGAGCATAGGTCCAGAAGACGCCACCGGACATAATGGCGATCGCGGCCCAGCGCTTGGGATAGCGGCGGGCCAGTTCCCAGGCCCCATATCCGCCCATGGAAAGGCCGGTGAGGTAGATGCGCTCCGGGTCGCCGCGGAACTCGGCCGTCTCCTGGTCCAGGGCGGCCATGACCATGGTCAACATCTCTCCGTCGGTCCAGTAGTTAGCCTGCGGGCACTGCGGCATGACGATTACAAATGGCCAGCGCTCGGGGTGGTCGCGCACCTCCAGGGGCAGGCCGATCTGCGTTTGCCACATGCCCTCGGAGCCGCGCTCGCCGCGCCCGTGGAGGGACAAGATGACCGGCCATTGCTTGTGGTCGTCGCGACGCCACTCCTCGGGCAGGTAGACCTGGAAGCGGTAGGTGGTGCCTTGCACCTCGACTTTGCGATTGAGAAAGCCGGTCTCCTGGGGTGGCTCGGGATGGGGCTGTTTCTTGGAACGGGCCTCAGCGGTTGCAGGCGCCAGACAGAGGACCAGGCAAAAAGCGATGGAAAAACAGACGGCAACAAGGCGGGGGATTTGGAATGGCCTGGAGGCATCCGCAGGGGCCAAAGCGGCTACGGAAAAGGGCTTGCTTTCGAGAGATTTGGCCCAACGGGTTTTGGCAGGGGCTAAAGCCCGAATGATTTCATTGGCCTTTTCGGCACCCATTCGGCTCCGCTCAGGGCAGGCTTTGAAGTCGTGCCCTAAAAAGAAACAAAGATGCAAGTTCAACCAAACAAAGACGACGTCTTTCCGCAGCCTACAAAGCCCGGGCCTAAAGGCCATCGAAATTGAAGCGATATTCAGGGGCCTGAAGGCCCCTGCTCCCTCCGCCCTCCCTGAACTGAGAGAGCCGGTTTCGTCCATCGCGGGTCGGCGACGCCGATGGGGGACTGTTACAGAGCGCCATGAGGGGAGTTCTGACCCGTCCCTTTTATTCCGAAATGCCCCAGGACAATTTATATGAAAACAAACCATATAGGCATCCAATCATAAATCCACGGACAGGCCGAGCGTTTTTTCTGTTGGATGCTTGGGAAACCACCCCGAGTACGATTCGGCGTTCTGGATTGGCCACACTTTTCCCTTCGACTTTCCTGACGGTTTTCTTACAACCCGCATGAAACAATTAGATTGGTATGCAGCAAGTCCTCATGACCCTACTCGAAGCCGGCGATACGCTCGACCACTACCGCATCGATGCGACCGTTGCCCACGGCGGCATGTCGGTATTGTTCAAGGCCACAGACCTGAACGATGGCCGCCGGGTGGCCATCAAGGTTCCGCTGCCGGAGATGGAGTCCGACCCAGTCCTGGTCGAGCGATTCAAGCGCGAGCAGGAGATCGGCCAGACCCTGAGCCACCCCGGCGTGGTCAAGACTTACGACGGCGAGCTGCGCAGCCGCAACTACATGGTCATCGAGTGGGTGGAGGGAAGGCTGCTGCGGACCTTTCTGAATGAGGAGCGCAAGCTGCCCATCGATCGCGCCATAAAGATTGTCCTCGGCATCTGCGACGCCCTCGACTACATGCACAAGCACGGCATCATTCACCGCGACCTGAAGCCGGAAAATGTAATGGTCGACGAGCAGGATCAGATCAAGCTCATCGACTTCGGCGTCGCCATGAAAGAAGATGCGCGGCGGCTGACCTTCGCCGACCCGCACTCCCCCACGCTGGGCACGCCGGACTATATCTCTCCCGAACAGGTGAAGGGCCAGCGAGGCGATCAACGCAGCGACATCTACTCGCTCGGCGTAATGCTCTACGAGATGCTCACGGGCCAGGTGCCATTCAGCGGCCCCAACCCGTTTGCGGTGATGAATGAGCGGGTGCTGAACGACCCCAAGCCGCCGCGCAAGCTCAATCCAGCTATCTCGCCCGAGTTACAGGAGATAGTCTACCGCGCACTCGAGCGCGACCCGCGCCACCGCTACGCCACCGCCAGCGAGATGGCCTGGGACCTGGAGCACCAGGAGCACGTTGGCGTGGATGACGGCGAACGCCGCCCGGCCCTGCTGGGACGGAGATTTCCCGGAGGACGAAAGATGCTGCTCTATGCCGGCCTGGCGCTGGTGCCGGTTGTCCTCTTCGGGCTGATGCTTCTGTTGGCCCGGCACTGATACCTTTTTGTACTCTGACGGCAGTTCCTGCAATGGACAGCCCTTGCCTTCGGAAAACCGGGTTATTGCCGAATTGACCACGATCCGCCAGTAACTCGCAATCTGCTTCCGCTATCGACCTGGAAGAGTGACTTGGCCTGTTGTCGACAGTCGACGTCTGAATCCCTGAACGCTCGACGGCCGATGGATACTAATCCAGAGATCCCAATTTTCCAAAAAACAGGTCGAGCCCGCTCCTAACCTATTGGCAGGGGCCATTGCATCCACCGTTACCGGCCCCCCTGGACGCGTTCCATGCGGTCATTTCACGTGCGGCGTTGATTCTGGCAACAACATTGGTGTCTTGCCGGTATCCGCCGCTGCTTGCAGCGATGCGCGCCATCTCTTGATTGCGCAATCGAGTTAGGTATGCTCCCAGCGCGGCAATATTCGCGAAGGACGCTGGTGCCGACCGATCCGACAAAACGACCAGGAGGTCTCTGGCAAATTGAGAGTCTTGGGCCGCCGCCTTACGCAGCCACATGATCGCCAGCTGCCGATCATTCGGAAGACCGTCGTCGCCGGTCAGATAGTTGATACCGACGATCAACTCGGCTTTGTCAAAACCTTGCCGGGCGCTTGCCAGGTAAAGCTCTCCGGCCTTGCGCGAATCATGCGGCAGGCCGCCTTCGCCTTCTTCGTACATCCCGCCTAGAGCGTATTCCGAAGCGCGATGTCCCCGCGCCGCCGCAAGTCCGAACCAATACGCAGCTGCCCTGTCGTCGGCACGCACGCCGTTTCCGTCCTGGTACGCGATGCCCAACGTCGCCTGAGCCCTTGCGTGTCCCATTCTGCCCGCCTGCTGAAGTAGCGGAATCGCATCCCGATAATCATTACGATCGATGAATGCGACCGCGCGCTGCCACAAATTCTCTGCCGATCCGCGTGCCCCTGGGGCCGTTCCCTTCGCTGTACCCGATGTCTGGGCATTAGCATTCCCCAAGCCTCCCAAGCCTGCACAGAGCGCCACAACCGCGACCATCAATCGGAGTCCTGCCGTTTTCATGTTGGGAGTATACTGCCCGCAGACATTACTCGACATGATGGCGGGTGGCCCACCCTTCTTTTCGCTTCCTTCAGCCCCAATCACGAACCTGGGTGGGTGGATTCAAGGTACAAGTGCAACATTTCCCGAATAGGAGATAGTTGCATATGCCGAGAAGCTACAGTCATCTGAATTCACACCGGGTCTTTCTGAACCAGATACTCATCGAGTAACTCGGCAACCAACACCGCCGTGGGAACTGAAACCAAGGCTCCAAGGATGCCCGCGAGCGCTGAGCCGACAAGCAACGCGACCAGGATGGCCAGGCCGGGCAGGTCCACGCTCTTCTTCATAATGCGCGGAGTCAGATATGAGTTTTCGATCTGCAGATACACCACGTAGAAGATAGCAATCCCGGCCACGCGCCCCCAGGAGTCGATGGCTGCCACCAGCAGGGCCAGCGCGATGCTCATGGCGGCGCCTACCACCGGGATGATATTCAGCAATCCAGTCAACACGCCAAGCGCATAGGCATAGCGGACATGGAGAAAGAGAAAGACGATCATGCTGGCGAGGCCAAGGATCAGCATCAGGCTGCCTTGGCCAAGCAGCCATTTGCCCATGCGAGTCTCCGCCCGCTGCAGGGTGCTGTCGAGGCGGTTGCGTTGCTCGGGCGGGAAAAAGGAAAGGAACCACCGGTAAGCATGGTTGCCTTCCAGAATGAAATAGATGGTAATGATGAAGCCCATGACTACATCGAATAACTTGCCCGCCCAGTCCTTGAGGGAAAGCAGCATGAAGGTGGCCGCGTTGCTCACATAATCCTGAAGCCGGGAACTGAGTTCACCCGTATCCAGGCTTTGCGCGAAGGGAACGTGTTTCAGTCTCTCCAGGAGGCCGGGCAAGCGCGCCGGCATCTCCTTGCCAAACTCTTGAAGGTCGCGGAGGATCGGGGGCAGGGCGAGAAAACCGAATCCTATCAGACCTCCGAAAACAAGAAGCAGGAGAAAGAAGATGGCTGAACCCCTGAATGGCAGCCAGCGGCCAATATGAAAGCGCGAGACGGTGCGCACGACCGGAGAAAGCACCACTGCAAACAGCGCGCTGACGTAAAGCAGCACGAGCACGTTGCGGATGAGCCACACCAGATAGCAGGCAAGGGCCAGGGCGAAGGCGAAGATAATGTCACTGCGAAGAGTGCGGCGCTTGAATTGCCAAAAAGGCATGCGTGAATTCCTGGAAACGGGCGATAACTCCGCCGGCATTGGTTAGAGCCCAAGCTTGAACGGGCTGCGGAAAAAGGCTTGTTTTCGAGAGATTTGGCCCATAGGGCTTTAGCAGGGGCTAAAGCCCGGTTGATTCAATTGGCTTTATCGGCACGACTAAAGTCGTGCCCTGTTACAAAGCCCCAAAGTTGGAGTCTCTTCGCAGCCTGTAAAGCCCGTACCTTCACAACATTTGGTTTTTCCGCAGCCTGTGAAGGCCCCTGCTCCCTCCGTCCTTCCTTGTTCGATCACCTATTGGTTGTCGCCACCGAGAATGGAGCCGACGATGCCGCCGAGCAACCCGCCGCCTACTGCCGCCGCGGGGCTTCCTCGCCGCTCGTTATGCGGCAAATACTCATAGATCTGATGCGCGAGCCGCGAAATCGGCAAGGTCTGCAGCCACACAGCTCCCGGGCCGGTCATCACCGCCAGGAAAATCCCATCCCCGCCAAAGATCATGTTTTTGATGCCCGGCACCATGGTGATCTGAAACCCGACCGAGGTTTGAAAAGCTCCCACGTGGCCCGGATGCACGAGCAGGGTTTCGCCGGGAGCGAGGTTCTTGACGATCAACTCGCCGGAAAGCTCGAGCCACGCCGTACCCTGGCCGCCTACCTTCTGCAGCAGAAAACCGTTGCCGCCAAAGATGCCCGCGCCCAGCGACTGCTGGAAGCCGACCCCGATGGTGACCTGCGGCGTGGCGCAGAGAAAGCCGTGCCGGTGAACCATGTACTCGGGACCCTGGCCCAGCTCGACCGGCATAATGTGTCCCGGCACCTTGGTGGCAAATGACACTTCGCCGCGATACTGCGTGGCGCGGTACTCGGTCATGAACAGGCTGCCGCCGCCGGCCACTCGCTTGAGCGCGCCAAAAATCCCGCCGCCGCCACCCATTTGCGTATGCGTCGTCATCTGGATCGACCCGGTCATCCAGGAGAGTTCGCCGCTCTCAGAAAATACGCTTTCGTTGGGGTCGAGCTGCACTTCAAGCACGGGCATGGTGGTGCCCAGAATTCGCGTCTGCATGGGTGGCGCCTCCTGTGTTGCAAACAGTGTACCCGGCGGGAGGCTGAGGAAACGAATGCAGGGAAGAATATGGCTCTAAAGACGATGCCCCGGAGGTTGGGGGAGCGAGGTCCGGGGCATCCAAAGCCGGCGCAGATTTAGTTAAGTTTCAAGCCGGCGCAAAGTCCATTTACTTCTTATCTTCGACCGTTACGTTGTGCTTCTGGGCAATCTCCTGGATGACTCGCAGGTGCTGTTCGAAGACCGTCGCGTCGCTTTGCGCGGCCTGCTTCACGTTTGGATCCTGGGTGATCTCGGCCTGGTTCTTGAAGTCCTTCACAACCTTCTGGTGATCTTTGACCATCACCCGGATGTATTCCTCATCGAACTGAGGGCCTGACAGGGCTTCAAGCTTCGCGATTTCCTGCTTCTCTTTCTTCGAGGGCCCCTTCGGCTCGCTGACGCCAAGATGTTTCGCGAGGGGCTTGATTTGCTCGTCGAGCTGCATGTGAATCCGCACCATCTCCACCGCGTACTTCTTCACGTCTTCGCTTGGCGATTTTTGTTGGGCCAACTGCCCCAATTGCTGTTCCGCAGCGCTGTTTTCAAGTGCGCTTTTCACAAAAGATTGATCGGAGTAGGACCCTTGGGTGGGCGCAGTGGGGTCGGTTGGCATGCCTGTCGGCGAATTCGCCGGGGATGTTGTTTGTCCGGGTTGTTGGGGCATTGGTTGCTGCGGCTGTGCTCCGCCCCCTGCGCCGGGCGCCTGCGCCATTGCTGTCAGGGTCGCGAACAAGGCCGCGGCCGGATAAAGAAAAAGCTTCGTGCTGAATTGCTTTGCATGCATTCGATTCTTCTCCTCTCTCATGCACTCAAAGATTGGAACTGGCCTAATGTCCAGGCTTGTTCGAGCTTCTCGGATGGGCATCGGGCTCAGTAGACGTTCGATGCGGGTACACGGCAGGCGTTGTCTCGCTCGTAGCTCAAGCCGGGGCGTCCGGCGAACTTGCTGGATCAAGACGATTAATCCCAAATATCTCTTTCGACTGAAAACAGACGGCTTGAGGTCTATTGCAACATCTCCAACCTTGAAGTCAACGATGCAATTTGCTATTCAAAATACTTTTCAGTTTTATGAAGTTCTTTTCGTAAAGTTGATAGCGTGTACCGTGGTGCTAGCGGCGGCAATTCGCTCTGGAAACCAATCTTGAGGTGAGGAGGGGCGGATACCCTCCTTGTAATCTTCGCTGTCGTAAACCTCGCGGCGCAGTGACTGGATGCGCTCGTAGGCTTCCGGCGTGATGGGATGGGCTGAGGTCAGCACGCGCAACTCTTCTTTCATGATGCGGAGTGCGAGTGGCGAGGTGGCCGCAATCTGCGCCGCCAGTTGTTGGGTGAAGCGCTCGAGTTCCTCCCGGGGAACAATGTAATTGATGATTCCACGCTCCATCAACCGGCGCGCCGATACGGGTTGCGCGGTAAAGAGCATCTCCTTGATGAAAGGAATGGGGGCAACCTTCATGAAATTCATCATGCCGGAAATGTTGTAGGGGACGCCGATCTTGGCCGGAGTAATGGCCAGCGTGGTGTCCTCGCCTGCAACGATGAGGTCGCAACTCATCACCAGTTCGCATGCGCCTCCCCACACCGACCCCTCGACCATGGCGACGACCGGACAGGGATGCAACTGTATGGCGCGGGCTACCTGGCTGAGCGGATCGTTGTAGGTGAGAGGATCGCGCCCGTTGGTGGGTAACTCTGTGACCTCGTGGCCGGCGGAAAAGACCTTTACGCCGGGCTTTGCGCGAAGGATGACAACGCGCATACTCTGCGCCTTCATTTCAGCCAGCGCAAAGGTGATTTCTGCAATCAGCTCCGCGCTCAGTGCATTGACCTTGGGCCGGTCAAGCGTAATTGTTCCGATTTCACCTTCAACTTGAGTGATGACCGTTGGCATAGAGCCCTCAGGGGCTAAACAGGCTGCGGAAAAAGGCTGTGTGGCATAACAATTCCCGAAAAACTTCCCGCAGGGGCTAAAGCCCGGTTGATTCTATCGATCTTATCGGCATCCTTCGGCTGCGCTCAGGACAGGCTAGAAGTCGTGCCCTTTCAAAGCGAACAAGTTCCGTGCTTGACATCGAGTTTTTCCGCAGCCTGTAAAGCCCCGCCGATCTTGTTGGCGAATCGGCACGACTGAAGTCGTGCCCTGTTACAAAGCCCCAAAGTTGGAGTTTTTCCGCAGCCTGTGAAGGCCCCTGCTCCCTCCGGCTGCCCCTCATTCAATTACGTGCAAGCTCGTCTCCGCGGTGGCCAGCGAACTGCCGCCGACCCAAATCTTGTAGGTCGTCGGCTCCACCGTGCGCTTGATTTCGGCGTTGTAGAAGTTCAGCTCGTCAAAGCCCAGCGGGAAATCGAGGTGCTTCTGCTCGCCGGGCGCAAGCGTGACGCGAGCAAAGCCTTTCAATTCCCGTACCGGCTGCTCAACGCTGGCCACTGTGTTGCGGATATAAAGCTGAACGACCTCAGTTCCGGCGACCGTTCCGGTGTTTTTTACGTCTACGCCCACTGTTGCAACCGGCTTTCGCCCGGGGGCCGTGACTTCACGTACGGGAACCTCGGCGCGGCTGATTGTGGGTTCGGAATAGCTGAAACGCGTATAGCTGAGCCCCCAGCCGAAGGGGAAGAGCGCCGAATTTTCTTCGTCCAGGTACCGTGACGTGAACCGTTCTCCAGCGCCCACGGGGAAGTGGCTCAGGTCTCCATGCGCGGGACGGCCCGTGGGGAATTGCGCGTAATAAAGGGGCTCCTGCCCAACGCTTCGCGGCAAGCTGGCCGGAAGCTTGGCGGAAGGGTTCACATCGCCGAACAGAACATCGGCGACGGCGTGCCCGCCCTCGACTCCGGGGCTCCAGGCTTCGAGGATTGCCGGGACGTGGGCGGCAGCCCACTTGAGCTCAAGCGGCCGACCGGCCACCACGACCAAGATTACGGGCTTGCCGGTAGCCACAACGGCCTCCAGCAGTTGCTGCTGCGCGCCGGTAAAGCCCAGTGTGGCACGGCTGGAGGCCTCGCCCTCCATCAAGCCGCTGCTCTCGCCCAGGGCGAGGATGGCGACATCGGCGTTTTTGGCCACCTCAACCGCCTCGGCGATGGACTTGGCGTCATCGGCGACGAACACATTCACATCGGCGCCGCCCGGAACCTCCGCGCTGACCTTCTTTGCTGCTTCGGCAGCTTCGCCGTTCAACAGACCACAGCCCTGGGCATAAACAAGCTTGTCGCCCAGCCGCTCGGCGAGTGCCACGCGCAGTGTGACTACATATTTGGGATCGCCGGAAACCGTCCAGGCGCCCATCAACTCGCGCTGGTCGTCGGCCAATGGGCCGATGAGCGCCACTTTTTTAGCCTTGGCTGTCAGGGGCAAGAGCGCGCCGACACCCTCGACCGGGTCGTTCTTCAGCAGGACGAGCGTTTCAGCGGCCACTTTGCGGGCCACGGCGCGGCGCTCCGGCGTGGCGTCGTAAGCCGTCCCCAAGTCGGTGTAGGGATGATCGAAGAGGCCCAGCGCAAACTTGACGCGCAAGATGCGGCGCACCGCTTCGTCGACCACGGCCTCGGGAATCTTGCCCGCGCGCACCTGCTCAGCAATGACGTTGCCAAAGAGGTTGCCCTCCATGTCCATATCCACGCCGGCTTCAAGCGACTTGCGGGCTACGGTTGGCCCGTCGCCAATGGAGTGGTTGATGAGTTCGGCCACGGCGCCCCAGTCGGAGACGACAAAGCCGTCAAAGCCCCACTCCTTGCGCAGAATCTGCGTGAGCGTAAAGGGATTGGCGGAGGCGGGAATGCCGTTGATGGAGTTGAACGACGACATGAGCGTGGCCGCGCCGGCCTCGACCGCGGCGCGATAAGGCTCGAGGTAAACCTGCCGCAGCGTGATTTCGCCCATGTCCACGGCGTTGTAGTCACGCCCGGCAATGGCTCCGCCGTAGGCAGCGAAGTGCTTGACGCTCACCGCGACGGAGTCGGGCTTGAAGAGATCGCCTTGCTGGTAGCCCTTGACCCAGGCACGCGCCATGGCCGCGCCGAGGTAGGGGTCTTCTCCGCTGGACTCGATGATGCGGCCCCAGCGCGGGTCGCGGGCGATGTCGACCATGGGCGAAAAGACCCAGCGGATGCCGTCCGCGCGGGCTTCAACTGCGCCCATGTGCGCCACGGTCTCGGCTGCCTCCGGGTCCCAGCTTGCCGCCACGGCCAGAGGCACCGGGAAGGTGGTGCGATGACCGTGAATCACGTCCAGACCAAAGAGGATGGGGATGTGCAGGCGCGACTTCTCCATGGCGATGTGCTGGAAGCGATTGGTGGACTCCGCGCCTACCTCGTTCAAAAACGAACCGACCTGGCCCTTGGTAACCAGGTCGTCATACTTGAGGCGCGACGCGCTAGGTCCGGTGGCAAACCCTGCCGAATATTGCGCCAACTGCCCGACCTTCTCGTCGAGCGTCATCTTTTTCAACAAAGCCTCGACCCGCGCGTTCAGGTCCTTCGCAGCCAGTTGAGGGTTGGGAACGGACCTGGCCTGGGCCGCAGCAGAAAGGGTGCCAAGAACGGCGAACGAGAGGAGACAAAGCAGCACATAGAAAGGGCGAACGAAGTGATTTTTCATGGCGTGGCAATGATAAATGGTTGGGGATGGGGGCCGTCAGGGCGACGGAAACGGGAGGCGAATGTGTGGCGAGGGAACTAAGGTGGCGAGCCTTGCTGCCGACGTTTTCGAATAAGACATCTTCCGACTTGGGCGGGCGTATAATCCGGATTGGACGATGGTTAAATCCGAGTTTGGCGAAGGTAGATTCCGGATTGGACGATGGCTAAATCCGAGTTGGACGAAGGTAGATTCCGGATTGGACGAGCGTATAATCCGAATTGGACGAAAGTAGATTCCGAAATGGCCGACCTCGAAAACGCGCTTCACCCCCGCTTTGCGGCTGCCGTCATCAAGACTGCGCTCGAGGACACGCCGGTCGTCCTGGTAACCGGTCCTCGTCAGTGCGGCAAGACTACGCTGGTCCGCGATCTGGTCGCGGGGAAGCGCGAGTTCCTCACCATGGACGACGAAACCACTCTGGCATCGGCTCGCAGCGATCCGGCCGGGTTGGTACGCGGGCTGGACAAGGCTACGATTGACGAAATTCAACGAGCGCCCGATCTTCTCCGATCCATAAAAAGGTCCGTGGATGAGGATCGCCGGGCGGGCAGATTCCTCTTGACGGGGTCGGCCAATCTTCTCACCGTTTCCAAGGTCTCGGAGAGTTTGGCCGGCCGCATGGAAATCGTCAACCTGCTCCCTCTTTCGCAAGCGGAGATTCGCGGCCGCAAGCCGGTGTTCCTAAAAGCCGCGTTCCAGGGAAAGCTCGGCAAACCCGGCGAGACCCTGATCGGCAGAGATCTTGTGGGAGCCGTACTGACTGGCGGTTACCCGGAGATGCTGCGGCGCAAACAGCCGGAGAGGCGCCAGGCATGGGCACGCGACTACATCAGGGCCATTGTGCAGAGAGATGTGCGCGATATTGCCGAGATCGACAAACTGGATCAGATGCCCCGGTTGCTGCAGGTTCTTGCCCAGCATTCCGGGCAGCTCACCAATTTCACACAGATGGGTGGTCAAGTTGGATTCGACGACAAGACGACCAGAAAATATGTCGCCATCCTGGAGCAGTTATTTCTTGTCCGCCGGCTCGAACCGTGGTTTCGGAATCAACTGAAACGCCTGGTAAAGTCACCGAAACTCCACTTTCTGGATTCCGGGCTGCTGGCAACACTTTTGGGAGCCACAGCAGAGCGAGTTGCGAAGGACCGCACCATCTTTGGGAGGCTGCTGGAAACTTTCGTTTTCTCGGAAGTCCTGAAACAGATTTCCTGGATGGATAGCAGTTGCACCCCCTATCACTATCGCGACAAGGATCAGGACGAGGTAGATATTGTCGTCGAGGATCAGACTGGCGCTTTGGTGGGCATCGAAGTCAAAGCCAGCGCGACGGTAAACAACGGAGATTTCAAAGGGCTTCGGAAATTGGCGGATGCCTGTGGCGATGACTTCAAATTGGGACTCGTTCTCTACGATGGTGAGAAAGGTGTCCCCTTCGGTGACCGTCTTTTCGCCGCTCCACTGTCTTGCTTGTGGGGGTGACGCGTTATCGATGTCTACAAAAGGCCGAAACCTCGATCAATTCCCTATCGCCGAAAGCCCCGGCGATACACTACTCTTGCCTGTGTCACGCATACTCAAGTTTCTTCGCCAGTTACGCACGGCCCTTTGGCTGGCCCTTGACCACGACATGCTGAACACGGCCAAGGCTGCTGCCTACTCAGGGATGCTTATGTTGTTCCCGGCGCTCGTGGTCCTGACTACGTTTCTGGCACAGGTTCCGGAGGGAACCTCGCTGGTGGGCGAGATTCGCCACGCTTTCGAGCAAGTGCTGCCTACCGACTCGATGACCCTGCTGCAGGCGTCGCTGGAAACACGGCATATTTATTCCAGCCGGTTGATCCAATCCGCTGCCGGCCTCAGCGTGTTTGCGGGGCTGGGCTTGATGTTGTCGATGATGGAGGGGTTTCGCCGCGCCTACCGGCTGCCGCGCGAGGCGTGGGGCTTTTGGCAAAGGCGGTTCCGGGCACTGCTGCTGGTGCCCATTGTGCTGGTTCCGCTGTCGCTGGCCACGCTGGTGCTGGTCTTCGGGCGCCAGTTTGAGGTGTGGATGATCGACAACTCCGACCACGAGTTGCATTACATGGTGCTTATCCTATGGCGGATGGCGCGTTGGGCGGTGGCAGTGGTGACCAGCGTCAGCGTCCTTGGCGCGCTGTATCACTTCGGCACCAAGCGCGAGGAGCATTGGGTGTGGGTGGCTCCGGGAGCGGTGGCCGCCACGCTTCTGTGGTTTCCGGCCACGCTGGCGTTCGGCTGGTACGTGACCCGCATCGCCGATTATTCCATGTTCTACGGCTCTTTCGGAGCGGGCATCGCCACGCTGGTGTGGCTCTATATCATCTCCTTCAGCGCGCTGCTTGGCGCGGAGATCAACGGGGTTCTCTTCCGGGAACGCCAGGAGAAAGCTTCCCTGCCCGAGTGTCCCGTTCTGGATTCTTCCGGTCTATGATCTTACTCAACGACTACTGCATGTGCTGGGTTGCATTATGCATAGGACATCTGTGACTCTACTCCCCATGTAAACTGAAGCGGACTGCGCACCGTAATGGGCCCCTTCCCTGGCCAAAGCCTGATACCGGAGTCTCCCTGATGGCGTTTGAACTGAATTTGACTGCAGAACCATCGCAACGTCGCGCGAAGATTGTAGCCACTCTCGGGCCGGCCTCAAACACCGAGCCGGTGTTCCGAAACCTGGTGCGAGCGGGCGTCGACGTGGTCCGGTTGAACTTTTCCCACGGCAACCACGAGGAGAAGCTGCAACTGATCCAGATGATCCGCAAGGTGAGCCGCGAGGAGCGAAGGTCGTTGTGCATTCTGGCCGATTTGCAGGGGCCCAAGATCCGCACCTCCAAGCTGAAGGATCACGAGGTGATGCTCAAGGCCGGGCAGCGGCTCACCATTACTCCGCGGGACGTGCCGGGCACCGCGTCGCTGGTGGGCACAACTTTCAAGACGCTGGCGGAAAACGTGGAGCAAGGCTCGCGCATTCTGCTCTCTGACGGACTCATCGAGTTGCGCGTTCACGAAGTAGCGGGCAGCGACGTGGTCTGCGAAGTCATCAACGGAGGCCTGCTGGGCGAGAACAAGGGGATCAATCTGCCGGGAATTGCGGTGCGCGTTCCGTCGCTTACCGAAAAAGATACCGACGACCTGGAATTCGCGCTGAAGAACGGCGTGGATGCCGTTGCTGTTTCGTTTGTGCGCACCGCGGAGGATGTTCAAATCGTGCGCAATCGTGTTGCGGCCCTGGGCGGCGAAACCTGGATCATCGCCAAGCTGGAAAAGCCGCAGGCCATCGAGCACCTTGAAAGCATTCTGCAAGCGGCGGACGGCATCATGGTGGCGCGCGGCGATCTGGGCGTCGAAATACCGCCGGAACAGGTTCCCGCCATCCA
Organism: Acidobacteriaceae bacterium; assembly: GCA_003151985.1. GTDB lineage: Bacteria > Acidobacteriota > Terriglobia > Terriglobales > Acidobacteriaceae > Telmatobacter. The sequence continues at coordinate 15,243 of PLZC01000266.1, forward strand.
GAAGCACATCATCCGCCGCGCCACCGAGCATCGCAAGCCGGTGATTACCGCCACGCAGATGCTGGAGTCGATGATCGACCACCCGCGTCCCACACGGGCCGAGGTTTCCGACGTGGCCAACGCGGTCTATGACGGTACGGATGCGGTGATGCTTTCAGGCGAGTCGGCTGTGGGCCACTACCCTGTGGAAACGGTCTTGATGATGGCGCGCATTGTGGCCGACGCCGAGCGTCACATCAAAGAGGACCGCTATTACCGGTCGCGGGAAGTGAAGACGCATCTCTCTATTGCCGAGACCATTTGCGAAGCCACGGCGCACGCCGCCGACGACCTGAATTTGCGCGGCATCGCATTGTTCACCGAGTCGGGAGTCACGGCCCGCCAGCTTTCCAAGTATCATCCCTCGAAGCCTATCTTCGCGCTGAGCCCGGTTGAGGTGACCATCAACCGCTTGAACCTGCTTTGGGGCACCACTCCTGTGCGCTGCCCCAAAGTGAACTCGACCGAAGCCCTGGTGGATTGCGCGGAAACCTTGCTCGAGAAGCACGGTTATGCACGCACGCGCGAAGTGATCGCCATCGTTGCCGGCACCCGCACCAAGTCCGGCAGCACCAACTTCCTCCGCCTGCACGTAATGGGCGAACGCAAACTGGGAGGCACCCGTTTTTTTGCCCCGCACGCAGAAGAGGTGCGTCCGGAACAAGTTGTCGAAGGCGAAGCCAAGCCAAAGCGACCTGCGCCTGGTGCGGCAAATGCTGAGAAGAAGAAGTAAATGGATTCAAGCGAGAAAGCAAAAACGCCACTCCGGCCGGGAGTGGCGTTTTTGCTGCGGCTTGAAATACGGAAAATCAAGAGAGTCCGCGGGAATTTACAAGTTAGCTGTTAACTTGTATTGCTGCGCAACCGGCTCTACGATCTTCATCCGGCCATGGCCCGGATTCGACTGATAACGGGTGCGCAGTAATCCGGCCTTTTCCAGGAGAGAAACATCCCGGCTGACGGCCCGGACATCGCGCTTCAATCCGCTGGCCAATGCGGAAATCTGCAGTGATTCACCCTTGACTTTGCGCAGCAAGCGCACCCGCTCAGAGGTCAGGACTTCCAGCAAGTCCTCGGGATCTTCGAAGGTGATCGTGATCCCCGGCGGTAGAGTCTCGCCCTTGTCCAGCTTCTTTGCGTGCTCAAGAAGGCGGTCGAAAAAGTCTTCCGTGCTGCCAACACGTAGGGTGATCTTAGTTTTCTTCATCTTCAATCCTTCAAAGCTCGTGGACTTCCTGTAGGAATCGCTTCAAATGGGCCGCGTAGGTGGTGAAGTCGACCGCCCCAACGAGTCCCATAAAGTGCCTGTGGTGATAGCCATGGCTGTTGTCGTACCCAAGAACCCGTCCGTTGTCTACCCGACACCGTTTCAGATTGATGTATGCAAGGTTGTAGGCAACAACGGCCCCATCCTCGAACCAGACTTCCTCTTTGAGAACCGCGCCCTTGCGTTTGCCTTTGAGAGGGTTAATTTCGATCAACACGGTCTCAACCGGGCGAGTTCGCTTGCTCACAAAGTTATCCTATCACAGACAGGACAAACAATATCCTATCTGCCTATTTCCGTTGAGGTCTAGAAACTAGTTTGAGAGGCATTGAAAGCAGTGGCTCATCTTGTCGCCAACTGCCGGAGGACATACTGCAAAATGCCGCCGTGCTCGAAGTATTCGATCTCCTGCGGCGTGTCGATGCGGACTTTGGCGGTGAACATTTTCACGGTGCCGTCGGCGGCTGTGGCTTTCACTTCCAGCGTTCGGGTACCGGCAAGCCGGGCAGCGAGCAAACTCGTGAGCCCGTGGAAGTCGTAGACCTCTTCGCCGGTCAAGCTCAGCGATTCGGCGGTCTGGCCTTCTTCGAATTGCAACGGCAAAATCCCCATGCCAACAAGATTGGACCGGTGAATGCGCTCGTAGCTTTCGGCGATGACAGCGCGCACTCCCAGCAGCTTGGGACCTTTGGCTGCCCAGTCGCGCGAGGAGCCGGAGCCGTACTCTTTGCCGGCCAGAATGATGAGGGGCACGCTGCGCTCGGCGTACTTGACGCTGGCGTCGAAGATGGACATTGGCTCGCCCTCGGGAAGGAGTCGCGTAACGCCGCCTTCTGTGCCCGGGGCGAGTTTGTTTCGCAGGCGCACGTTAGCAAAGGTGCCGCGGACCATGACTTCATGATTGCCGCGGCGCGAGCCGTAGGAGTTGAAATCCGCCGGATGGACGCCGTGGGCAGACAAATACTGGCCGGCCGGACCGTTGGCCTTGATGTTGCCGGCGGGTGAAATGTGGTCGGTGGTGACCGAGTCGCCCAGCACCGCCAACGCACGCGCGCCGAGAATGTCCGTAACTCGCGCAGGAGTCGGAGTGATGCCATCGAAGTAGGGCGCCTGGCGGATGTAGGTCGAGTCCGGTTCCCATTGGTAGACATCGCCGGTGGGGAACTTGAGGCCTTGCCAGTTAGCGTCGCCATCGGAAACCGTGGCATATTCACGGCGGAAGCTTTCGCTGGTCAATCCCTTTTCAATCGCATCGGCCACTTCTTTCTGGGTGGGCCAGATGTCCTTGAGGTAGACGGGCTGGCCTTTTTGGTCAGTGCCCAGAGGGTCGGTGTCAAAGTCGTGGCCGATTTTTCCAGCCAGCGCGTAGGCCACAACAAGCGGCGGACTCATCAGGTAGTTGGCGCGCACGTCCACGTTGACGCGGCCCTCAAAATTGCGGTTGCCGCTGAGCACACTTACTGCCACCAGGCCATGCTCGTCGATGCTTTTGGATACGTCGGCGGGTAGAGGGCCGGAGTTGCCAATGCAGGTGGTGCAGCCGTAGCCGACGACGTTGAAGCGCAGCTTTTCGAGGTACGGCAAGAGGCCGGATTTTTGATAATAATCGGTAACTACACGCGAGCCCGGCGCGAGTGAAGTCTTGACCCACGGGGGAACGGTGAGGCCCTTTTCGACGGCCTTTTTCGCGAGAATGCCCGCGGCTACCATGACTGATGGATTTGAAGTGTTGGTGCAACTGGTGATGGCCGCAATGACTACCGAGCCGTGATCGAGATAGGTGTCCGGATCGACATTGAAGCGCTCCTTGACGGTCGTAGTCAGGTGAACCGGAACCTTGTCTTGAATGCCCGCGTCCGTCACCTTCGCACGCTCCCACAGGGCCGCGGTGCGGGTGCCAAGCGGTTTGGCCGAGGGGCCGAGCAGGCTGGGCAGTTGCTGTTGAAAGCTGGCGGCGGCATCCTTGAGCAGAACGCGGTCCTGGGGCCGCTTTGGTCCGGCGACGCTGGGCTCCACCGCGCCGAGGTCAAGTTCCAGGGTCTGGGTGTATTCCGCCTCCGGGGAGTTGGCGGTGTGGAATAGCTCCTGCTCTTTGTAGTAGGCCTCGACGAGTGCGATTTGCTCGTCGCTGCGGCCAGTCAGCTTGAGGTAGCGCACCGTCTCGGCGTCTACCGGGAAGATGCCGCAGGTGGCGC
>PLZC01000266.1:18833-18967 GCA_003151985.1 Acidobacteriaceae bacterium
CCAGCACGCCCAGGCCGTTGATCATAGTGGTGTGTGAGTCGGTGCCCACCAACGTATCGGGGTAAGCAAACAGCTCGCCGTCAATCTCAATCGGGAAGACGACGCGGGCCAGGTACTCGAGATTTACCTGGTGG
>PLZC01000183.1:0-4959 GCA_003151985.1 Acidobacteriaceae bacterium
CCATCCTTTTGGACGACATCCGCGACCCCATTGAGGCAGTCCGGGTTGCGGAACGAATTCAAGTAGAACTGGCGACCCCGTTTGTCGTAAATCAGCAGCAGATAGTCATTTCGGCAAGCATCGGGATCGCGTCCAGTACCAGCCCGCACACCCAGGCAGAAGATCTAATGCGCGATGCAGACTTAGCCATGTATCGCGCCAAGCGAGCCGGAAAGGGCCGCTGTGAGGTGTCTGACACGGCCATGCNNACTATCAGCCCATTGTGTCGTTGCAAACTGGCAAAATCACGGGCTTCGAAGCTCTGACGCGCTGGCAGCGCCCGGAAGGCATACTTTCACCGGTTGCGTTCATCGCCGTTGCCGAGGAAATTGGACTCATCATCCCCATGAATCGGCAACTGCTGCGCGAAGCCTGCCAAAATCTCCGATCCTGGCAAGCTGAATTTCCTTCCACTCCAGCCCTTACCATGAGTGTGAACATTACTCCCAAGGAATTCGCTCAACCAGATTTAGCCAGCGAAATCGGCAAAACGTTACGGGAAGTTGGTCTGGATCCCGGCTGTCTGCAACTCGAAATCATTGAGACGATCGCCATGGGAGACGCGGAAAAATCTGGGCACGTGCTGGCGCAACTAAAGGCCCTGGGAGTCCGTTTGAGTATCGACGATTTCGGCACCGGCTATTCCTCACTCAGCCGCTTGCGCCGCATTCCGGTCGACACTTTGAAAATCGACCGCGCCTTTATTATGAACATGGACACCGACCCCGAAAGCCGCGAGATCGTCCGGACCATCATTATGCTGGCCCACAATCTCGGTTTAAAGGTCGTCGCAGAAGGAACCGAAACACAAGCCCACATAAACCAACTCAAGCAACTAAATTGCGAGATGGCCCAAGGCTACCTGTACTCCAAGCCTGCCGACGGCCAGGCCATGTTGAAACTTCTGGCCAGTAACCAGAGCGTGAGTGCCGCAGCCGGAAGTTAGTAATGCGTAGCGCCGGCATCTTGCCGGCTGGCGCGAGGGCATCCTGCCCTCGCTGTAGGGGCGGGGAAGCATCCAATAAACAGCCGCACTACAATTCAGCAGGATCCAATTCGTGCATCCCATTACAATGCTCCAGTGCAAATCCTCATCTCCGCGGGCGAAGCCTCCGGTGAAATGTATGGCGCGCAACTCATCGAGGCTTTGCATCGCCGCGATCCGTCTTTGGAATTTTTCGGCGTGGGCGGAGACCGCATGCGCGCCGTCGGATGCGATACCGTGGTCGACGCGAAATACCTCGCCGTAGTCGGCATCTCGGAAATCGTCAGCCATCTGCCCAAAATCTACGGCCTGTTTCACAAGTTGATCGCTGAGGCCGACCGACGCCATCCCGCGCTTGCTATCGTCATCGATTCGCCCGCTTTCAATTGGCGCGTAGCTCGCCAGATGCGCAAGCGCGGCATCCCCGTCGTGTATTACGTTTGCCCGCAATTCTGGGCATGGCGGCAAGGGCGTGTTCGCCTGCTGCGCAAATACATCGACAAGGCTCTGGTGATTTTCCCGTTCGAAGAAAAGTTTTACCGTGACCGCAACGTGGATGCGACCTTCGTCGGACATCCCCTCGCCGATCTTTCGCCGCCTCCGACCAATCGTGCGGCCTACGCCGCAACGCACCAGCTAGATCCCGCCAAGCCGTGGATCACCCTTATGCCCGGCAGCCGGATGAAAGAAGTACGCATGAACCTGCCCACAATCTTAGATTCGGCCGCGAAGCTCGGTTCAGAGTATGAATTCCTTCTGCCAGTCGCGCCTACGCTCGATCGCAGCTTTCTCGAATCGTTGATCGGCAGCCGCCAGTCCATTCACTTGGTCAACGACGCGTTGCCCGCGCTCGCCCAATCGCGTGCCGGAATCATCGCCAGCGGCACCGCAACCGTAGAAGCCGCATTGATGGGCACGCCGTTCGTCATGGTGTATCGCGTGTCGAAGCTCACATATTTGCTTGGACGTCCGCGAGTCAAAGTCCCGCATTTTGCCATGGTGAATTTGATCGCCGGAAAAGAGGTTGTCCCCGAACTGGTGCAGCACCACTTCACCGCCGACAAAGTAGTAGCGCGTATGCGCAAAATCCTTCCCGATGGCCAGCCGCGCAGCCAGATGCTGGAAGGGTTGGCGTCCGTAAGAAAGTTGCTGCGCGGCCCGACCTCAGACTCGCTTCATCCCGCCGAACGCGCCGCAGAGGCCGTATTGAAGCTCCTGCAACAAATGCCGATTCAGAAATGATTCTTCCGGTATACCAAAACGGTTTCGACCAACAGCAATCCGCTCGACTGGCAATTGACGAGCACCGGCACCCTAGGTACTCTGGAAGTGACCCAACGCAATAAAAAGGAATTTTGGTGGCAGTGAAATCCATCCAACTCGGACAAGTCTGGCGCAAGGACGACGACGGCCGCGACTACCTCGTCACCAAGGTGTACAGCGAGGTGTTTTCTCAATACGCGGTGCTGCGTCCAGCCGAAGTCACCGCGCCCGACGCCCCCACGGTGCGCGTGAAAGTCGCCAAAAGCGCCCAAGGCGCATCTCTACCAGGGTTTAGCTTCACTCAGGAAGGATCATTCTAAAGCGTGCGTGGCGCGGACCATGTGGACCGACCATGTGGGACCGACCATGTGGCGACGGGCGACTCGCCCGTCCGACAGTCCGAAGGACGGCACGTTAGAAACGCATGACTGAGAAAATTCTCGCCGTCCTCTTCGTCTTCATCAAATCCGTAATCGCGACCGGCGGCTACGCAGGCCTAACCCTGCTCATGGCCATCGAATCAGCCTGCATCCCCTTGCCTTCCGAACTGATCATGCCCTTCGCCGGCTACCTGGTCTACGAAGGCCAGATGAAACTTCTCTGGGTCGCCACCGCCGGCGCCATAGGATGCAATCTGGGCTCATTGATCGCCTACGAAATCGGATGCTATGGCGGGCGTCCGCTGGTAGAAAAATACGGCCGCTGGATCCTGATGGGCAAGCGCGAACTCGATTTAGCCGACCGCTTCTTCGCCCGCTGGGGATACCTAGCCGTCTTCATCGGCAGGCTGCTCCCGGTAGTACGAACATTCATCGCCCTGCCCGCCGGAGTCGCCCGCATGCCCCGCGGTCGCTTTCATCTCTACACCTTCCTAGGCTCATGGCCCTGGTGTCTCGCACTAGCATGGCTGGGCATGAAGCTAGGCGAAAACTGGCGCGGCCTGGGAAAATATTTCCACCAATTCGACGCAGTAATCGGCGTCTTGCTTGTAGCAGGAATAATCTGGTTCGCCTGGTCGCACTGGCAAAACCGCATCGCCGCTGCAAATTCGTAGCGCCGGCATCTTGCCGGCTGTCCTGCGGGCGTCTCGCCCGCAGAAACTTGTCGGCAGTTGAAAGCTCCGAAGCCGTTAAGCCGCGAAGCGGCGTAAGAATGCAGCCCACGGGCGTAAGCCGTGGGGAAACTCGGATATAGACCAGCCCCGGCGGGGCGAAAGACCTTTTCCCCACACGCTACGAGGTTTATATTCTCTCAGCAGAACGGAGACCGAATGAAGCCCTTCATCATCGCCCTAGCTGTGTTATTCCTAGCTCCAACCTTAACTTTCTCTCAAACCACGCCCGCGCCCGGCCCACCGTTCGTCGTCGAGTACTATTACAAGACCAAGTGGGGACACGCCGACGAATTCCTNNGCTACCACACCACCGAAGACGGCCGCTGGGATTATCGCGTAACCATCGTCTTCAAAAACGCCACCGTCGCCAACGAACCCTTCGACGAGGACGATCTCAAGAAGCAATTGTTCCCCGACAAAGAAACCTACGAACGCGAAGAGCTGCAGCGTTTCGAAATCCTCGCAGCCCACTGGGACCTGCCAGTAAAAACGGTTGAGCTGGAAGCAAAGTAAAAATAATTGAGGACGGGCGTCCCCGCCCGTCCAACCGATGCCACCATACGCCATTGAACCCCGCCGCTCCACATTCAACCCAACCCTGTTGCAAATCCCCTCCCCATACGAGAACATACCTGTTTGCCTATCATCAATAATTCTCATAAGGAAGCCTCCACTAAGATGGCGACTCGGCAGAAATCCGCAAGAACGCAAACCACGAAACAAAACGGCAGCGAGATTCAACCAGCCAAAGGCAAGCTCGGCGTAATGATCCCCGGCATGGGCGCGGTCGCGACTACATTCGTAGCCGGCGTAGAAGCCGTGCGCAAAGGAATCGCCAAGCCCATTGGCTCGCTAACGCAAATGGGAACCGTCCGCCTGGGCAAACGCACCGACGCCCGCTCCCCCAAGATCAAAGAATTCGTCCCCCTGGCCGCACTAGACGACCTCGTCTTCACCGGCTGGGACATTTTCCCCGATAACATGCACGCCGCGGCCACGAAGGCTGGAGTGCTTGATCGCGACTTGCTTGATCAAGTCAAGCCGTTTCTCAGTTCCATCAAGCCCCGCAAAGCTGTCTTCGATCACAATTACGTAAAGTTGATTGACGGGCCCAACGTCAAAAAGGGCAAGAACAAAATGGATCTCGCCGAGCAGTTGCGTGCCGACATCCGCGACTTCAGAAAAACCTCTGGAGCCACGCGCCTGATCACCATCTGGTGCGGATCCACCGAAAGTTATATCGAACCGACGGCAGCTCACCAGTCGCTGAAAGCATTCGAGAAGGCGCTCACGCAGAATGACGAGAACATCGCTCCCTCGATGATCTACGCCTACGCTTCACTGATGGAGAACGTGCCCTTCGCCAACGGTGCTCCCAACCTCACCGTTGACCTTCCCGTAATGCACGAGCTCTCGCGAAAAAACCAAGCTCCCATCTGCGGCAAAGATTTCAAAACCGGACAGACGCTGATCAAAACCATCCTCGCCCCCGGCTTCAAAGCCCGCATGATCGGCCTCAACGGATGGTTCTCTACCAACATCCTCGGCAACCGCGACG
>PLZC01000183.1:5041-87626 GCA_003151985.1 Acidobacteriaceae bacterium
TCGACCTGGTGCTGTTCATGGATCTAGCCCAACGCAGCGCCGAACTGCGCGGCCTAGGAATTCAAGAGTGGCTAAGCTTTTATTTCAAATCCCCAATGACCGCCCCAGGCCTTTATCCCGAGCACGATCTATTTATTCAGCTGATGAAGCTGAAGAACACGCTGCGCCACATCATGGGCGCGGACCTGATTACACACCTTGGACTCGAATATTACGACTGAGCAATAAGATGAGGTGTTGGGAGAGTCGATGACGTTGTCTTTTGTTGATCCAGTTCACACGATTCAGCCTGAATCCAGCCGTGATTCGGACCCGGTACCGGCGACGATGCGAGCGCTTGTGCTTGACGGAATCGGGTTTGAGCATCTTGCCATCAAGAGGGTTCCTACGCCTCAGGTCGGCCCTTCGCAGTTACTCGCTCGCATTGATGCGGCGGGCATCTGCACCTCGCTCATCAAGCTCATTGAGCAAGGACCGGAGCACAAGCTGATGTACGGCTGGGATCCTGCTCAATTTCCTCTGATTCTTGGAGATGAGGGGTCCGTAACGGTTGTGAAGGTCGGCGAGAAACTCCAAACGACTTACAGTCGAGGTCAGCGCTTCGTAATCCAACCTGCGATCGATCACGCTCCGATTAATTACCGGGAGCGTTACCGCAATCAAGGGAGCGGTGTTAACAAAGTTGCCGTAGGGTACACTCTTGCCGGTCACCTGGCAGAGTACATTCTCATCACTGAAGAGGTGCTTGAATCCGGATGCCTGCTGCCAATACCGGATGCCGGCGTTGCTTTTGCCCACGCCGCGATGAGTGAGCCAATCTCGTGTGCTCTTTCGGCTCAAGAGCATCACGTCCATATTTCCCAAGCAAGCCCGCTAGTTGCAAGACAGGCTGCGGTGGGTCTTAAACCGCGAGGGCTGACAGTCGTCGTTGGCGCAGGAGCAATGGGGCGGATGCACGTGGACATAGCATTCAGCTATGGCCCAAGAGCGATTGTCGTGGCGGATTTTGCCAATGATCGTCTGGACCTTGTGAACAACCTCTTTGGCGCACGAGCGGCGAACTTGGGAATCAAATTGCGAACAGTTAACGTTGGTTCTGAGAAGATCAACGAGGTCATCGGAGAAATGTCGGATTGGCACGGCGCTGACGATGTCATCATCGCTGTGGGTTCGAAGAAAGCAATCGAATCAGCCCAGGACCTGGTTGGACGAGGCGCCGTTTTGAACCTTTTCGGCGGACTCAAGAAGGGAGAAGACATCGTTGGCCTTGATGCTGGGATCGTGCACTACAAGGAAATCAATGTGACCGGTTCGAGTGGGGGCTCTCCCTGGGATGTTGCGCAAGTCCTTGCTCTGATCGCCGGCCAAAAAATTGACGCTGGGGCTCACATTACACGAGTGGGTGACCTCGATCATGCGATTGAGTTACTTCAGTTGGTGAAGTCCCAGCAGATCGACGGGAAGGCCGTGGTCTATCCTCACCGTCGGTCGCAAAACATCCTTCAAGTACCGTCCTGGTCTGCCCAGGATGAAACTACCTACTTGCAAGAAGGAAAGGCTTGAGTGTCCCTTTCGGGCAACCGCACATTTGTTGGGTTCGGCTTTGGCGCCATTCAGGCTGGACTGTTTTTCTACGAGGCATATCGTTCCGGCAACTTTCGGCGTCTTGTAGTTGCGGAGGTTCAGCCGGGCCTTGTGAAAGAACTTTGCGACTCGTCGGGCCGGTATTCAGTGAACGTCGCTCATCCAGACCATATTGAATTTGAAGAGATCGGCCCTATTGAAATTGCAAATCCTCAAACTCAAAAGGGCGCAGAATTTCTTGCACAGAGAGTAGCGGAAGCAGAAGAGATCGCGACGGCGCTCCCTAGCATTCGTTTCTACAGTACCGAATCTCCGGGAAGCATTCACAGGATTCTAGCCGATGGCTTAATGAGGAAGGCGGCAACGGCCGGCCCACCTGCAGTGATTTACGCGGCGGAAAATCACAATACTGCAGCGGAAGTCCTGGAGGAAGCGGTATTCAGCCTCATACCGAAGGATCAACGTGACAAGGTACGTTCGCGGGTCCGCTTCCTGAATACAGTGATTGGAAAGATGAGCGGCGTGGTCGTCGAACCGGATGAGATGCGATCGCGCCAGCTCATACCGATTACACCGAATGGGGACCGGGCATTTCTTGTCGAAGAATTCAATCGTATACTCATCTCCAGAATTCACTTCGACGATCCTTCTTTTGTCTTCCAGCGGGGTATCACTGTCTTCGAGGAAAAAGACCATTTACTGCCTTTCGAAGAAGCAAAGCTGTACGGCCATAATGCTACGCACGCTTTAGGCGCATATATTGGCATCATCTGCGGTGTCAAACGGATCGATGAATTGAAGAAGACACCAGGAATACTCGAGTTCCTCGAGGCAGCTTTCATTGAGGAGTCCGGAGCGGCCTTGATCGCCCACAACAAGGGAGCAGACCTGCTCTTTACGCCAGAGGGTTTCAAGGCCTACGCGGAAGATCTTCTCGTCCGAATGTTCAACCCATATCTCGGAGACACTGTGGAACGGGTTGGCCGTGATGCCGCACGGAAGTTAGGGTGGGATGACCGCCTGATTGGAACCATTCGTGCCGGCTTGCGGAATGGAATAAGTATGAAGCGTTTTGGATTTGGGGCAGCCGCGGCAGCGTGGGTCCTTGATCCCGCGATTCTGAACTCAAAAGCGACTCTAGAAGTCACTCTGGGGCCGATCTGGGATCAGGCTTCGCCTGAAGGCGATGAAAAGCGCAAGGTGCTACGCGCCCTGGAAGAAGGATGGGATGGACTGAGGCGCTGGCGAGAGCAACAATTTCCTCATCTGGAGAACTTCATTCAGAAATAATTTCGGGAGCAGCAACGAGCCCGAGATCCTCGGTGAGGACACGGATGGTGGCGTCGAATACGGCCTGCTGAGCGACAGCCGTGGACTTGGTCAGATTCGCTTCGTAGGGCTGGCGGATGTCGGTGGCGATATTTATTTTCGCGATTCCGCGCCGGAAGGCCTCGCGAATGTATTCACGCCGGATTCCGCTGCCGCCGTGCAACACCAAGGGGACCTGCGCGGCCTCATAAATGCGTTGTAATTGATCGAGATTCAGCCGGGCTTCCACCTTTTTTCCTTGGCGCACGGACGCCGCGATAGCACCGTGGACGTTGCCAACGGCAACGGAGAGCCAGTCCACTCCGGTGTCGGCTACAAACTGTCTGGCGGCTTCCGGCGAGGTAAATCCCTTTCCGCTCGCGAACAGTTCTTCGTAGGGCGGCAGGGGGCCGGACTCGTGGCCCAGCACCGCGCCCAATTCACCCTCGACGGGAATACCGGCCTCGTGAGCGATGCGGGTAATCCGGCGAGTGGCGTCGATGTTGTCTTCGAGGGATAGCCGCGAGCCGTCCACCATGACGGACTGATACCCCAGGCGGATGGCTTCACGGATGACGGATTCGTAGTCCACCTCAAAGTTGTCCTCGTCGATGACGGGAACGTGATCGAGGTGCAGGCGGGTGAAACGATCATCTTTTACACGCTGGTATTCGTCGGAAACTGCCTGTAGACTGCGGGCCTCAAACTTGATCCACTCCAGGCGGGCGACAGCAATCAGGCCAAAGACGCGGGATGCGCGCAAGGCGGCTACTACCGGTTCCATCATCGGTAAATAGGGAATGTTGAAGGCGGGAACCACGGCAGGGACCGGACCCTGACCGTCGATGCCGAGCTGCTTGAGCAGGGAGCGCTGCGGTTCGGCTTCGATCTGGTCAGAATTGGCGGTCATTCGCGGTCACCTCGCGACATAGAATTGCTCTTCGGTTAATTGTCAAGGCGATACATCATCATACATCACTCCTGATTCGACGACTGATCCAGGGTAGAGCGCAATTCTCGCAACGTAGCTGCAACATCGCGTGATTGGAAGACATTTCGTCCAAAGACCAATCCGGCCGCACCCGCCGCTACTGCCCCCTTCACAATATCCATTGCTTCGCTTATAGGCTTCAGGGCCCCTCCCAAGACAAGCATCGGAGCTGGGCACACTTGGATTACCTCCCGCATGGTCTCGACGTCCCCTGTGTATTCAGTCTTCAGCACATCGGCGCCGAGCTCCACAGCAATCCTCGTATGGAGCTTGATCCATTCCGGGGAGGTTGGATTCTGTACGTTTTTGCCTCTGGCCAGGGTCTCCACAATCAACGGGATTCCCAACTGCTCACACTCGCGCGCCACCTCGGCATTGCGTTTTATTTCGCGTGCCTCAAATTCATTGTCTCCCGTTCCCACAAACAAGTAGGTCATCACCGCATCTGCTCCATAGCGGAGTGCTTCTTCCGGGCGGACCACCAATTCGCTGCGCAGGGCGTCACCGGAAGAGACCGCCGTCCAAGCTGTCGTCCAATCCAGCCGTATGATGAGCGCTGGCGCGCGCTCGTTCAACATCCCCCCGCCTGCAATTCTCAGCATCCCCAAATTCATCAGCACCGCATCGGCGCCGTTGTCCGCAAAGATGCGGATCTGTTCGGCCGGGTTTAAAGTGCCGGGAATGGGGCCAAAAATGGCGGGGTGATCGAATGCAACAACCAGTGTCTTCTTCTTGTTTGCCCGCAATATGCGATTTAGCCGGATATGTTTTCCATAGTCACTCATCTTTGTGGATCCTCTGGCTGCCAGTTGCAGCGTATTAGGTTCATCCTCAAGAACTGCCGAATGGCCGTCACTTTCCGAAGCAGAGCGAGTGCCAGAAACCGGTCAACCGACCGAAACCGGAGCGCTCGCTCTCGTCGAAACGAACAATGACCGCTGCCGACTCCTGCGTCACACCATCGTTTTGCGCGCTTGTTTCATTCTTCTTGTTGTTCTTCGAGTGTCGGTTCCAACCTGAAAACGTCGTTGCCCTTAAATACTAACTGACGCACCGAAAACGGGCGGCTGCGCCTTCAACTTTGGTTACGGCGAGCTCGGTCTGCGGTTGCTCCTTGAGCATCTGGAAGAGGGGTTTCTCGTGTGCCGACAACAAAAGTCCTCGCATACATCACCGTGACTTGCGAAAGCTCAAATGTGTGTGGCGTGATTCCTTATCGGCGCCACTTCTTTACACTTAACTTACTTCTTCAGTTACTGAAATTCCGAATCGAGATGCGCCTCTCCTTTTCGGAGTTTTATTCTTCGGCTGAAAAGGAGCCCATGCCAGGCGTCATTTTTCCAACGATATACGAAGATTTTCGTTGACAATTACGAAATGCTTCGTATACAGTCTCAAACATTATGAAGAACCCCGGAAAGACGATCCCCCGCCCCACCGAAGCCGAACTCGAACTACTGCGAATTTTGTGGGAAAAGGAGCCGGCAACGGTGCGGGACATCTACGATGCGCTGAACCTTAAGCGGCCCTCCGGCTATACGACAGTTCTGAAGATGCTACAGATCATGACAGCCAAAGGATTGGTGACGCGCGATGAAGCCAGCCGCGCACATCTTTACCGATCTTCGATTAGCCAGGACGCCATGCAAAGCAAGATCCTCAAGGATCTCAGCGTCCGGTTATTCTCTGGATCTGCCGCGCAACTGGCTCTGCACGCACTGGCTATGGAACCCGCCAGCGCCGGCGAACTAGACGAGATTCGCGCACTGATTGAACGAAGGACTTTGGCCAGCGAACGTCCGATCAAAAATTCGAACCCCCTCAGGACAATGAGAAAGGAACAGGCATGATGCACATCCTCCAAACCGTCGCGTGGACCCTCATCCATTTCTGCTGGCAGGCCACCGCCATTGCCGCGACTTATTTTTTGGTGAGCCTGGCTGCTGCGCGCCACTCCAGCAGCACACGCTATCTAGTAGCGCTCGGCGCACTCCTGCTGATGCTGGTTTCGTCGGTTCTGACCTTCGCCTGGGAGATGCGGGGCACGAATTCCCCGGTGTCGTTCTCAACCTCCGTTACCGGAATCGAACGCACTCTCGCTGAGCGGAGATTCACGAATGCAACTGCGCCTGGCGGATTTCGACCAGAGGCCGGCATCAGCCTCTCGGTTTCCAACCTGCTTCCGTGGATTGACGGGCTATGGGTTTTTGGCGTTGTCGTGCTTTCGCTACGCAGCATCGGGGGCTGGTGGCTTATCCAGCGCATGCGCTCTTCGGCTTCGGAGAGGGCCCCGGCTTCGGTGCGCGCAAGTTTCCAGCGGATCTCCAATGCGCTGGGACTGCGGCGTCCGGTGTTGTTGCGTGTGTCCAGCGCCATTGCCGGGCCAATCACCGTGGGTGCTTTGCGCGCGCTTGTTCTGTTGCCGCTTAGCGCGGCGACTGCATTGAGCCCGGAAGAACTGGAAGTGGTTCTGGCACATGAATTGGCACATGTCCGCCGCGCGGATTTCTTCTGGAACCTTCTGCAGACCCTTGCTGAAACGCTCTTCTTCTTTCACCCAGCGGTGTGGTGGATCAGCGCCCGGATGCGCCACGAGCGCGAACTCTGTTGCGACGATCTGGCGCTTCAGGTCTGCCCCAACCCTGTGGTCTATGCACACGCGCTGTTTCGGCTTGAGGAACAGCGTTCCCGCCAATTGCATCTTGCCATGGCTCTGGACGGCCATCAATCTCCGCGAACCTTGCGCATGCGCATCGGCCGCATTCTCGGCGAACCCACGGCCCGTAACTTGCGCCGTCCAGTGAGCCCGATTCCTGTGGTTGCAGCCTGCGCGGCGCTGGTCGTTCTTCTTCTACCGGTGCCGCAGTTGGTGGCCAGCCTGAACCCAACGGCGCATGGAGCCGCGGCGCACTCATTTGCCAACAACCGCTCGTCCGAAGCTCGCCCCGTCCTCGCGTCCATCTCCAAGCGTCTTGCGGTGCCGCTTCCTCACGCGCTTCTTCTTCAGTCCGCCGCTGCGCAGGCTGAATCGACACCTAATCCCGAATCGGCGGAGGTGGCCACCTCCGAGACCGCCGAGCCTCAGGAAAAGGCGGATGAACCGACGACACCGAATGGCAGTTACATCGACCGCATGAAGGCAGAGGGGTACGACGTCGATCTGGATAAATACATTGCAATGAAGGTTCAGAACGTCACGCCTGAGTACGCGCGAGCCATGTCCCAGCTCGGATTCGGCAAGCCCACTGCCGATGACTTGATAGCCTGCAAGATACAAGGTGTTACGCCGGAGGCTATTGCCAAGTTCAAGCAGGATGGCACTGAGGTCAAGAGCTTTCAGGACGCAATCTCTTACCGCATCTTCCAAGTAACACCGGATTTCGTCGCCGGCATGAAAGCCGCGGGCTTTAGCGGATTGGACTCGGATCAACTGCTTGCGATGCGCATACAAAACGTGACGCCTGAATACGCTCGCGAGATCAAGCAGCAGTTCCCGGACGCCAAGGCCGAGGACCTGGTAAAGTGCCGCATCTTCCACATCGATGCGGCGTTCATCGCCCTGGCAAAGAAGCATGGGTTTACCAACCTGTCCCTGGAGAAGCTGGTTCAACTGCGCATCTCTCATCTGCTCGACGACGAATCCAAATAGGCGCGGCGGACGTCCGCGCATACGACCCTAACCCTACAGTGCGAGGCCGCTTCCGATGAAGAAGCGCCTTGCACCGCAGCAGGGAAGCTTCGCTCATTCAAGGAGACACATATGAAATCACGCACACTATTTGCGTCAATTGCTGTGTTGTTTTTTGTTGTCAGCGCGTTCCAAGCCGCGGCTCTTGAACCCCTCCGCGCCAAATGCACTATCGAACGCAGCGAAGACTCGGGAAGGCTCAGCCTGCGTATTGTCAAAGCCGAGTGCGACGGCGACCGACCTTGCGACTCGAATTTCAGCAACGATTCATTCAGCCGGTTTACCGGCATTTCTGCTTCTGACCTCGCGCGCGAAGGTGCAAATCTGACCGCAACGCTTGCAGCCGAAGCGGGCACTTATACCTGCTCCGGCACGGTGCATGCGGGGGCGCTCACGGGGGCATCGCTGTTTACGCCTGATGCCGCATTCGTCGAGCGCATGCAGCAGATGGGATTCTCCGGTCTCGATTCTGAAAAGCTGCAGGCCTATGCCTTCGTCAATGTCGAAAGCGCATGGGCGCGCTCTCTCAAGCAAACAGGCATTCAAGGAATCACCGCCGACAAGCTGATCCCGCTCCGCATCTTCACCGTGGACCCGGATTATGTCCACAACATTACTGCGCTCGGTTACGAGCTACCTTCCGCCGATCAATTGATCGCATTGCGGGTGCAGGGCGTGAACCCCGCGGAGGTGCGCGAGATCCGTGCACTCGGATTTCAGCCCACTCTCGATGAGCTGATCCAGATCCGTATCTTCCACATCACTCCCGCCTTTATCCGTCGCATGCAGAAGCGCGATCTCGGAAAGCTTACGATTGCCAAGCTCGTGCAGATTCGCATCTTCAAACTGGACGAGTAGGAAGGGCGCTTCACAAGAGAGATTCCGTTTATACAAGGTTGAGTGCAAATAGAACGGGCGGCACGATTGGCCGCCCGTTCTATTTACAGGTGAATTGAGGTTAGAAGGTTATCTTGCCGAGGAGTTCGGCGGCGCGGCCGCCAACCGTCAACGAGGTAATCGAGGATGTTTGCCCTGGGCCCCAGGTTGTATTCGGCAGCCCAAAGCTCGGGTGATTGAGTATGTTGCTTGCATCGACGCGGATCTGAATCTTGGATTCGCGCCAAATGGTGAAGTTCTTGCCAAACGAGAAGTTGATGTTCGAGAGGCCCGGACCACGCAGCGTGTCTCTGCCGGAGTTTCCGAAAGTCCCTAGGGCCGGTTGAGCAAATGCAGCCTCATTGAACCAGTTCTTGCCCGGTCCGATTTGCTTCGCCCCGGCATAGGGGCTCACGCCTGGAACAACATTGGGATACTGACTTCCAGATTGAGAGAACGAGGTGTCATCTGCATTTGTAACAGTAAACGGGTTGCCGGTCTGCCATTGAATGGTGGCAGCAGTCTGCCATCCGCCGATAATTTCATCCACGAAGGCGTTGCCGTTCAGGAACCGCGCGCCTCGTCCGAAGGGCAATTTGTAGATGATGCGTCCCTTGAACATGCTGCGGATGTCGAAGTCCGAAGGCCCATAGTTTGCGCGCGGGTCATACATTCTCTGGATGGTGATGGTTCCGCAGTTCCATGCGCAGGGGTCCGACATGTTGAGGAATTTGGACCATGTGTAGTTGAAGTTGAAGTCAAGGCCCGAACCCATGCGCTTCTGGACGGTTGCCTGAAGCGAATTGTAGTTCGAGATGGCATTGAACCTGTTGCCGTAGATGGATTGGAAATTAGGATACGGACGGGCGTTGGTGGCGCCTTCGGTATCGTTTGGACCGAGCTTATTCTCGGGAATCTGGTTGATATCGACACCAAACATCTGGTCGTAACCGTGGCTGCCAACGTAGGCAATATCAGCCGCCATATTGTAGGCGAATTGACGTTGAATGTTGAGGTTGTACTGCCAGATCTTATTTATCGGCTCGTGGTAACTGGCGAACGGCGCCCCCTGTCCGTTGAGGGCATCAGGAGTGGTGGGGGCATTCAGATACAGAGTGTTAATGCTCTGTCCGGAGCCTCCCTGGTTGTTCACAGTACCGTCCTGGTCGAGGAGCAGAACCGGCAACTTGCCATTGGTGTTGTCGCCACTATTGCCTGATTGACCAAGTGCTTGCCCCAATTCTGAATAGGCGCTTGGTCCCTCCTGAAGGTTGTATGCATACAGGCCAATTCCGCCACGGATGACTGTATTCGGTTTCGGCTGCCAGGAGGCGCCGAAGCGCGGCAGGAAGAGGTCCCAAAGAGGAGCGATAGTCTTGGTGCGCCCACCGGCCCGGGATTTTCCGTACCACATGGCGCCAAGCGTATTGGTATTTCCAAACGGATCGACGCCCGGATTCTGTAGTGTTGGATCCCACGAGCGCTCGTTACCATGGGCGTCGCTCATGCCCGTCCATCCCTCCCAGCGCACACCGGCGTTGACCGTGAGATTGGGACGCAGTTTTACATCGTCCTGAACAAAGAGCTGGACACTCTTCATCCTTGGGTAGAATTCGGGTGTGTTGCTTGCAGACCAGCCATTTGCCTGCCCAAGGAGGAAATCCGCATAGGGAACGCCGCTGAGAGCATCGCCGGTGCTTGCGTTGCTATACACGCCGTTGAAGTTTACATGTCCGGCATCGACATTGCCCCAGAGCGTGGTATTGATTTGCTGGTCAAGGAACTCACCCCCAAAGTGGAGGACATGCTTGCCCTTGATCATCGTGATCACGTCGGAGGGTTCCATCATGACCTGGTGTTGAATGGCATTGGTTCCCGGCGCCAATTCGTAGATCCCTCCATTAATTGCGAAATCTGGAAATAGATCTGCCTTGGCCCATTGGAGTCCCATCTGGGCCGGAAAGCCTTTGCCAATCGACTGAGGGATGAAGAGGTTGTTCTGAGTCGACAACCCGACGCGGAATTCGTTGATCATATTCGCGCTGAAGGTCCAAACGTCGGAAAGCTGCGCCGTGGTGGCGTCGCCGTTGGCATTGGTGCAGTTGATAGGGCAGTCGTTGGATAGCTCGTTGAACTGACTCGTATTGTAAAAATGCGTTGCTGTGAGCCGGTTCTTTGGCGTGATGTCGTAATCCACGCGATAGAAATAGGACCAGCCGGGGCCGTTGGTCGGGACGTTGTAAAACACATTATTTGTTGTAATGCCGTGTTCTACGCTGGGGCTGGTTACGTTGGGAGTTGGGAAGAACTTCTGGACGTTCTTTGCCGCGGCAGAAATCATGTTATCGGGAATCTTGTTGCTTCCGTATTCAGAAAGGAACGATTTCCGATGCACCCCCAGCGAATCGACGGTTTGAGTTGTCGGGTCGTAGATGAGCAGCGGTGTCCAGGATCCATCGGGTTTTTGAACTTCCATTCCGGTAAAATCGCCGTTCATCATGGCAGTAGTAGGAACGGTTTCAAAACCGTTGGAACTGCCGCCATAGCTCTGGACGCGGTTATAGTTTCCGAAGAAGAACAACTTCTTCGATAACGGTTTCCACGGAACGAATCCGCCCACGGAGCCGCCATAGAAATTGGCGCGCAGGGTTGGCACTGAAGCCTGCTGGCCGAAACCGTAAGGCGCCGCATTCAGTGCGTTGTTCTGGAAATACTCGAAGACGTCGCCATGGTAACGACTGGTGCCGCCCTTGCTGATCTGGTTGTAGATCACGCCTCCGTTTTCATACTGCGCGGAAGGGGCGTTGGTAACAATCTGGACTTCCTGCAAAGTGTCGAAGTTGTAGTCGTAGGAGTTTCCGTTCGACGGCAGCGACATGGTGACGCCATCGCCGAGAACGTTATAGAAGACGGCGTTGCCATTGACCGATGCTGTTTGACCCGGGGTCACATTGCTATTGCCGCCGGTCGGCGTACCGGAAGTACCGGGCATCAAGATCACGAAATATTCCCAGCTCGCAAAATTCGGCAGGTCCTGCATCTCCTGCTCGGGCAGAGTTGTGCCCTGCGTGCCGGTTTCGGTCTGCATCAATGGAACGTCGTCGGTGACTGTCACGGTCTCCAATGCAGCGCCGACTTTTAACGATCCGTTGATGGTAAGCGTCTCGTTATTCAGAGTGACCGGACCGCGCACATAGGTATCGAAACCGGCTTTGGTGAAAGTGAGGGTGTAGTGGTCGGTAACGATGGGACCTGTATCAAACAAGCCCGCGCCGCTGGTTTTGTAAACGGTGGTAACGCCCTTGTCGACATCCAGAACACTGACCGTCACACCTTCTATCACGGCGCCAGTGGGATCTGTAACCGTTCCGCGAATGTCGCCTGAGTTTGTGTTTTGAGCAAAGGCCGGGCTGACGCCCAGCGCAATGGCAAGGAAGATTCCAAATCGAATCGTATTTCGCATACACAGCCTCCTGAAGATTCTTTGGTTGCACCCAATCTATTGCTGGGGTTCATGGAAATGTTTACAATCGGTCCCGGTCCGCTGCTGTACTGAATTGCGCTGAATGATGCAATTCGCGGTGCAAATGCCAAGGGTTACATTGTGGTTTGGACCAATCTGTTTTGTCAGTCGCCAGTTCGAGTAACGGGCCGGTTTGTTTTACTCGAGGTCGATGCTTTCTGGCGTATGGGTTTGTAGAGAAGTTGATCGGTGATCGCTTGCTGGTCGGGCCGCGGGGTCATCCAATCGCTTTGCAAGGTTCCGTCAGTCTGCTCGCCTGGAAAGTAACCCCAGAGCCACCAACTTCCGGCGACGGGCTGCTCGTCTCCCTTGAAGGCCGGGCCTCCTTGCGCTGCGAATTTGCCGTTCATGTAGTCAAGAAGCGTTTGCGCCCAGACGCGGTCTTGCGGCTTGTCCAGGTTCGAACCCATCTCGCCGATCCATACCGGCGCGATGTTTCGGGTATAGAGATAGCCCCAATCGTCGTTCATGTGCGGAATCAACGTGGAGGGCTTATCGTTTGCCCCGAAGTCATAAACGTTTGTGTCGTACTCGTGAACCGAATAGACGACTTGATGGGGAACATTTAGGACCACCGGTTTTGCGGGGACGCCACCAACGCCGCCGACAGCACTTAGATCGCCCTCGGGACCGATTCCGGCCAGGCCGTTGCCTGTGTTGGCGGTGCCTTGCGGGCCTTCACAGATGATGAGCAATTTCGGATTCAGGGCGAGGATTGCGTTGCCGAGGTCGGTGTACATCTTCCAGATGTCGGTGGGGCCGCCCTGTCCCCAGTTGAGCGAGACGCCGCCGGTGCCATGGCTCAATGGCTCGTTATCCAGGTCGTAGCCGATTACGGTTGGGTTGCTGCGGTATCGCTTGACCAACGCAAGCGTGTTCGCATGGAACATCTCCGCGGTAACTGTGCCGGGGTTGCTGCCGTCTGTTCCGTTAGAGCCCGGGCCTTTGTCGAACCAAAGACCATTTGTCTGCTGGCCGCCCCAGCCGTGATCTCCCCCGTCGTTGGTGTGGTGATCGAAGATGATGCGCAAGCCGACGACGCCTGCAAAATCAACAATCTTGTCCATCACCTGCATGCTGTTGAGACCTTTGAGATCGGGGTTCAGATCGTAGTTGATAGCGCCGGGTTTGGGCGATGCATTGAGGGTGATATCGGCCCAGGCAATGCGGACGGTATTGAAGCCATCCGCAACTATCTCCCGCATGGTCTTCTGGTGGTTGACATTTCTTAGAAAACGCAGGGCGTTGTCGGTGCCGTCGTATCCGGGCAGGCCTACGGATGCGAGCCGCACAGGTTTTCCGCGCTCATCCACAATCTGAGCGCCCTTGGTAGTAAACCAGCCCTT
Source organism: Acidobacteriaceae bacterium (assembly GCA_003151985.1). GTDB lineage: Bacteria > Acidobacteriota > Terriglobia > Terriglobales > Acidobacteriaceae > Telmatobacter. The sequence continues at coordinate 18,358 of PLZC01000183.1, forward strand.
GGGCAGCAGCGCGCCGCGATTGCCGGATGTGGACGCAGCTTCGGTTCTCATGAAGCGGAGTTGCGAGTACATTGCCAGTTGTGCCGGCCTCAGAGTGCCGTTCAGCAATGTTCCATCGGGAGTTTGCCCGCTGAGAGCGCCCCATGCCCACCAGTCCGTGCCAAATGGCTGGTCGGCCGCGGCAAAGGTGGGACCGCCCGGCGCCTTGCCGTTCAGATAGGTAACAAGCGCCGTGGCCCATTTTGCTTGCTGCTCGATAGTGACGCCATCCGAATGCGGATTATCGAGGCTGGCGCCCATCTCGCCGATCCAGACAGGATCTATGCGGTCGATGGCAAGGAAGCCCCAGGCAGCATTTCTATCTGCGATGGATGGACCCTGATTGTTCGCGCCAATATTCGGATAATCATGGATTGAATAAACAAACTTGGAGGAAGGGGGGCTGAGAAGAACGGGCTTGGACAGCGCCATGCTGCAATCCATGATCCCTTTCGTTCCCTCTTCCATGCCGTTCAACAGCTTTCCGCTGTAGTTGATGGGACATTCGCCGACGATCAAAACGCCAGGGTCTGCAGCCTCGATTGCAGAGCCCACGTCCTCAAACATCTTCAGGATGTCGGTTGGGCCGCCGGTGCCCCAGTTGATAGGCGTTGCGTGCTTGCCGAGCACGAGGGGCTCATTGTGGAGGTCGAAGGCAATCACCGTACTGTTGCCGGCATAGTGTTTGGCAACGTTTACCCAATCGGCCTTGAATTTCTCCGGAGTTATCGTGCCCTTGTTGCCGTTGCCGCACGCGTCGGTGTTATCGGTGCCCTCACCCACGTCAAACCACAGGCCATTCTCCTGCTGGCCGCCGCAAAGTTCCTCTGAATCGTCCACGTGGTGGTCAAAAATCACCTTCATGCCCAAGGGAGTGGCAGCGGCGACGATAGTGTCCATGATGGGGAAGGTGGAGTTGAGCGCAGCCTCGTCGAACGGGAAGCGGGCGCAATTGAAGCCGGCCTTTTTCATGCCCGCCAGGTCGCCCGGGATATCGGGGCTTGGTTCGTTGTAACCGGCACACGCAAGGCGCACCGGGTTCCCCTGCTCATCCACGATTTGCGCGCCCCTGGTGGAGAGCCAGCCCTTGGGGAGCAACAGGCCAGTTCCATCCTCGGACACGTCTTGGGCGGGGGCTTGCGAATTGAGTGCAAGCTGGGCCGGTTGCCGGGCAGCGCTCTGCGAATTTGCATGGGAAGTTCTTGCGACGAGGTTGCCCGAGGTGACTGACTTACCTGAATCTAGAGCAAACCCGGCGATTCCGCATAACGAGATCGTAAGCACAATACCGAAGCGAGTCATTATGAATCCCTGACTTCTCACTGCTCTGGCCGGGAAAGTGAGCGAACTGCCTGGAACGGTTAAGTCGATCACAACGCTCCGGGAGTTCCCGAGCCGCGGGAGCGAGACACAGAAGCTTAAATCACCCATCATCCCTCCAGATGAGTGAGTAATTCAAACGATTTAAATAGTGCTTCATTTTCACTCTCATAACAACATCTTGTCAAGAGGCTTTTCCATATCAATTAGTAGACAATGAAGGAAAATGCTTCAGGCTTAGGAAGATAGAGAGCAAACCCACCGAAGCGCCGGAGTTCAATCGACGAGCTCGGCAAGAACGTCGCCCTCTGATTCGTCGTGCCGGCCTGGGCACAAACAACTAAGGAAGCTCTGAACAAGCTCGTTTTGAGCAGCCACATTCCCTCAGGGGCTAAAGCCCATTGATTTTATTGGCTTTATCGGCACGACTGAAGTCGTGCCCTGACGCTAAGTCTCAGAAATCGAGTTTTTCCGCAGCCTGTAAAGCCCGTACCCTTCAAAACAGTGACTTAATCAGAGATTCCCTAATTGATATGATGTGATTGCCATGTGCCCCAAATCTGTATTGCTCACGCTGTTATTGCTGCCTGCCCTTTCGGTCCCTTGTGCGTCACAGACCGCGCCCAGCAAGCAGGATCAGATCACGCAACATTCGCGGATGGCACAGCAATATCTGCAAGAGAAGCGGCCGGAAATGGCGATTCCGGAGTTTCAGGCCCTGGTTGCTCTCGATCCGGGCAATGCGGATGCCCATGGAAATCTTGGGGTTCTGCTTTTCTTTCGACGGGACTTTAAAGCAGCCGCTCCTGAGTTGCGGGCCGCAATCAAGTTACAGCCGGAGTTATGGAAGATTCGGGCTTTGTTAGGGCTCGCTGAAGCCAACCTGGGGGATACCAACGCCAGCCGCGAGGACCTGGAGACTGCTTTTCCCCATTTAACGGAGGCAAAGATTCAGAACGAGGTGGGTCAGGTACTGATCAATGGCTACACCCTGAGTGGAGACCTGGAAAAGGCCGCGACCGTTGTGTCAACGATGCTGGCATTGCAGCCGACCGATACGACTATGCTCTATACGGCTTACCGGCTTTACTCGGACCTGGCGGGCAAGGCCATGTTAACCCTGGCTCTGGTGGCGCCGGGCAGCGCACAGATGCACCAGGTTATGGCCCGTGAACTTGGCAGACACGGAGATGAAGCCGCGGCGGTGGCAAACTATCGCGAAGCCATCAAGATTGATCCGCGGCTTGCCGGTCTCCATTCTGAACTGGGAGATTTGCTCTACCACTCTTCCGACGCGCAGCTTAAGGCTGAGTCAGAATCAGAGTTCAGGGCTGCTTTGGCGGTAAATCCGCGGGATGCGAAGGCTCACATGATGCTGGGCGCAATTGCAGAGAAGCAAGGCGACGTGAAGGCCGCGTACGATGACTATTCCCACGCGATGGAAATTGACCCTAACGATGGAGATGCAGTTACAGCGGTAGGGAAAACGCTGATCTCGATGAACCAACCGGAGAAAGCGCAGCAGATGTTTGAGCGGGCCATTCAGATCGACCCCACTAACTACCTTGCACATTATCGTCTGGGCACGCTTTATCGCCAGGCAGGGAAGACGGAGGAGGCAAAGCAGCAAGTTGCGGAGTATCTAAAATACAAGCAGATGAAGGAGAAGCTGGAAAAGATATTTCATGATATGCGAGTTCTCTCCGGCCACAACGTGGATGAGGATCAGGAAGGGAAATAATATCGAAGCGCCAGTCACTACTGGAGGATCGAAGGCGTTATCGGCGTGGCTTCTCAAATCGTGCGCGGCGTTTTCAATCCTGTGCCTTGGTGTGGCGAGCGTGGGACAAATGGGGACCCCAACCCCACTGTCCCCTGCCGAACGTGCGAAGGCGGCGGCTGAAAGAGAAGCAACTGGCGCCCTTCCCAACTATCCAACATTGGTGGATATTACCGCTTCGACCGGGATCCACTTCGATCACTTATCGAGCCCCGAGGCCAGATTCATTCCCGAGTCGATGAGCGGTGGAGTTGCGCTGATCGATTATGACCGCGATGGCTGGCCGGACATCTATTTTACGAATGCTCAGAGCGTCGACATGGCCCTGCACGGCGTGAAATCGCGGAGCGCCTTGTTTCATAACAACCACGACGGAACATTCACGGATGTAACCGACAAGGGAGGGGTAGGCTATCCCTGCTGGGCGATGGGAGCAGTGGTTGGCGACTACAACAACGACGGCTGGCCCGACCTGCTGGTGACTTGTCTGGGTGGAGTGGTGCTGTACCGCAACAATGGAGACGGAACATTTAGCGATGTGACCAAAGCCAGCGGCCTCGGCGGCGATTCCGGATGGGCAACGGGGGCGACCTTTGGTGATTATGACGGCGATGGGTGGGCCGATCTTTTCGTGTCGCACTATGTGGATTTTCACCTCGATAATCTTCCGGTGTCTGGTTCGGGAAAACCATGCAAGTACCTGGGACTCGACGTGCAATGCGGTCCACGCGGGCTGAAGGGGTCTCCCGACAGTCTCTACCACAACAATGGGGATGGTACGTTTCGCGATGTATCGAGGGGCTCCGGAGTGGACGATCCGGAGCGTCGTTACGGCCTGACGGCGGTGTGGTCGGATTTCGATAATGATGGAAAGCTGGATCTGTTTGTTACCAACGACGGCCACGCCAACTATCTTTACCAGGGCGACGGCACGGGTAAGTTTGTGGATGTCGGTCTATCTTCCGGCGTGGCGACGAACGAAGACGGAGTTGAACAGGCGAATATGGGAGTAGCCTTGGGAGACTATTTGCACACGGGGCGCATGTCGTTGTTGATTTCGCATTTTGACGTGGAATACGCGGCCCTCTATCGCAATGAGGGAGGCATGAATTTTACGGATGTCTCGATAGCTTCGGGAATTGCCCGCGGTACGCAGGGCTATGTGGGCTGGGGAGACGCCTTTGTCGATTTCGACAACGACGGTTGGCTGGATTACTTCCTGGTGAACGGACATGTGTATCCGCAAGTGGATAGTGTTCATGCGGGGGCCAAGTTTCTTGAGCCGAAGTTCCTGTTCTTGAATCAAGGCGACGGAACGTTCAAGAACGTCAGCAAGCGGGTAGGGGCGGCGATCCAGAAGCCGCAGGTGAGCCGCGGAATGGCTATAGGCGACCTGTTCAACGACGGCAGGATTGAAGCCGTGGTTGAGAATCTCGTGGGCAATCCGATGATCCTGCGCCCTGTGGGTGGCAAGGAAAACCACTGGGTGAGCTTTCAATTGGAAGGCGTAAAGAGCAATCGGCTGGCATTGAATGCGCGCGTGCGTGCGACGGCAGGCGATTCGGTACAAACTGCAGAGGTAATCAGCGGCGGGAGTTACCTATCACAGAACGATCTGCGCGTTCATTTTGGCCTGGACTATCACGACCATATGGATAAGGTTGAGATTCTTTGGCCATCCGGCAAGAAAGAGATCTTTTCTCAACTGCCCGCAAACCGTTATTACTTCCTTCGCGAAGGCGAGGGAGTCGTTAACTCGAAGCCGGCGGCAGGCACTGTGATCAAGCTGACTCCTCGGCCGTAACGGAAGATTAGCCGGGATTGAGAAAGTCAAACCGCAGGCCGCTTGATCCTTCCCCACCCCCGGTCTGGCGGCGACGTGCGGTCCAGGTGACGCTACGCCCGTTGAGCCAACGCGCATAACGATGCACGCGGTCAACCTGCGTGCCTTCGCGCGGCACTTCTTCATCGAAGAGCCAGAGCCTGCTGCCATCCGCGGCGTTGGCCAGCAAAAGGCCTTGCGGTTCAATCGCGCGCGGCACTCCTCCGTCGTCCACCTCCATGGGAACCATGCGAAGACGAATCGATTTCTGATCCGGCGGAATTTGCTCGGGGGCGAGCGGAATCCAATAATCGGGCACAATGGTTTCGACATGATAAGAAGGTTGCGCAGGATCGCCAGGTTCGATGCCCGACCCACGCGGCGCGGCGGTCTTTGACGCGTTCGAGCCCGTCCTGCACCAGGCCCTCAACGCCCCAGGCGAGATCGGCTACCTGGTCGCGAAGGAAGAGAACGGACTCGACAGCTTTGCTCTCGCTCAGCGGGCCCGCTGTCGGGGGCAGGAACAACGTGGTTTGTGCGGCGTGGATCGCGCCCCCTTTCGCATCGAGAGAGAAAAGGTTCCACTGCGGTTCGTTCTCCCCGGCGCGAGACAACAGGAAATTGCGTCCGAAGACATCGCTCACAACGAAGGTGTCCAAATGCGTGAGCGATCCGGCGGAAAGCTTGATTGGCAGCACAAACCAGTTGTTGCCGTACACAGTAGCGAACTCAACTAGCAGCAGGCGGCCGATATCATTGGCGGCCGCTTCAACTGAGCCGAGGTCGCACTTTGCGTCTTCCATGGCCCAGAAACGGGGCAGGGGCATGCCGCCATAGTGCACCGGCGCGGGAACGGACTTGATGGATATATTGAGCGAATCGCCAGTAGGACCGTCCGCAGCAGCGGGATCGATATCGAAGTCATACCAATCGAGGCCGTCGCCGAGATAGGCGTCCGCGACAAGAACGGTCCCGCCCAGTGCCGGGCTGGAAACCGCGAATCCGTATTCGAGGCGATTCTGCTGCCAGCACCGGCAACGTTAGGTCGATGCCAATGCCGGTCGGCATTGCAGGTTGCACTGCGCCTGGATCGATGCCGAGTACTCCGGAGCCAACAGCCATGGGAAATTTGGCGCCCAATCCCTCCACGGAGAACGATATCGGCAAGCCAGCCAGACCGCCGGTAAAGTTGACGCCAAATACAAAATCGAGGCCGCTCCCCTGTGCTTCAGCCGCGACGACGACCGCATCGATCTTGATCCCGGGTAGGTCGAGGGTTACGGGAAGGGTCGCCTTCACTCCTCCGCTGCGGAAACTGAGACCACTGGAGGGATTCGCGCCGAGATCCAAATCAATCGCCAGCGTCAGACTATCGCCAATAAGGGCGGATAGGAAGGATGGAGAAAGCGCCAGGCATCGCAAATAAATAGTTGATCGTCGGCGCGCCATTGCTGTCGAATGCGGTTTCTGCGCTTGCCTGCAACGTGGGCAGCGTGCCAGTGGTGCCCATTCTCCTCCGAACTCCAACGACGAACATGGGAGGGGTAAGTTCACACTTGCTTGAAAATGACGGAAACGAGGAAGACGGAAAATAGGAAGCGGATCAGGCGTGCAGGGCAAGTGTAGCTGCAAAGCACGCCCGCAGGAACTAAAATTTTCTCAAGCGTCAGTTTTCCTTGGGAATCGTTGCCTGTTGTCTGGGTCATTAGATTCCCGGACGCCGGACGAAGTCCCAACACAGTTATTGAGTTGCGGGGAGAACCACAGGTTGTCCCGCCGGGAGGCTGTGGCGCTCGCGCAGGATGCGCTGGATCTCTCCTGCCATCTGATCTCCGCGGGACGGGTCGCTGACAATCAATTTAGCGGAAGATGACGATCTCCCACATGCTCTATTGCCTTTTCATCGTCATGGGCCCAGAGTGCTCTTGGATCGTCACATTGGAAAAGGTCACTGCGGCCAAGCCATTCGCGTTATGCGAGCATACTCCAATTCCAACGTAGACAGAACCATCCATGATGACCGTTGTCGAGGAGAAGGAGGTCAACTTTCCATCGCCAGAGCCGGTAGAGGCTGTAAACAGGTTGTTCTTGCGTTCAATCCGGAGGCGCGTCGATCCAGGTTCGGGGGCGACCACGTCGTCCGTCTTTCCGCCATGAGCCGATCTGTACTGCAGGGTAATATGCCCGTCCGCGTGAATGGCGATATCCGCGTAGGGGGAGGCGGGGTCCAGGCTTTGACGGAAGATCAATACGGCCTTTTCCAAAGGAATGTTGTTGCTTGAGGGAAAATGCACGTCCGCGGTCAATGTCGCATCACCAGACACTTTTACCCATGTAAAGTGGAATGCGTCAGAAATACCCCACATGTCGGCTCCGCCGCCTGTCACTAAATAGTTGCCGGTGGCCGGGTCATAAACGGTTGAGCCCTGCTGCGTTTGGCCGACATCGGCAGCGCCTGAAAAGATGTCGTGACGCCGGCTCACGTTCTGTTGAGCAGCAGCCAAGCACGAGACGAGCATCATGACTGCGAGGATGAGACTGAGATTGCGCCAAAGAGGAATCATTGAAGTGTGCTAACTGTATAGGAGCCCAGCGGGCCTCGGCAATTTACTTGCTTTCGGTCGGGATTTCCTTCCTTCGCAACAGCACCGGCAACCTCAACCAAAGGATGACCAGAAAGCGGATAATAGCCTCTTATGGCGACACAATCTGTTCCTCGTTCGGCTGAACCAACAACCAACTATACCGGCCCGTTTGCCACGGTCACTGTTTTGTTCTTGATCTTCGGATTCATCACGAACCTGAACATGGCCCTGGTGCCGCATCTTCGGGCGATCTTCGATCTTTCTTACGGAAAAGCCATGTTGGCGGAGTCGGCATTCTTTCTCTCCTATCTTGTCTTTGCCGCGCCCACCTCCAGGCTGATTGAGGCCATCGGCTATAAGAGAACCATCGTAGTTTCGCTCTTGATCCAGACTGTGGGCGCGCTTTTCTTCATTCCCGCCGCGAAATTCGTCAGTTTCCCGCTCTTTCTCACGGCGATCTTTGTTCTTGGCGCTGGCATCACGGCTCTTCAAACATCGGCCAATCCATACGTCTCGATTCTCGGTCCCGAGAAGAGTGCGTCTGTCAGGCAAAATCTGGCTCAGGCTGCGAACTCCATCGGCGGAATCCTCGCGCCATTGGCTGCCGGTGCGTTTATCCTCACAGCCTCGGAGGGATCGCTCTCCAAGGCCGCCGTAGCCAACACCGTGCGAATGCCTTACTTGTTCATCGCCGGCGGACTGCTCATGGTGGCCTTGGCTGTGGCATTTGTCTATCTGCCCCCCATCGCCGCAACACAGTCCTTTCGTCGCGCCAAAGAAGATGATCCCGTCCTCAGCCGCAGCATATGGAGTTATCGCCACACGGTGCTCGGCACTGTGGCCTGTTTCTTGTTTGTAGGTGTCGAAGTCGGTCTGGCGTCGATCATGGTCAACTACTTCCGCCAGCAAGGCATTCCCACGGCCAAGGCCGCCTCCAGCCTCATCGCCTTCTATTGGGGCGGCCAGTTGATAGGCCGTTTGCTGGGCGCATGGCTTGTCAGCAGGATAGCCGCTGGCAAATTGCTAGGTGTCTTCGGCTTTGCCGCGGCAACGCTCGTCATCGTTTCCATGGCCACGGCGGGACATATAGCTATCTGGGCATTGCTCCTCTGCGGCCTCTTCAACTCCATCATGTTCCCAAATATCTTCACGCTTGGCATTGCAGGCCTGGGCCCGCTTACCAGCAGGGGATCGGGACTCATTCTCACCGCGGCGGTAGGCGGCGGCGTGATTCCTTTCCTTATTGGCGCGTTGGCCGACAAGGTAGACATTCAGCGCGCGCTCGTTCTTCCCATCGCCTGCTATCTCTTTGTTGCCTATTATGGCTTTTCGGGCTCCACGCCAAGGCCACCAGTATCGTAGAGAATTCGATCAGAACGAATAGCGGAGAGACAACTGTTGCACTCGCGGCCTTGTAAGGGTCGCGCCATAAACCCCGAGTTCTCCGCCGGTTGTCATGTTCTGCAATGAGGTAAGCGGATTCACGTCGAAGCGCACGGAGTTTGAGACATTGAAAACCTCCCAAGCCAGCCTGAATCCGTTGCGTTCGCGAATCTTCCAGTTCTTTGCCAACCGTGCATCTGCGCCAAAGTAGCCGTCACCGCGGAAATTGTTCCGTTGGCCAGCCTCGCCAGGATACGGGTTGCGCAGATTCTGCAAAACTCGAGTGGGATCTGCAAAGGCTTGGGCTGCGCCGTTGACGATATGAGTATGCGTTCGGATCGGGCCGGTTTGAATCATGCTGCTCTTTTCGTCCCAATTCGTTCCCCAACCCGCTCCACTGATAACGCTGAACGGAAGCCCGCTGGTCCAACGCGTCACTCCGGAAAGCTGCAAGTTCCCGATGATGTTATCGAGCCCTCGACCCACGCCGCCGAGAATGACTTTTCCTCTTCCAACCGGCAGTTCAACAACCCAACTTCCTGTGACCAGGTGCCTGACGTCGAAGTCGGATACGGCATAATTCAAGCGCGGATTCCATGCATTGAGCACGGCTCCGAAGCTGCTGCCCGCGCTGGTTCCGGTGCTCGAGGAGTACATGGTACGTTCGGCATCCGAGCCCATATCCAGCGATTTCGAGAACGTATAGCTCAGTTCCATCTGCACGCCACGACTCATCTTGCGCTGTAGCGTTATCTGGCCGGCGTTGTAGTTACTGCTTCCGATCGACGACCAGGCATACAGACTGGCATACTGGCGAGGCCAGAAGCGATTGGTCGCTCCTCCGCAGCCGGGGGTGCAGAGAATATCGAGCATATACAGCGATCCCGTTTCGTTGCCGGGAAACCACACCTGGTCGTAAATATTCTGAGTCGCACTCTTGCCGCCTGTTGCCGCGTCGGGAAACATATCTTCAAAGTAAGGGATAGCGGCTACACTTGCTGCCCCTGCATACTTTTGTTTTGAAAGCTGAGTAGCTGCAGCGAAGTAATCCTGGCCAGATCGGTGGTCCACCAGATTCAGCGGTTGCGCCAGATCGATCTGCTGCAATTGGCTGCGTCCAAACCTCCCGATGTACCCGATCTCCAAAGCGAAGTCGCGGTGCAACTCGCGTTGAATCGAGAAGTTCAACACATGCGAGTAGGGTGCCTTCATGTGATCGTCGAGGCCGTGCGCAATTTCAAAGCCAGTCCAGAGCGGATCGTTTGGCGCCAGCACCGGGTAACTGACCGCACTTGGCGGCGCGCCTGTTATGTCCGGCAGATCATGAATTCCCGTGAAGCGCGGTGATGTATCCGGAGTAAGTAGATTGGTCGGATTGGTAATGCTCTCGCTTAGACCAAACGATCCATTTTGGTCGAAGAGATTTACGATCCCTTCGCCATAGTGGTCGTAGTAGATTCCGTAACCGGCCCGGATTGAACTTTCCTCAGGTCCACCAAAAAGCCAGTGCCAAAATCTACCCTCGGCCGCGGGAGAAAAGGCAATCGCAATTCGCGGCGCAACATTGCCCTTCTGCATCGGCCAATAAGGTTTCATGCCCCGCGCCTGCCCCGATGGCGCAAATGAAAGATCCGGCTGCACGCTGTTGCCTAGCGCCGCCTGCTCTCCTCGAGTCTTGAACCACTTGTGAATGTCAACCGTTGGTTGCGCCTGCTGTCCGTGCATTTCAAATGGCGTTTGCAGCAGCGTGTGGCGCACTCCGAAATTCAACGTGAGACGCGGGCGCACGCGCCACGAATCCTGCAGATAATATTCGAACTCATTGTTCTTGAACTCTCGGTCCAGCATCGCTCCGGGAGCCAGCAGGCTCGCTGACTTACCATCGACGCCAATCTGGTAATTGGATTGCGTTGTAACCAGATCCATTAGTCCGGCTAGATTGCCCATGGCAAAACTATAAGAATTTGTGAAACTTCCGGCCACCGCTGGATACCCGAATGCAGCCGGATCGAAACTCTGCCCCGTGTTGGCAATGCCGGCCTGTGCCAGTGCATAGGAGTTGGTGTAACCATAGCTGTAGGACAAAGCGTCGGAGCTGCGACGGTTGTAAATCCACCTGTAATTCGCGCCGACCTGAATGGTGTGCGCTTTGTGAGTCATGGTCAAATCGCCAAGAATGTTATGCGTTGGAATGTCTACTATTGTCGTTCTTGTCTCGGCGTAGAGCGGACTGATGTTATAGAAGTTAGCGTACTGTCCTTCGCCGATACCCCGGCTGGCGTACCCCTGGCGGGTGAAGCCGTAATGCAGGTTGTTGACGAGATTTGGGGAGACTTCCCATGTATCTCCCACAACAAACCCCTTGCTGTTATCTGTGTTTGCCGCGCTGGCCGGTTGCGATGGAAACTGCGGAACACCGGATTGTTTATCGCTCTGCAGATTGCCCCTGGCGAAGAGCCAATTATGGCGCGACAGCATGGAATCCAAGCGCGCAATCGATGTGTTCAGCGATGCCGGGTTCGGCGCGGACCAAGTGTACGAGGCGGTATTAAGGCCGTCGCCAGCAGACAGGCCGTTCGGCGTCGGGTACAGATTCAGAACAGTTAGGACGCTGGGGTTCACGCCAGGCCCCGCAGGGCAAGTGCCGTTTGCTGAACATTTCGGGTCCATCGCCGCAATTTGCGCGGGGCTGAGAAGAACAGAGCCGTTCCCGATGGATGTGACGTATTGGATTTTCCCTGCACGCATTGAGGCCGTTGGAACCGTCAGCGTCGTTTGCTGATTCTCTGAAGTTTGCTGCCCCTCATAGTTCACAAAAAGGAAAACCCTGTCCTTCTTGATAGGACCGCCGAGCGATGCTCCGAAGGTATTGCGGATTAGCTTGCCTGGTAAATTCGGCCGCCCGTTGGATAACTCCGCTTGCTTATTGAACCAGTCATTGGCCTCGCCAATTGAACTGCGATTGTACTCATAGAGACTACCGTGCAGACGGTTCGTGCCACTCTTGGTAATCAGACTTACCTGCGCGCCGGACGATCGTCCGCTGTCAGCGCCAAAGCCAACGGTAGTTACGCGAAAGTCCTGAACGGAATCGAGAGTCGAGCGAAGCACTCCCGTGAATGCGTAACCGCGAGCTTGATCGTTGTTGTCCACTCCGTCGAGCGTGGCGTTGCCCTGGTCGGATCGGCCACCTGCCGATGCGCCGCTGCGGCTGTCATGACTCTGGTCGTTCCCGCTGCCAAGGTAGAGAACTCCGGGTTGCAGGCTTAGCAAATCCGGAACATTGCGTCCTTCCATCGGAAGAGACTGAATGGTTGCGTCGTCGACCGCATCCCCTACACTGGCGTCAACAAAATTCAATTCATGCTTTCCGGCACTCACCTCTACCACTGTTTCAAGAGACTGCACGGAGAGTGAGAACTTTTCAGTTACGGGTTGATTCACCAATAACTCGACCGCCTTCGCCTGTTTGGTAAACTCCCTGGCGGTCGCCGAAATCATGTACTTTCCAGAGGGAATTTGGTGAAACCGGTATTCGCCTTGCGAGTCGGTAAAGCAAGAGCCTGTGAAACCCGTAGCAGGGTTTTCCAGAACCAACTGGGCGCCAACTATCGCCGCGCCCGAAGAGTCAGTCACATCTCCACGTAAGGAGGAGGCCGAACTCTGGGCAACTATGGCAGTCGTTGAACTGAGAATCCAAACAATCACTATGAACTGCCGTCGACAACGCATCCCTAATTACTCCTCGCTATTATTTGTGGCGCAGTGACCTAGCTCGTGGTTACAGGGATTACCTTCCCCAGCGCGAAACAGAAGCCCGATCATCTCAAAGATGGCATCCAGATCCAGAGCGCTTCCAAAAGCGTCCGCGAGCAGATCGAGTTGTTGCCCGCGCCGCTCACTCCACACCAACAGTTCTGTTGGAGCAAGCATATGAAGAGACGCGCGCGATGCGCGCAGAAATGCGTGCCGGAATGCATCGTGATCGAAGAGCCCATGCAGATAAGTGCCAAAGATTCGTCCGTCTTTCGAGACGCACCCGTCCGCAAAAGCCTGACTGCCATCGTTCTGCCTCACAATGGACGCAAAAGGCTTTGCTTCATCAAAGTATTCAGTCGTGCCCATGTGAATCTCGTAGCCACTTACTTCGCAGGGATCGATCGGCTGACCGAATAGCAAGTCGTCGCCTAACATGCCGCATGCCGGAACGGTGACCTTTTCACGTGCCATGATTGTCGATATGGGAAGGAGACCGAGAGCCTTTTCGGTCCCCATGCGCTCCATCCCGAATGGATCGAAAAGCTGTTTCCCCAGCATCTGAAAGCCGCCACATATGCCTACGATCAGTTTTCCTTTGCGCGCATGTTTCGTGATTGCCGCCTCGAACCCGCGATCCCGCAACCAACGCAGATCGTCCATAGTCTGTTTGCTGCCAGGCAAGACAATGACATCCGCAAATACAATGCTGCTGGGATCGTGAAGGTGCTTTAGGGCCACAGAGGGTTCGGCCTGGAGAGGATCGAAGTCAGTGAAGTTGGAGATCGACGGAAAAGCAATCACGCCGATCTGCAGCCTGCGCGAAGGCACATTCTGTTCGGTCCAAGGCGCCTCGTCTCGCTGGTCGATCCCCACACTGTCTTCTTCGTCGAGTGACAAATGTCCGAGATACGGAATCACCCCCATGCAAGGCTTTCCCAGCCGTTGCTCGATCATGCGAATCCCCGGCCAGAGCAGTGAAACATCGCCGCGAAATTTATTAATGACAAAGCCGGCAATAAGAGCGCGCTCATCGTCATCCAGCAGTTCACATGTTCCCAGCAGCGATGCGAAAACTCCTCCGCGGTCAATGTCTCCAACGAGCAAACACTTAGCGTTCGCAAGTTTGGCCATTCGCATGTTCACAATGTCATTTTCTTTGAGGTTGATTTCGGCCGGGGAGCCGGCGCCCTCCAGTACCATCACATCGTTGGCCGCGGCAAGGACTCGATAACTCTCTTCCACAATCGGCAGCAGGCTTGAGATGCTAACTTCCTGATAGTTGCGCGCATCGAGCATCTTCCAAACCTTGCCTCGCACCACAATCTGCGCGCAGGTATCGCTGCCGGGTTTGATGAGAACCGGGTTCATATGCACGGATGGAGCAATCCCGGCGGCTTCAGCCTGCAGAGCTTGAGCACGCCCAATTTCGTAGCCGTCCGGCGTGGCAGCAGAATTCAGCGACATGTTCTGCGACTTGAACGGCGCCACGCGATAACCCGCTCGCGCAAAGATGCGGCACAACGCAGCCGTCATAAGTGACTTGCCCACGTGAGAGGCGGTGCCAAGCACCATAATGGCCCGAGCAGTCATGGGCCTTCCTCGCTCAACTGGCATGATGGCACACCGGCTACAGAGGCCGGGGTTGCAGTGTCGCGAACCTTATGCCGTAAGCCTCTTTGGCGAACCCTCACCACGCACGCGACCATCGCGGCGCCGTCTTTTTCTCATCCCGCAACCGCGAATCTACTTCAGATCCCAACTCAATCTGGCGCCCAAACAGCCAGATTAAATCCGAGAGTCTATTGATGTAAGGCAAGGCATGCTCGTGAATTTCCGCTCCACTTTCAGTCAAGCGTACGATGCAGCGCTCTGCGCGCCGACAGACAGTACGAGCAACCTCAAATGCAGCCGACTCGGTGAGCGCGCCAGGCAGCGACCAATCGGAAAGAATTCCATCCATCGCTTCAATGGCATGAACCATGTCCGTGAGCTTGTCCACGTCTGCTGCAGAAAGTGGCGGCGTCCCTTTCTTGCTTTCAGGCGGAGTCGCAAGGGCCGACCCGACACGGAACAGCGAGTTCTGGATCTCATGCACAGCGGAACAGATCTCTGGATTAGTGCAGATACTTCTGGCGAATCCCAGGGTGGAGTTCAGTTCGTCCACCGTTCCATAAGCCTCAACACGCAGATCGGCCTTCGAGACGCGCATTCCTCCGGCCAGACTTGTCTGGCCGCCATCGCCTCCTTTAGTCGCAATGCTCATAAACTCATCTCCTTCCCGACAACCGGCTCGCACCGGTTCCCGCATTTGGTTGAACCTGACAATCGCACCCGGGGGCAAGTGGCAATCACCACCGACCCGTAGGGCGCAGTCCTCGTCCAGGCTTCCTCCTCAGAGAAGCCAAAAAACTTCGTGAGTGCGTAACTCATGACACCGCGATGCGTAACGACAGCAATCGCCAAGCCCTGCGCTCTCTGGAGTAATGTCGCAATTACTGCGTCAACTCTTCCCGCGAAGGCCGCATACTCTTCACCGCCAGGAGCGCCGCACAGTGGAAACTCGGCCAGCCACCGGCTTGCCTCTTGCGGAAATCTATCTTCAATTTGTCGCCAGTTGAGACCTTCCCAAAACCCAAAATGCATTTCTCGAAGATCGTCACTAAGTTCAACATTGAGGCTGATTCGCTCACCGATCACGGCTGCTGAACGCGATGCACGGCGTAAGTCGCTCGAATAAATTCGCCGCACTCCAAGGCCTGCAACCTCTTCCGCGGCATGAGTTATTTGAAGCTCTCCGGCCAGGTTCAAATCGGGGTCGCTGTGGCCGCAGAATGTGCCCGCCACGTCGGTCTCACCATGTCGAACGAATACCAATGTACTCATCTGTGCCAAACCCCACAAAGGTAGACTGCGGCCAACGTTAACTGAATGGTTGCGCCGAAACAATCGCCAGTGATGCCGCCGATGCGCCGCTTGTAATAGAGTCCACTGACCAATACTATCGCCGACGCAACAACAACTGGTATCCACATTGCCGTCCGCAACAGGTACCCCACAATTCCGAACGCAAGCACCGTCCCTACAGCCAGGGATACGCCGGATATCTGATGAGCGATGCGCGCCCCCTGACTCGCCTGCTCCCTTGCGCCAGGGAGTACCGCGCCAAGGGGAAGTACAGTCCAGCGGCACAAGACCTCGGCTGAAATTACATATTGGATAAGGATGTCGGAGGGTAAGTTCGCAAGCAGCAACACGCGCCCGGCGACCGAAAAGATAATCGCCAGCGCGCCATATGTGCCAATGCGGCTGTCTTTCATGATTTCAAGAATCTGCGACCTATTCCATCCACCGCCAAATGCATCGGCCACGTCGGCGAGACCATCCTCATGCAGCCCCCCAGTGGCAAGCGATGAAAAAACTACGATCAGTAACGCTACGACCATGGCGGGAAGATGCGGCGACAGTGCGAGATAGATTCCAGCAGCGGCAACGCCGAGCGCAAGCCCCACCAACGGAAAGAACTCCGCCGAACGCGACAAAGCATCCGGCCGGTAGGTCAACCGTGATAATGGCAGACGGGTGAGAAACTGAAATGCCGCCGCAATATCCTGGAAAATTCCCGTCATTCGCTTTTCTCGCTCACTCCTGCCGACGAGAACGTCGCCATCTCCGAGAACAGCCGGACGGACGACTCGATTAGCGGCATAGCTAGTACCGCCCCGGTTCCCTCGCCCAGTCGCATATCCAGGTTGAGAATAGGGGTCAGGCCGATGTAGCGAAGCAGATAGCGGTGGCCCGGCTCCTCCGAGCAGTGCCCTGCGAAAAGATACCCACTTACCTGGGGCGCGATAGCGTAAGCCACGGCCGCCGCCGCCGTAGAAATAAATCCATCGCAGACCACCGCTATCTGATGAGCTGCAGCGCCGAGAATGAAGCCGGTCATCGCCGCGATTTCCAATCCGCCGACGCAGCGCAGAATCTCAAGTGGTTCCGGCACCACCATCAAACCGCCAAAATGCCGCTGCAACGATTGGTCGATAACTTTGACCTTGCGTTCTCTCCCCTCAACGTCCAGTCCAGTTCCACGGCCGGTCAGTGTGTCGATCGGCTCCTTGGTCAGCACAGCGGCAATTGCGCTTGCAGCCGTCGTGTTGCCGATACCCATTTCCCCAACCGCCACCAGATGCTGTCTCTTTTCTGCCGCTCCATGGGCCAGACCAACGCCCACTTCAAGGGCAGCATCAAACTCTTCGTTCGTCATTGCCGGCTCACGAAACATGTTTCGGCTGCCGCGCCGAACCTTCGCTCGATGCAGTCCCGGCGCATCTTCAAACTCCGCATCTACGCCCACGTCCACAACGGTAAGTTCCGCCTCATGCAAGCGGGCGAGCACATTGATGGCCGCGCCGCCATCGAGAAAATTGCGCACCATCTGTGCTGTCACCGCTCGTGGATACGCGCTCACTCCTTCATCGGTGACGCCGTGATCGGCTGCGAAAACATAGGCGCCTCGCAGCAACGGCAACGGGATATTCCCGGCGTAGATCGAGAACATCTGAGCCGCGATCGTCTCCAGTCGTCCCAGGCTTCCAATCGGTTTGGTAAGGCAGTCGAGCCGGCTCTGGGCTTCGGCAGCGAAACGTGCATCGCACCGCTCGATTCCGGCAACAACGTTCGACAGAGTAGAAGAAACAATCAGAGTCATATGGCTAGCTCCATTCGGTTCCGGGTACGTTCCACGAGCCTGGGGCGATGACGAGGCGGACAGTTGAATGCATCTTCAAGAACCGCCGGATGCAACATCTCGCGCGGCGAGCCCTGCCGCATCGGCTCATCCGGACTCAACAGCCAGACGGAAGTAAACACTCCTTCAATCAGCGCCAGGTCGTGCATGGATGCAAGAATCGCAATTCCTTCGCGGCGCAGCGTGCCGATCAAGTCAATCATCTCGAACTGACGTCCGATATCGAGATGCTGCATCGGCTCGTCCAGCAGCAACAACTGCGGTTGCTGCGCCAGGCCGAGTGCTATCTTCACACGCTGACGTTCCCCGCCGCTAAGTTCATTGAATACGCGAAAACGCAGCGACCAGGTATCAGTCAGACCCATGGCTCGCTCAATGGCTTTGCGATCCGCAACGCCCAATCCGCCAAACATTTTCAGGAAGGGGGTGCGGCCCTGCTCCACAAATTGCTCGGCAGTGAAGGAGAATGGCAGGTCGACATTCTGCGGCACGAATGCAACCAACTTTGCAATCTCGCGCTGCTTCATTGAGCGAAGCACGCTCTGCTTCAAACGCACTTCTCCGGACTGCGGGGCAAGAGTGCCTGCTGCCAATCGCAACAATGTAGTCTTGCCAACTCCGTTCCGGCCTACAAGAGCAATGCAATCGTTCGCGAAAATCCAGCCATTCAAATCGTGAAAAAGCTCCCCGCTCCCGTATCCGAAATTGATGTGCCCAAACTCGAGTAGTGGCATCAAGACAGCACCTCCCTTCTTGCCTTCCTTAAAAGAAAAAGAAAAAACGGTCCGCCGATAAACGCGGTTAGTACGCCCACAGGCAACTCGGCAGGGGCAATGATTGTGCGCGCCGCGGTGTCCGCCAACAGCAGAAATAATGCACCAGCCAACGCTGTCGCCGGCAGCAGTCGCACATGGTCCGGCCCAAGAATCATGCGCAGAATATGAGGGATAATCAGGCCCGTGAAGCTGATGAGGCCGCCCAAAGCCACGGCAGCAGCGGTCAGAATCGAACCGATCAGGATTACCGCTATGCGTGTCTGCTGCACTGAAATGCCAAGATGCGTTGCATACTCCTCGCCCAGCGCGAGGGTGTTGAGCCTTCGCGCCAGCGGCACGGAGCCCGCAAGCCCTATTCCGAGCATTACTGAAACAATTGCCAACTGTGGCCATGTTGGTTGCCCAATCGTCCCATGCAACCAAGATGAGAGAACATGCATGCCCTGCCCAAAGCCCTGGTCTAGTGTCTCAAGGAAATACGACGAGTAACTCAACATGGTGCTCACCGCGAATCCTGCCAATAACAACGAGACCACGGGCGTTCTGCCGTTCACGCTAGCCAGCCAATACACCAGCACGATGGAGCCGATTGCACCGGCAAAGGCCAGCAATGCTGTGGTTCCGAATCCTGCAATGGAGACCGCGGGTAACAGAAACACTCCGATCGAAGCGCCAAGCAACGCTCCACCGGACGAACCTATAACGTAAGGATCGGCCAGGGGATTGCGAAAAAGACCCTGAAACAGCAGACCGGAAACCGAGAGTCCACTCCCCACCAAAGCAGCCGCAACAATGCGCGGAATGCGGATCACGAACAGAATCGTGCGCTGATCGTCGGAGAGCGTGCTCATGCCGAGCGCGCTCTCCACCAATCGGCGCAACGGCACTTGCACGGCACCCATCCCCGCGGCAACCAGCATGGCAAGCACAAGAGACGCAGAAAGTCCGCCAAGCAACCATCTAAGCCGGAGTTCCTGCCCCCCTTCGCGTGCAATACTCGCTTGCACCACGGCTACTTCCCTGGCCACGACTCACCCCCAACAGTAAACTTGATTCCCATCCGAAAAGTGAATGGCAACGAGGGAAAACCAAATGCCTCGCTGTAATGTTCGCTCAATAGATTCTGGAAGCTGCCCAGGACTGCAACATTCCGCGTTGCCTGATAACTTGTAGTTAGATCCAGCTTCTGATATGCGCCGTCCAGGTTGCGATTGGGGAGCAGCATCGACAATCCCCCGTTCGCGTCATAGTCCAGAAAGTCGCTGTCGTCCCTGCGCGATACCAGCGTTCCACTGAGGGCCGCAAAGAGTTTCGCGTGGCGATAGCCGGTCTGAAAGTAGCCAGAGTGCGGCGCAATGCGGAAGGGCCGCGCGCCCACCAGCGGAGAAAATGCGCCGATGTCCATTCCAGGAAAGTTT
This sequence comes from Acidobacteriaceae bacterium, assembly GCA_003151985.1. Classification (GTDB taxonomy): domain Bacteria; phylum Acidobacteriota; class Terriglobia; order Terriglobales; family Acidobacteriaceae; genus Telmatobacter. The sequence goes on from PLZC01000183.1 coordinate 37,984, forward strand.
GGATTTTGAATTGGCCCGAGGGCATCGCCTGTAAACGAGTGTTGAATCTTCGCGTCCACGTAGGTGTATCCGGCACGCACAAAGAAATTATGCGTTAATTGCGATTCAATTTCGGCCTCGACGCCCTGGGCCCGGTAACTCTTCGTGTTCACCGTTGCCCCGTAATTTGTATTTGCTGCAATGGTCACAATATCGCTTGGAACACCAAGAAGCGCCAGTCCTTGAGGCGGAATGTATTCAATACCACGCGTGAACTGGTTATGAAAGAGCGACAAACTCAAACGGCTTCGACCAGCGAAGAAAAATTGATCGACGCCCCCATCGTAGCTTCTTGAGTTCTGAGGACCGATTGGAGAGATGTGATCTTGTGAGATAAGTTGATTCCCCGCCGGCTGACTTGCGGGGAGCGATAGCAACGCATAGAGCGATTCAAGCTGATCGAAAATCGCCGGTTCTTTGATGCCCTTCCCGAAACTGGCGCGCAATTTTGTGCCGCCTGCCACTTGCCATGCGAGTGAAGCACGGGGAGTTGCCGCGAATCCAAAGAGCCCGTTGTGTTCCAGGCCTCCGCCCAGCGTATAGAACAAGCGGTTATGAATGTCGCCTTGAAGCTCAAAAGTGTAACTAAAATTGCCGCGCTCTACCGAGTTACTTTGAGCGTAAGAATACCCACGTTCATCTTCATAGCGAAATGCAACCAGTCCGAGCGTGTGCGGATTGAAATGGTAATCCGACTGCGCGTAGACAAAGTCCTTGTCCGTTGAGTTTGGGGCGTAATTTGGATAGGTTACTGCATATTGATAGAGCGCCTGTCCGCTCACGCTATATCCGTTCGCTCCGCGGATTGTGATCGGGGCCCCGAGATAGTCGAGAAGATTCCCTGAACCGTCGTACTGAGGCATGCCCGTGGGCGCAAATTCGGTGTACTGTGACCGCAGCCTCACCCCACCGTACCGAACCAGGTTGTTCCAATTCGCCGTGGTCCGATCTTCCCAGGTCATGCCGAAATAAGCGTCTTCGTTGGTCAGCTTGGCTTCAGTTGGGATGCCGTAAAGCTGAGTCGCATTGGGTTGTCCTGAGGCGACCTGATCATGGTGAACGGTTGCGCGCACACTGGATGTGGGAGAAAGCGTCCAGCCGAAGTTGCCAGTGAACGTACCGTTGTGAAACTTGCTGTCGGGAATCGAATTGCTCGTGTCGAATCGCGTGTAGTCCGAGAAGTAATCGAACTGCTTGTGCTGGCCCCCCATCGATCCTTCCTGGTGATAGGTGCCGAAGTTGCCGCCCTCGGCCAGATACGTGAACAGGGGAATGGGCGTGCTTCCTCTGGCAGTCGTCAGGCTGACCACGCCGGCGAGGGCATCGGATCCATAGAGGACGCTGTTGGGGCCGCGAAGAACTTCCGCTTGCGCAACCGCAGCGCTAGCGACGTTGGCAAACTCTACGAATCCCCCGACGTCGTTCGCAGAGATCCCGTCCAACAGGACCTTGTTTGCATCGGTGCCACCACCGCGAATATTCAGGCCAGTCGATCCTCCCGCTTGTCCAACCTGCGTGGCCTGCAGTCCGGGCACAAATCGCAATCCTTCCTGCAAATCCCTCGTGCCCGCGTAATCGGAGGAGGAAAGCACAGTTACAGAAGCGCCCAACTGCGCTTGTGGCGTGGGAGTTCCCGTCGAAGTTACTGTAATCTGCTCGGAGTATGAGGCCAACTGAAGAACGAAGTCCATCGCGAGTTCATTACCATTGGACCGTGGCTCGATTGGTTTCTCCGCTGTGCTAAATCCCGCATTTGACACGCGCAAACGTGAGCCGGGCTGTGCCTTTCGCGAAATGCTGTACTGACCTTTCGCATCCGTGGCAACGGAGGCGACCGGCACTCCGTTTTCGAGCATCTCCACTTTAGCGTTGGGAATGACCGCACCCGACGGATCGAATACGGTACCGCGAAAAACGGAAAGTTGTGAAGCAAAAGTTAGACTGGTGAAGGCAAGAACGAAACTGCACGTCCAACTGAATTTGCGCGAAAATCGTAACATTGTTTTCCCCTCGGAAGTTTCATCTGGACCGGTCTCCTGACTTGCGATTCATCGGCTGCCGGCTGCCTTCCCAGAAAACTTTCCAGTGGCAAACTAGCCGTGCCTCATCGCTTACAGTTACGGGGTAGTGGCGGATTTGCACCGCGCTTTCCGATCATCCAGCGGTTAATTGTTTGTGTTTCGAGATGGTGCTTCCATCTCACGGGTGAAGTTGTCGGGCGAGTTCCTCCAATGCATCGAAGGCAACCGGGCTCGGGATTTCGATCCGGTCGTCCACGTAATAAATTCGGTTGTTCTTGATCGCAGGCAGACTGGTCCATCCGGGCCGCTCACGAATCTGTTCTACAGGCATTTTTGAGCCTTTCACTAGCAGCAGCCCCTCGGGCGCCCAAGCCAGCACAGCTTCCAAACTTACTTGCGGCCACTCCTGCGCCAGGTCGCGGGTCACCGAACGGCCACCTGCAATATCGATCAATTCCGTAATGAACGCGTGCTTGCCTATCGTGACGATCGGGTCGCACCATACGGGCATCAATATGCTGACAACAGGCTTGCCGCTCACCCGGCGCCGTATCGCCGCCTCGCGCTCGCGCAATCTGCCGATCAGTTCCCTTGCGGACTCATCGCGGTTGAGTGCTCGTCCAAGGCTCGCTATCGAGTGGTATATCCCTTCCACTCCGTGCGGCGCGACAAGAAACACCGCAATGCCTAGCTTTTCTAATTCCCCTATTGTCTCCGAGGTGTTCAAGTCCCCGGTTCCTAACACCAGGTCCGGGTGCAGCGTAAGAATGATTTCCATCGAAGGCGACAGCGGGAGTCCCACGCTGGGCCTGGTTTTCGCCTCTGCCGGATATTTCGTGAAGTCAGTTACCGCCACTACATCCGCGCCGGCTCCAAGGGCGAACACGTCATCCACAACGCTCGGAAGCAAACATATGATTCGATGAGGATGCTCGGGCACCATGACTACGCGTCCCAACTCATCTGTTACTGTGCGTGCGCTGCATGTGGAAAGCGCAATACCGAAGATGAGCAATGCATACTTTCGTTTCATGCCGCCACCTCGATAACCCGCGTTTGGCGAGCGGCAGCAACCAGCGACGCGGCAAGCGTAGGATTCCCGCGGAAATGCAGATGTACATAGCTGGCCAGCACATTCTTTAGATGAAACCCTTCCGGCTCGTCGCATCCGGAAAGCGAATAGCTCACCCGATATGCGGTTGGCATCGCACAGCCCGCTTGAACGCGTGAACAATGAAAGCTGTGCCCGCGCACGGTGGTTCCTTTTTTGCCAAGCAAACAATCCTCGGTGAAGTCGACCCGCACATAACCGAAATGCACAAGCTGCGACGTCATCTCGAACTTCAGCGGCAGCACTCCAGCCATGGCGCAGATTTGCCCATCGACTAAAGTTAGCGACTGCCCGAGGTAAATCATCCCGCCGCATTCCGCATACACCGGCTTGCCTGCCTCAGCGAACGCACGAATCCCGGCGAGCATCGCGGTATTGCGACTCAACACATCCGCGTATAACTCCGGGTATCCGCCCCCCAGATACAGTCCATCAAGATTCTCAGGGAGCCGCGCATCCACGAGCGGGCTGAATGGGATGATTTCAGCGCCACGCTCTCGGAGCAAATCGAAATTATCTTCATAATAAAAGGAGAATGCCTTGTCCCGCGCAACGCCGATGCGCGCGCGCGATCCTTCAACGCGGGCAACAGGCGCGCCCTGGTTGTCTATCCCGGCGCCTGTCCACGACAACTCCAGCAGTGGCGTCAGATTCAGATGCGCTCGGGCTGCATCAGCGAACGCGGCGCGCAGGTTGTCCTCGGACGTTGCTTCTTCGGTAGTATGCAGGCCCAAATATCTCTCAGGAATCCCAATACGCGAGTCCATCGGCAAATGGCCTAGTATTGGTGCCGTGGAGACCGTGCGAATCGCAGTTTCAAGCATGCGATAGTGTCCCTCGCCTCCCACCTGGTTCAGCACAATCCCTGCAAAGCGGACCCCCGGATCGAAGCTCTCGAAGCCCTTGACTACCGCGGCAATGCTGCGCGCGCTCTTCGAAGCGTCTAATACCAGAACCACTTGCAGACCTAATAACTTCGCGATCTCTGCGGGGCTTCCCTCTTCCGTGCCGCCAACCGCGCCGTCGTAGAGCCCCATCGCGCCTTCCACAACCGCGGCATCGGCGGTTCGGCTGGCACTCGCGAAGATCGCGCGATTCGCCTCGCCATCCAGCATCCATGTGTCCAGATTGCGCGAAGTCCGTCCGCATATCGCACTTTGGTGTCCCGTATCAAGGAAGTCCGGCCCACACTTGAAGGGCTGCACGCTCAATCCGCGCTCTCGCAGTGCAGCCATCAGCGCCAGCGCGACGGTGGTTTTGCCCACCCCGCTCGCGGTGCCCGCCACCATGAAAGCGATCATGGCTGCGCTCCAATACTTCCCTTGAGCGCCAGCGGGAATCCGGCCACCATCAGCACTACATTGTCGGCAATCGCCCCTACTCGCTGATTCAATTCGCCGAGTGCATCGCGATATCTCCGGCCCGATTCATAAGCCGGCACCACGCCGCTGCCAACCTCGTTGGAAACCAACACAATCGAGGAAGACGTCGTGCGCAATGCTTCGAGAAACTTGTCCATGCGCGTTTCCACACCCGACGGATCCGCCTCTGTTGCCTCCATAACATTCGCCACAAAAACCGTCAGACAATCCACCAGCATAAGGTCGAACTCCGCCGAGCGGTCCCGAACCACACTCGCCAGTTCCAATGGCTCTTCCAATGTCTGCCAGCGTTTCGGACGATCATCCTGGTGACGACGAATTTTCTTGCGCATTTCCGCGTCCAGAGCCTGTGCAGTGGCGACATAGGCCACGCGCTCAAACTTCTCGGCAAACTCCTGCGCCCAACGGCTCTTGCCGCTGCGAGCGCCGCCCAGAACGAGCGTGACCATCTTGCGGTCTCTTCCCTGCATGCATATCCTCTGACCGGTGAGTGCAATTCCATCGGCGCAGCGGGATCTATAGGCAACGTTCTAGTTACCGGTCAGTGACCGGCAGTGGAGTGCCCTCCAGCTCTCCCATCGAAGCTGGATCAAGCCCAGATTGGCATCTGACCGGTCTCCTGACTTACGCCTTACCTGAACTGAACAGCCTTCCCGAGGCAACCCTCAGTGGCTGGAGCGTCTGCCCCAGGTTCAGTTCTCAGCGCTTACAGTTACGGGGTAGTGGCGGAGTCGCACCGCGCTTCCCGAACATCAGATGGATGGTTCGATTCTACATTTGCCTGGGTGTGCGATGTCAACTGGGTCTTCCGCATTCTCGATGCAGGGCGGCGAAATGCGTTTCGACAGTTTCACCGAGCTGGAAAATGAGCCAACCTATTGATATTGTTAGAAATGGGTGCTTTCGCCGAGCATCTACCGGTTGATACCAGCGAACCCACACACACGGCACGGGCCTGACACAGCCTCAGCGTAAACCTCTTGCTCACCGCCAGCTACTGGGCTACCAGGATCGTAACCGACTTGGCAGGCAGTTTAATTCCTTGCCATTGAACCTCTGGCCATTTACGGCGGCCAAGTTCCTTGTAGCCCGCTGCCGAAATCTGATACTCATTAATCCCCTTCGGCTTCCACGACGAGAACTCCAAATTCACAGTAAGTGGCGAATCGCCCAGATTCGACAACATAACAGAATGAGCAGAAACAGATTGCACAGCGTACGCACGAATCGCAGCAGGGTCCGAGGACGTTGCCGCTACTTCGTCTCCATAGAAATACCGGTTCATCAAGGTGAAGATATTCGCGGAAGGATAGAGGTTGCCATCCTTGTCCACAATGGACATGTTGTGAGAAGGCGAGAAGTCCCACACCGCCGAGACATTGCCTCCGGCTTCAATTACTCCGCTCTGAATAATGGAAAAATAAACTGCCCCCGCGTTGTCGGCGATCTTTGGAGTAGAATCCCACCCGATGTTGTACTCATCGACAAAAATCGGAATGTGCTTGCCCTGCGTGATCGATGTAAGACGGTCGCGTAGCGCGTGTACCTGTCTCACAGCCTCGATCGCACTACTGTAACTTGCCGCATCCGATTGCTTGCCGTCGCCGCCATAAGTATGCACCGTAACAAAATCGATCTGCGGCAAACTCTGTTTGACAACCTCGCCGATGTAATCCGAGTCGATGGATTCCATCGCCGGACCGCCGACAAGAATCGTCGAATCCACTGCCTTCATCGCCGCCGACGCTCGCGAGAACATCGCAGCCATCTGGCTTGCCGTCAGCACATGTTCCCGCTCGTTGGGAATCTCCCAGTATTTGACGCCAAGATGGTAATCGACGTTGACGATCTTCACCAGCGAAGCAGCCAAGTTCGCCATCGCACCCGGCTCGAGAGGGTCTTGTTCCCCGCCTGGTCCGGAGAGAATATTGATCATCAGCTTGTATTTCGCCTGCACCAGCGGCGTTAGTGCGTCTTTGATCTTTGGCCCATTCCACGTGCCGTCCGCGTTCAGCCAGGTCTCCCCAAAACCTTGCGTGACCATTCCCCAGCCGCTAAGCCTGATCAGCGGTTTTCCGCCTTCGGTCACAGTGGCCAGCGCTTTTAGCAGTTCCGGTTTTTTGCTACATGCAGGGTCAAGGCAATCCGGACAATTTACAGCGTATGCCAGCGGGTCAACCGGTCTCACAACCTTTCCCCAGTCGACGCGCACCTTGAGATTTTCATCCTTTGCGCTGCTCTTCTCTTCGCTCCCCGGCGCCTGTGCCATCGCTGCAAAAGATGCCAGAAGGAGAGTCAATGAACCAATCTTCTTCCACAATTTATATCTCCTCAACCGTCTGACATTCATTTGACTCTTTGGGGCGTTGGCGTTTGACTAACTAACAGCGGGCCGCATTTCAACTCTTCGGGTGGTGATCCTGAGTTCAGCGGAGACAATGTTTGGATCTTCTGCGCAATAGGCCTCAACAGTTATGGCGCCAGGAGACTTTGCCGCCTGAACGATAAGTTGTGCAAGCCCATTGAACAGGCTGCGTTTTGGCTCTTTGTCTGACTCTTGGCAGTTCGGATATCCATTACCGACGCCAAGCAGTTCACCTTCACCAGTTATCCTGAAACTGATTGCGTTATCTGCGGTAGGCACGTGGCGACCCGCACTATCGAGCGCCTCCACCCGAAGTACGGCGACGTCCTCGCCATTCGCATCAATCTCTTTGCGGTCGGCTGTGAGCTTGATAGACGTGGGCTCTCCGGTGGTCTCTCGCTTTGTGGTCAGAATGATCTTTCCATCCTTCTTGCCGCGTGCTTCCAGAACTCCGGGAGTGTATTTGACGTCCCATTCGAGATGAGTAAGCGGCTGCACCTTTTTGCTGCCCTGGCTTTGCTCATTAAGAAAGAGTTCTACCTCGTCCACGTTCGAGTGAACCCAGACCGAGACGGGCTCGCCAATGCGTTGTTCCCAATTCCAGTGAGGAAAAAGATGCAGGACAGGCTCCTGTCCCCACCAGGCCTTGTAGTAGTAGAAGTTGTCCTTCGGAAAGCCGCACGCATCGACAATCCCAAACACCGAACTGATCGAAGGCCAACCATTAGGAGCGGGCTCGCCGCGATAGTCGAATCCGGTCCACGCAAACGCCCCTGCCAAAAAATCGCGAGCCGAGTAGAACTTCCACCATTCTTCGGCATTCTGTCCGAACGACGGGTGATTCACGTCGTAGGCGCTCACCCAGTTGCGCAGTTTGTCGGTGGTGTAAATGCCGCGAATTCCCTCGGTGCCGGCGATCTCCGAGCCGATAAGCGGCTGCAACGGGTGGGCCTGGTGGTACTTGTCAATCTCCGCGAGGTTGTAGTTGAAGCCTTCCACGTCAAGCGACAGTGAAACTCCCTTGCCGAAGTTATCGTTGACGGCGGCGGTACACAGGCGAGTTGGATCCAATTCGTGCGAGCGCGCCACCATGGATGCGACGATATGCTCACCCTGCGGCTTGTCCTGAATAATCCATTCTTCATTACCCATGGACCAGATAATGACGGAGGGAGAGTTGCGGTAACGCTTGATCATGACTTCAAGCTGTGCCATGCCTTCAGCGCTGGAATTCATCGAGCGGGTCTCGCACATCATCATCATGCCCATTCGATCGCAGGCCTCAACCCACTCCGGCGTGGGCATGTTATGCGAGCTGCGCACGGCGTTTGAGCCCATCTCCCACAAGATGGCCAGACGGTACCATTGCAAGCGATCCGGCAACGCCGCACCCACACCGGCGTGGTCCTGGTGGTTACAGGTCCCTTTGATCTTGACTGATTTTCCGTTGAGAAAGAATCCCTTATTCGCGTCAAAGGCAACAGTGCGCACTCCGAAGCTGACACGTTCGGCGTCACGGACCTTACCCGCCGACTCAACAGTAACAATCGCGGAATAGAGATACGGCGTCTCAATCGACCAGAGCTTGGGCGAAGGCAGCTCGAAAGTACCGGTGAAGGTTGCGGATCTTCCTGGAGCAAGCGGATCGGACTGCGAGGTTACGGCACCCCCTGGAATTGCATTGCCGTCCGCATCCAGAATCCGCCACTTCACATTGACAGGTTCTGGCTTCGTGCCCTCATTCATAACAACGGTGCCTAAAGAGAGCTTGGCCACATTCCCTTTCTTGTCGCTGTGCACGTAACTCTCCCACTTACCCAGGTGCAGCGCGTCAGTCTTGGTAAGCCAGACATGGCGATAGATGCCCGCGCCCTCGTAGTACCATCCATCCCCATAAGTGGCGTCGACGCGCACAACGATGACGTTCTTCCCGGGGTAATTAAGGTAGTCAGTAAGGTCGAATCCAAACGGCGTATAACCGTTGTCGTTGCGTCCAACGTAGCAGCCATTGACGAAAACAAGTGCGCTTCGGAATGCGCCGTCAAAGTCAACGCAAATTCGACGCCCTGCGTCCGATGCGGGAATATCGAAGCTCCTGCGGTACCAGCCGACGGAAGTCTCCGGATACTTGCGGCCAAGCGGCTTGTAACCTTGAAGCTCAAGAGCTTGATCGTTGACGAAAGGCAGTTCGATAGCCCAGTCATGCGGAAGATTGAGGGAGCGCCACTTGGAGTCGTCAAAGTTGCCGGTGGCAAATTCAAAACCACCCGTCTTTGCAAATCCGCCCTCGTAGCTGCCATGATCTTTACCGAAGTCAAGGTCGCGCTTGGGGTCCGCATCGCTTCCCATAAAGAACTTCCAGCCAAAGTCGAAGAGAAGCTGCTCGCGCGGAGCAATTGCAGCAAGCGCCTCCGCCGAGGCAACCTCCGGATAGTTGGACAGTAGCGTGCGGGCACGGGCAATTGCTGAGTCAAAAACAAGTGCTCCGGCTGATACAACTGCTGCGGCGCGGATAAGTTCGCGACGAGTGACTTCAGACATACGTACTCCTCGGAAGTGGCGCGAGTAGATTCGCGCGGCTATCTAGAACATTGCGGGTGCGGCTGCAGGCTTAACTACTCTGATTTGACACCTGCACTATAGCCGTAATAGATTCCAGTCACCATATAACAGGACACGAAGATACCACATCGGAGGAACATGTGAATCGTCGTTCGTTTATTGCGCAGGCCGCTGCTACTTCAGTAGCTATGGTTACTGGCCTCAACCAGCGCGCATCTTCGGCGCTCGCGAGTTCTGAAGCTGCCTCCCCGGATGAAGGGGACCTGAAAGCTCGCTGGCAAAAACTCGACAACGAAATTCGAAAATGGTGGGATGGCGATCTGGCCCGGGCCGACGAGGAGGCAATCATCGCAGATGCCGAACCGCCCAAGCCTGGCGACAAATGGAAATACAGCACTCCGAAGTCATTGCTCTTTTTGCCGTTCTCATACACCACGGGCGGAGGTTCGGTTGCCTCATTTCCAGAGATATACGGTTGGGACACAGCGTTCAGTAACCTGGCACTGCTTGAACATGACCGCGCGGACATTGTCCGCTGGAACATTCTCGACCAGCTATCCATGATTCAGCGTTTTGGCAAGGTGCTGAATGGAAACCGTACCTTTTACAAGACGCGAGGCCAGACTCCTTTGCTTGGCTGGAGCGTCGAGAATTATTTGAAAATAAGAAAGGACGACGACGAAATAGCGATGACGGCCTACCCGCTGCTTGAGCGTGAGTATGTCGAGTATTGGAATGGCCCCGCGCACTTAACGCCCGTGGGACTTTCTACCTGCCGCGACGGCGGTAAGGATACGGATGACACCTCCCTCGAGTTGGCCTCGGAGGCCGAAGCGCTCGATTACACCCCGATCTTTGGCGGCGAGATTCGAAATTGCGTGCCGATTCTTACCAATACAGCTTTGGTTCGCCAGGCAAACACATTGAACGCTCTTGCTGAACGGTTTGGCTGGAAGGAAAAGGCTGCCCGTTGGAAAAAGGAAGCCGACGATCGTGCGGAACGCATCAATAAATATTGTTGGGGCGAGGCCGAAGGATTCTACTTCGAGTATGACTACGTCAAGAAGACACGCCTGCCTTACTACTCGCTGGACGGTTTCTGGCCGCTGTGGGCTGGGATTGCTTCCAAGTCACAAGCCAAGCGCGTGGTCGATCATCTGCCCCTCTTCGACCGTCCTTACGGCCTGACCTTCACCGACAAGGATTATCCCGGCATCCACCCGCAATTCAAAGCTCTCGAATGGGCCTATCCCGAGGCTTGGCCGCCGATTCAGATCATCGTCGGACAGGCGCTGGCGCGGTACGGTTATGAAGATTTGGAACGGAGTATCAGCCGAAAGTATATTGCCAACGTCGTTACAACCTGGGAAAAGACCGGACAGATTTGGGAACGCTACAACGGCGTCACCGGAGGCCACGATGTCCCCGTCGAACGCGATCCACCGCAACCGTTGCACGGCTTTTCATCTGCCTCGGCCGTCGTGGTCGGGCGGATGGCATTCAACTAGGCTGGTTTAACGCTCAGGAGATTCTATCGCAATCAAATCGCGATTGCGATAGACAAAAGGTATTTCTATCGAATATTATGATCGTTCCATACAGTCGATCTTCTATTCGGTGTCATGCATGCGCGCATCGCTCTTTATCACCTGCTATAACGACACACTTTATCCTGAAACTGGCCGGGCTGTCGTGCGTCTTCTTGAGCGGTTGGGCGTGGACCTCGATTTCCATCCCAAACAGACCTGCTGCGGTCAGATGCACGCCAACACCGGCTTCCGCGGCGAGGCCTTCTCCCAGGCCAAGCGCCTGGTTCGTCTTTATCAAGATGTCGAAGCCGTAGTGATTCCTTCCTCATCCTGCGTCGCGATGATGCGGGACCAGTATCCAGTGCTTTTCCAGGAATTGGGCAATGAAGCTCTCCGCACCGAGTTTGCCGCTCTGTTGCCCCGCGTTTACGAACTGAGCGAATTTCTCATAGACAAGCTCGGTGTGGACGATGTCGGCGCCTACTTTCCGCATCGCGTCACTTATCACGCAAGTTGTCACGGCCTGCGCGGACTGCACCTGGGCGACCGCCCTTACCGCCTGCTGGCTAAAGTGCGCGGCCTCAATCACAGCCCGCTTCCCAACCTCGACCGCTGTTGCGGCTTCGGCGGCACCTTTTCCGTTAAGAATGCCGAAGTCTCTTCGGCCATGCTGGCCGTCAAGCTTCAGGACGTTGTCTCGACCGGCGCCGAGTATTGCACGGCTCTGGACAACAGTTGCCTCATGCATTTGGGCGGGGCCATGCATCGTCAGTACGCGAGCATGAAAACCATCCACATGGCGCAGATTCTGGCCGCCACGGAAACCTCTCCCGCGGAGGCAACTCTGTGAGCCACGCCGCCGTAGATCACCCCATTCTCGATCCCCTTCTCGCGCCGCCTTTCCCCAAGGCCGTTCTGCCCGTTCTGCGCAACCCGCAACTGCGCAAGAATGTGGCCCATGCCATTGACGTCATCCAGACCAAGCGCGCAAGGCTTGTAACTGAAAAGTCCGACTGGCAGCAGCTTCGTACAGCAGCCTCAGCCGTCCGCGCCCATGTCCTGGAAAACCTCGCCGCTTACCTTGAGCAGTTCGAAGCCCGCTGCACCGCGGCTGGCGGCACGGTCCACTGGGCCGCCAACGCCGATGAAGCTCGCCGCATCATCCTCGACATCCTCCGCCAAGAGAACGCCTCTGAAGTCATCAAAATCAAGACCATGACCTCGGCCGAGATTCAATTGAATCCGTATCTTGAGTCCGGCGGCGTGAGTGTATTCGAAACCGACCTGGCCGAGATCATCCTTCAACTCGGCGAGGAAGAGCCCTCGCATATCGTCGTTCCCGCGCTGCACATCAATCGCAGCCAGGTACGCGAAATCTTTGCCCGCCGCATGGGCCTCCACGACCTCTCGGACGACCCGCACGCGCTCACCGCCGCCGCGCGCACCTATCTCCGCCAAAAGTTCCTCAAGATTCCCACCGCCATCAGCGGCGCTAACTTCCTCATCGCTGAAACCGGGGGCGTTGCCATCGTCGAGTCCGAAGGTAACGGCCGCATGTGCCTCACCTTGCCGCAAACCATGATCACTTTGGCCGGCATCGAGAAGGTCCTGCCTCGCTTCCAGGATCTCGAAGTCATGCTACAGGTCCTCGCCCGCTCCGCCACAGGTGAGCGCATGAACCCGTACACCTCGCTATGGACCGGCGTTACTCCCGGCGATGGCCCGCAACGTTTCCACGTGGTCCTGCTCGATAACGGCCGCTCCGCAATCCTTGCCAAAGCCAAGGAACGCCAGACACTCAAGTGCATCCGTTGCGCAGCCTGCATGAATGCCTGTCCGGTGTATCGCCAGACCGGCGGCCATGCCTATGGTTCGGTTTATCCCGGTCCCATCGGCGCCATTCTCACTCCCCAACTCATGCAGATGCAGCACGCGCAATCGTTGCCTTACGCCTCCTCCCTCTGCGGCGCTTGCTTTGAAGTCTGTCCGGTCAAGATCAACATCCCTGAAGTTCTGCTCGAACTCCGCTCCCAGGTGGTCAACCAGGAACGCCGCCACCTTGGCCGCTTCTTCGATCCCATGTATCTTGGCCTGCGTGTTGCCAACCTCCTCTTCTCAAATGCTTGGCTCTTCCACGTGGCGCAGAGCCTGGGCCGCATGGGCGCAAGCTTCTTCACCCGCAAAGACGGATGGATCCACTCCCTGCCCTCGGTCGGCGGCAAATGGACGCAGACCCGCGACCTCCGCGGCCTTCCCGGGCAGACCTTCCACGAATGGTGGGCCGCACGCGCGAAGGAGGCAAAATGACCGCTTCCGTTGATTCCCGCGAACGCATTCTGGACCGCATCCGCTCGGCAACCCAATCGGTAGCTCTTGAGCCGGCGCAACTCGCCTCAGCCTACGCGGCTCTGCCCCGCACTTATATTCATAGCGGCGCCTTATCCGCCGCGGCCCGCGTCGAGTTACTCGTCGAACGCCTCCGCGAATACGACGCCGAGGTGGTCGAATGCACTCCTGAGCAGTTGCCCGCATCGATTGCCGCGCAACTGGCAGCCAGTGGCAAGCGAACCTTTGTCGTTCCCCCCGAGTTGCCGCCGGCGTGGCATGTCCCGGGCTTCAACTTTATGATCGATCGCGGCCTCGCTCACAGCGAAATCGAGCAAGCCGAGGGAGTAGTCACTGCGGCCTTCTGCGCGGTAGCCGACTCTGGAACCATTGTGCTCCACCACTCCTCCGCCGAGGGCCGCCGCGTAATCACCCTCCTCCCCGACTGGCACTTGTGTATTCTGTACGCCAGCCAGGTAGTAGAAACATTTCCCGAATACTTTCACCGATCGCCCCAGCCTCCCGAGCTGGTCACATGGATCTCCGGGCCCAGCGCTACCGCCGACATTGAAATGACTCGCATCAAGGGCGTGCATGGACCTCGCTTCCTGCACGTGATCCTGGTGCACGATTGAATCAGTTTTGAGGCCGGCTTTAACCGGCACATCGAAGGATAATCACACGATGGCACATTCAGAATCAGCAACTTTTGACCTCGCAGCGCAAGCGCTGGATTCATTCCAGATTGAGATTCCCTCCTGGGGATTCGCCAACACCGGCACCCGCTTTGGAAAGTTTGTCCAGGCTGCCGCCGCTTCCACCATCGAGGAGAAATTCGCTGACGCTGCGGAGGTCAACCGGCTCACTGGTGTAACTCCCACGCTGGCTCTTCACGTACTTTGGGATTTGCCCAACGGTCTCGATGACGTACCGGAGATAGCGAAGCTCGAATCGCAATTCGGCATGCGCACCGGTTCCATCAACCCCAACCTTTTTCAGGATCAGGAATACAAATTCGGCTCGCTTTGCAATCCCTCGGCGGCGATCCGTGAGCAAGCCGTCAACCATGTCCTGGACTGCATCGAGATCGGCAAGCGCCTCAATTCTCGCGACGTATCTTTGTGGCTTCCCGACGGCTCGAATTATCCCGGCACCCAGAGCATCCGCAGCCGCATTGGCTGGCTTGAGGAGGCTCTTCGCTCCTGCCACGATCACCTGTCCTCGGAGCAGCGCCTGTTGATCGAATACAAGCCTTTCGAACCGGCCTTTTATCACACCGACATCGCCGACTGGGGCATGTCCTCCCATCTGTCCACCTTTGCCGGTCCGCAGGCTCGCGTCCTTGTCGATACCGGCCACCACTACTCCTCGCAGAACATTGAGCAAATTGTCGCCTGGCTGCTGCACACAGGCCTGCTTGGCGGATTTCACTTCAACGACCGCCGCTACGCCGACGACGACCTCACCCTCGGCTCCATCGATCCGTATCAAATTTTCCGCATCTTCCATGAGATTCACACCGCCAACGCCGAGGGAATTGCCCAAAATGTTGCCTTTATGATCGACCAGAGCCACAACCTCAAAGGCAAGATTGAAGCCACCGTCCAGACCGTTGTCACCGCCCAGGAACTCTGGCTCAAAGCTGCCCTCGTCGATCGGGATCAGTTGGCCGCCTATCAGAAGTCCTGCGATCTTGTAGCCGCCGAAGAGCTCTTCCGTGGCGCTTTCTGGACCGATGTCCGTCCCCTGGCAGCAGCCTGGCGGCAGGCGCGTGGTCTTGCCGCAGACCCGCTCAAGGCTCTGCAAGATGGAGGTTACGTCGAGTTGATTGCACGCGAACGGGGAAGCCGCCATTCCTCCGTGAGCAGCTATGCTTGAAATGGGATAATACTGGTTGCAAGAATCAGGCTTTCAAATGGCGGGGCGTTACAGGCTGCGGAAAAGGGGCTGATTTCCCAGCATATTGGTCCAACGGTCATTTGCAGGGGCTAAAGCCCAATTGATTCTATGGGCTTTATCGGCACGACTAAAGTCGTGCCCTGTTACAAAGCCCCAGAGTTGGAGTTTTTCCGCAGCTTGTTTAGCCGCGGTAACGGGAAGCAAGCGCTCACCCTAGATGAAACCCCACAGGAGGTAACGGGTTGCCCAAAGCACGAATCAAGCGGCTCTACCTGATCCCTATTCTCTCCAAGGCCTTCGACGTGATCGACTTCCTTGAGCAGAGCCATGCTCCTGTCTCCCTTGAAGACGTGTACAAGCAAAGGCAGATTTCGAAGACCAGTATCTACCGCATCCTCAAAACGCTTGTTCATCGAGGCTACGTCGCCCAAACGCAGAACGGCCTCTATCGCCTGGTTTCTCGCCCCCGCCGCCTGCGTTTCGGCTTCGCCGCACAAAGTAATGAAATGCCCTTCTCCAGGGCTGTCGCCCAGAGCGTCGTGGCTGCTGCCGCCTCCACCGGCGTCGAGTTGCTGGTCCTCGACAACCGCTACGATGCCGACACCGCGGTTCAAAATGCCCATGAATTTGTCGCTCAGAAAGTAGACCTGGTCCTCGAATTTCAGGTCGAAGATCACGTCGCCCCGCGGATCGCCCACATCTTCAAGAAAGCAGAGATTCCCCTCGTTGCCATCGACCTGCCCCACCCCAACGCAACTTACTTCGGCGTGGACAACTTTGAATGTGGATTCGAAGCCGGCGTTTTGCTGGCTCAGCACGCACTTCGCAAGTGGAAGGGCAAGGTTGACTGGGTCCTGGGCGTGGGACTCTCCGAGGCAGGCAGTGTGGTTCAGAGCCGAATCACCGGCGCATTCGATGGCATTCGCGAGCGGCTCCCCGATTTGCCCGCTGATCGCTTCATGGAACTTGAGGGCCGGGGCATGCAACTTCCCAGCCAGTCCGTCGTTACTGAATACCTCCGCACCCACCCCAAGGGCGAGCGCATCCTCGTCGCCGCCTCAACTGACTCCAGTGCCCTCGGTGTGCTCAACGCCGTCCGCCAGGCTGGGCGCGAGGCTGACTTCGCCATCGTCGGTCAGGACTGCATTCCCGAAGCCGTCGAGGAGATGTGCTCCGGAAAAAGCGCCTTGATCGGGTCCATCTCCCACGAAGCCGAAACCTACGGCCCCCGCCTCATTCAAATCGGCATTTCCATCATGCGAGGCAACATCGTCCCACCATATAACTATGTGCGCCACAAAACAGTAACAGCGGAAACCCTCGCCGCCGAAGAAAAGGCCTGAAATCTGTCGAACGGAGACTCACCAGCTTTATGCAGGAACCCGCACAAGTTGCCATTGATTTAGGCGCCGAAAGCTGCCGCGTCTCACTGCTCCGCTGGAGCGCCGGCACCCCTCAGATCGAGCTCATTCACCGCATCCCGAATGGCCCGGTGCATCGCGGAGCCTCCCTGCACTGGCCGCTCCAGGCAATTCTCTCCAGCCTTGAAGTGGGCCTGCGCAAAGCAGCGCAAGCCGCGCCCGAAGGCATCGCCTCCATCGGCGTTGACAGTTGGTCTGTAGATTACGTCCGCCTCGCTCCCGACGGCCAACCGCTGCGCGAGCCCTTCTGCTACCGCGATGAGCGCACCGTGGCCGCGAAAGAGGCTGCGGACCTGGTGGTTCCACCATTCGAGCTTTTCCAGCGCACCGGCGCCTCGCCTCTTCGCATCAACACTGTCTACCAGCTCCTCGCCGACCCCGCCGCAGGCATCGACGCCCGCAGCCCCTGGGTCATGTTCCCCGAGTTTGTGCTCTATTGGCTCGGCGGCCGCCGCGTTGCTGAGTACACCAATGCCACTCACACGGGTCTTGTAAATCTCGAAACAGGCAACTGGGACGCCGAGCTCTTTCGTCTTCTCGATCTACAAATCGATGCAGCCCCGCCCATCGTCCGCGTCGGAACCGTCCTCGGCCAAATGCAGGGCCCGCTCACCGCCCTCCACGCCTTCCGCGAAACCCGGATTATCGCACCCGCAACCCACGATACCGCTTCCGCCCTTGCCGGCATCCCGGGTAGCCTCAGTTCCACCGCTTACATTTGCTCCGGCACCTGGTCCATCGTAGGCACTCTTGCGGCCAATCCGGTTACCACGCGCCAGGCGCTCGACGCCCGCTACACCAACCTCGGCGCCGCCACCGGCGACTTTTGTTTCCACACCATAGTCAATGGAATGTGGCTGCTGAAGCAGTGCATGGAGGCCTGGAGCGCCGCGGGCCGCACATGGGAGATCGGCGACCTCATTGCTCAGGCCGCCGCATGCACTTCATTTCCCGGCATCGTTGACGTGGATGCCGAGCCGCTGCTTCTCGATTCCAACATGCCGCAGCGCATCAACAACGAGCTCACTCGCCTGGGCCTGGCCCCGATTCCCGACGTTCAAGGAAATGAGCCGGTCGTCGCCAAGGTGATCTTTGAAAGCCTCGCCAGCCGTTATGCGTCCGCCTTCGCCAGCCTCGAGCAAATGCTGGGCCGCAAGCTCGAACGCATCCACATTCTGGGGGGTGCCAGCCGCAACATGCTCCTGACTCAACTGACTCGAGAACGGACCGGTCTGCCGGTCGAGATCGGTCAAACGGAAAGCTCCACCATCGGCAACTTCGCCGTGCAGATGGCAGCCACCCAGGCCAGTGGCCGCCCCCTCACCCCCGAGTCCGTCCGCCACTGGGCAAGTCGCCTCTGCGAAGGCTGTTAATCAAGCGCCCCTTATGCCGCCCGATTCGCCGTCTTGTCTTCGCCAAATCTCTGATTGGTAATCAGAGGCTTGGCCCAAAGCGAAACCGCAAACACCCACCCAAAGGTTACGTAAAGCAGGCACATGCCCGTGCGCAAGCCAAACGAGTCGGCAATTCGGCCCGTGATAAGCGGCAAAATCGCGCCGCCCATGATTCCCGAGCACAGAATCCCGGCAAACGCTCCCTGGTATTCCAGCACCGAGTTCAGTGCCAGCGACATGATGATCGGCCACATCACCGACGCGAATAATCCCACACAAGGAAACGCGAACCTGGAGACTGACGCCGGTGCAAAGAGCGCGACCGAAAGGCATGCCAGCGCGCCGATTCCGAAGGCTGCCAGAATTCGCCGGCTGTCAAAGAACTTCAGCAGGATCATGCCCGCGAAGCAGCCTATCGTCATCAGTCCCCAGAACCAACCCACGGCCGACGCTCCCGTTGTGTGCGGATCGAAGCCGTGGTACTTCCACAGGAATTCCGACATCCAGTTGGCCGTACCCTGTTCCGAACCCACATAGAAAAACACGCTGAAGAAGAAGAGCCACACTATGGGTTTACGCAGCAGGTAGCGATACATGCCTGCGGTGCCCGCCGCTTCGTCCTCTTTCCGCTCCACTGCGGGAAAGCGTGAGAACGCCAGCACCCCCATGATCGCCGCAATTACGATTGCGAAGATCCAGTACATTGAAATCCAGCGCATCGTCGCCGGCACAATTGCATTGAGAGTCGAAAGCAGAATGTTCTTTCCCGGCGCCTGCTCCAGGTTGCTTACGAAGTATGAATAAACCTGCGGGCTGATAAACGAAGCAATCCCAAAAACCAATTGTGCGAATGCTGAATTGAAAGCAAAATGCTCTTCGCCGCCGGCCACCCGCAGCAATGGATTGATGGCCACCTGCAATGCCGCCATGCTGCTTCCAATCAGGAATAGCGATATCATCGCAACGGGATAAATGTGCAGCCACGCAAACAGGAGCGACCCTGCCAGCGCAACAGCAAACATTCCCAGGATCACCCGCTTCTCTCCCCACCGTTCCACCATGAATCCGGCTGGAATCGAAAACACTCCGTAGGCGATGAAGAATGCGAACGGAAGCAGAGCCGCCGCAAACAGGCTTAGGTGAAAACTCTGGATCATGTCCGGAATTATGGGGCCAAGAATATTGGTCACAAACGATAGGACAAAGAAGATCGCGAGAACGATCCCTACAAGGTACTTGCTGCGCTTCATCGAGTTAGTGTCCTCCGCTTGTTTTTACTCATCGGCTGTAATCTTGGTTGCGTGCAGAAAGCGCCCGGCTTCGAAACCGGAGTTTGCCGCAAGAGCCAGAGTCATCATCTGGATAGGCAGAATTTCGGCGATGGGCAAAAGGCGCGTGAGCTTGTCGGGAATGCGCAAGGCCGCAATCTTCGAGTCGGGCCCAACCAACTCCGCCCTTCCTTCAATGCCATGAATATCCTGCACCAGTTTGCTGTTCAGCGAGCGCAGGTTCGCTTCGCCCTCCAGCACCAGCACCATGGTTTCCGGCCCCGCCATCTCCATGGGACCGTGCCGGAAGGCCGCGCTGCTCATGCCTTCCGCAGGCGAGCGCGTGGACTCCTTGGTAATCAGCGCGCCCGTTCCCGCCGTTGCAAGTGACCGCCCTCGACCAACGATGAACAGGCGGCTTATGCCCTCCATCCGCGCGGCCAGCGACTCCACATGCTCTCGCCACTGCGCCAGGTAACTGGCCGCCAGCGCCGGCGCCTCCTGCAATTCGTCAAACAAAGCACCCGCAGCCTCGCCGCACCACGCCGCTCCCAAAACCTCAAGGGCCAGCAAGGTACCCACGTATGTCTTGGCCGAGACCGAGAACTCCGCTCCACAGTGAGTCAGTATCATCAGGTCTGATTCCGTGGCCAGTGGGCTGTCTGCGGTGTTTGTAACTCCAACCACCTTCGCCTGTTTCTTGTTCAACTCCAGCAGCCGAACAATCTCCGCGCTTTGGCCAGACTGCGACACAGCCACGATGATCGTGTCGCCGGCGAGCAATGCCGGCATTGAATGAATCAGCTCCGACGTCTCCACGCGCGCCACGGTTTCACCCTTGGCGATCAGCATCAGTTCCAATGGATAAAGAGCGTGCAGAGAAGACCCCATACCGGTAAGCACCACGCGCGCATGCGGTTCCCTGCGTAACTTGTCAATGCGGTCAAATAGACTTGAGTCACCTAGGAAACCATCCAGCGTGGCCTGCAAAGCGCGCGGCTGATCGAGAATATCGCCCAGGAAGGGACCTTCAATAAATCGGTACGACGTAGCCTTCACAACTTCTCCTTATGTTCACTATCGAAACGCGTGTGCCACACCTGCGCCGCGCCAATCAATCCCGCATTGGCCCCAAGCGACGAAAGTGTAATCAGACAATTCTCCGAAGGAACCACCCGGCAGTTATTGCGAACAATGGCGCGAATCGGGTCAAGCAGCAAATCCGCGCTCTGCATCACGCTGCCGCTCAGTGCAATCACTTCCGGCATCAGCATGTGAATCACATTCGACAACCCGATGCCCAGGTACGTTGCCAGCCGATCCACTGCCCGCTGTGCCGCCGCATCACCCGCTCGTGCAAGCGCACAAATCTCTTTGCAGGTCCTTACTCCGCCCTCCGGGTTCTGCTCGGCGTACCACTGTTCAATCGAGGGACCGGCCGCCAGGGCCTCCCAGCAGCCTGTGGCGCCGCATGTGCAGAGCGGGCCGTCGGGCTCCATAATATGATGGCCAATCTCCGGATGGGCATTTCCCGCTCCCCGGTAAACTTTCCCCTCGAAGATGATGCCTGCCCCGATGCCGGTGCCCACTGTCAAGCCAACCATGCTCCGTTTGCCTTTCCCTGCACCCCATCGCGCCTCGCCCAGCGCAGCCGCATCCGCGTCGTTTTCCAGGGCAACAGTAACTTTGAACTCGTCCGCCAGTTCACGCATCGGATTCCACCCCTGCCAGCCGGGAAGCGTATTCACGTCGCCCATTTCGCCCGTGATGGCGTCGATGGGGCCCGTGCATCCAATGCCGATCCCCCTGAATCCCCCATCGATTTCGTGGTTCAATTGGCGCATTACCTTCAGCATTCTGTCGCGCGCGTTTGCCGGTCCACGATCCACCTCGATCGGAATATCGACACGGGTAACAACCGCGCCATTGCTATCGATGAGGCCAAGTGCGACCTTGGTGCCTCCAATGTCAACGCCAGCTATCATCACTGCTCCCCAAAAGAGATCTGCATTTGAAAGTGCTCTAACTTCACCGTCCAGCATGCATCGGAAATTAATCGCAGAGTGAACACACGGAGTCGATCCTGCTCACCACTCGCAATCCCGGTATTGTTAACACAAAGTATACCGTGACGCCGCAGGACTCGAATGATTGAGCCGTTAAGATCACCTTCGGACATTTCGGGGAAGTAAAGCGCATGCGAACGGCTGACGGCGTCCCCTAGCCCGCGAGTTTTTCCGGGATCGGCTGCTCAATGGCAGCGATCCCCATGCGCGGGGCAGAGGCGACAGGCCAGCGTGCGAGCAATAATTCAAAATCCTGCAAGGGCAGCGGCCGGCTGAACAGGTATCCTTGGAAGGCGTGACAGCCCATGTGCGCCAGAAACTCGCGCTGCTCTTCGGTTTCCACACCCTCGGCCATAACCGACAATTCCATTGTCCTGCTCAGGGAAATAATGGTTTGCGCAATCGCGCCGCTGCTTGCATCCACCAGAACGTCGCGCACAAACGAGCGATCGATCTTCAAGTGGTCCAGGGGCAGGCGCTTCAGATACGAGAGAGACGAATAGCCCGTTCCAAAATCGTCAAGCGAAAATCTCACGCCATGCGCTTTGAGACTCGTCATCTTCGCGATTACGTCTTCAATATTGTCTACCAGCATGCTTTCGGTCAATTCCAGGTCGAGATACTGCGGGTTTGCCCCGGCGCGATCAACTGCCGCAAGAACAGTCTCCACAAAATCCGGCTGGCGCAATTGCAACGCGCTGATGTTCACCGCAACCGTGATGCAGGAGGTTTCCGTGCGGTCTGCCCATGCGGCGATCTGCCTGCAAGCGGCATCCAGCACCCACCCTCCCAAAGGCAGAATCAGCCCAGACTCTTCCGCCGCGGAAATAAACTCGCCGGGCAGCAGCGTGCCGCGTCTGGGGTGATTCCAGCGCAACAATGCCTCGGCGCCAACCAAAAGGCCGCGATCGATCTGAGGCTGATAGTAAAGCTGGAATTCATCCGCCTTTATACCCTTGCGAAGATCCACCTCCATGGCGGCGCGGGCGTGGACGGCTGCCTGCAACGCCGGAGAGAAGAAGCGCATTGTATTGCGGCCGGCCGCCTTGGCCTGATACATGGCGATATCGGCCTGTTGCATAACTTCACTCATCGTTTCGCGGCGATCGCCGAAGACAGTGATCCCGATGCTTGAAGTGCTTAAGAATTCGCGGCCATCAAGCAAATAAGGCCGATCGACCGCAGCTAGAATCTTTTCGCCCATTGCCTTGGCATCTGCCGCAGCTTGCTCGGGCGCATAACTCAAGCTTTCCAGCATAACAACAAATTCGTCTCCGCCCAGGCGAGCTACGGTGTCAACTTCACGCACGCACGCGGTGAGACGCAAAGCGATTTCCTGCAAAAGTAGATCACCCGTGTGATGGCCCAAAGTGTCATTCAATACTTTGAAGTTATCCACATCCACAAACAGCAAGGCCCGCATGCGGACAGTCATGGAGTTGGCAGCCTGGTGCAACCGCTCCAAAAGAAGGCGGCGATTGGGCAGGCCTGTCAACGGGTCATAGAAGGCCAGATTCCTTATCTCTTCCTCAGCCAGCTTGGCATCGGAAATATCCCGAGTCACACCAAGCACGCAAGCAACCCCGTCAATCTCGATTACCGATGCCGATAGCAGCCCCCATATCCTGTCTCCGTTCTTTTTCCGGAATTGAAATTCCTGATTCCTGCGTTCAGAGGTCAGGCGAAGAATACCGATCAGATCATCCCGATCGTGCGGATCCTCCCAGATGCCAAGTTCTCGCGCTGTCCGCCCAATTATCTCTTCGCGCGCGAACCCGGTGATTTCGAGGAAGGCCTTGTTGACTTCGACATACCTTTCATCGCTCAGGCGGCTGATACTGATGGCATCGAGGCTTGTCTCGAAAACAGTGCGGTAGCGCGCCTCGCTCAACCGCAATGCTTCCTGCGCTTCAGACAGAAGTGCCTCGGACTTCTTGCGGGCGTTGATATCCTCCACCAAACAGATGAAGTGCAACGCGTTCCCCTCAGCGTCGCGCTGGGTAGATACCTTCAATTTTACCCAGGTCAGGCTGCCGTCCTTGCGTATGTAGCGCTTCTCCCAACTTTCACTGCCGGTCGCATTATTGGAGATTGCTTGCTGCACCTTGACGCTGTGCGACAAATCCTCAGGCCACGTGATTTGCTGAAAGCTGAGGCCGGGAACCTCGTCTTGAGAGTAACCGATAATATCGGCAAAACTCGCGTTGCACCTCAAAATACGGCCATCGAGCGACGTGTGAAGTATGCCGATCGCTGCCTGTTCGAACGTGGCCCGATAGCGCTCTTCGCTCTCGCGAAGCTGCATGTCCCCCTGCTTGCGCTCCGTGATGTCCTGGATGATGCCGCGCATCTTCAGGAGTTGACCCTGCACGTCGAGCTCCAGTTTGCCCAGCCCGTGCACCCATCGTGTCACATGGTCGTTCTGCCGAACGATACGGTATTCCTTGTCGAATGGGTTCCTCTTCCCCGCCACCTCATTTTCAAA
Source organism: Acidobacteriaceae bacterium (assembly GCA_003151985.1). GTDB lineage: Bacteria > Acidobacteriota > Terriglobia > Terriglobales > Acidobacteriaceae > Telmatobacter. The sequence goes on from PLZC01000183.1 coordinate 61,851, forward strand.
ATAGGCAGTCATCATCTCGCGGTCGTCGGGGTGGATCAAGCGCACCCATCCGGCCACGGAGCAGTCATGCTCCTTGTCAATCCCAAAGATCTCGTCCATTACATCCGAAGACGCCCACATGCCCGTAACAAAATCCAGTAGATAAGTGCCGAGTGTTCCAATATTCTGCGCTTCTTTCAGAAGCTCCCCGCTCTCCCGCAGCGCTTCTTCCGCCCGGTGGCGATCGGTTACGTCATGAACCACCGAGAACAGCAACGTCTTGCCTTCTGTTTCGATTGGCGAAGAATAGACCTCCACGTCGCGCTCTTCCCCGCTCGCAAGCCGGTGGCGAAACTTGAAGTGGCTGCGTTCCCCGCGTAATGCCCGCAACCATTGAGACTCTACCGCTTCATGCCCCAAGGTGTTGATTTGGGCGATGGACATCCCAATCAGCCGTTCATGAGGATAGCCGTAAAAGGCTATGGCTGACTGGTTGGCCTCAACGATCAGGCCGCTCCATGGATCGATCAGAAGGAAGACCGACCCATTCTTTTCGAATAGTTTCCGGAAACGGTTCTCTCGCTCCGCTAATGCCATTTCGGATTTTCTGCGAGCGGTAACGTCTTCGATAAACCCTTCGTGAAAAAGCAGCCGGCCATCGGCATCGCGCACCCTGCGGAATGTAAGTGAACCCCAGATGATTCTGCCGTCCTTGCGCATAAACCTGCACTCGAACCCTCGAACTGCCCCATCCGCATCCAGTTCACGGGTAAGCCGGGAACGCTCCTCGACGTCGACCAATGCAACCTTGGTAACATTTGTGGCGGCCGATATAAGCTCTGCGGGCGATTCATATCCCAGCATCCTGGCCAGCGCGGGATTCGCGTTCAGCAATCCGCCCTCTGGAGAAGTGCGAAACATCCCTTCCAGCGCCCCATTGAATATTGCCCGATATTTGCGCTCAGCTTCCTCAAGTTCTCGCTCCAACCGCTTGTGCCCGCCGATGTCCTTAACGACGACAGAAGCGCCTGACACAATTTCGTTGGCATCTCGGATAGGAGAAATGGTAAGTGCAACATCGACCATGGAACCGTTCTTATGTCTGGCAAGAGTATCGAGTTGGAAGAGGCTTCGTCCGGTCATGAGGGCTTCGTACTTCTCACGAAAATCTTCTATCAAGTCAGGAGGGACAAGAATGTTACTGGTCTCTCCGATCACCTCGGCCGCGCTGTATCCATACAGCAATTCCGCGCCGCGGTTCCAGCTTGCGATGGTTCCATCAAGCTTGACGGCGAACAGCGCGTCATCCGATGACTCAACAATCGAGGCCAGGAGGCGGTTTGAATCCTTTGCCGCCTTTTGCCCGGTGATGTCTTTGCCGAATACGGAAACTCCTGCATTTTGACCGTCGACAAATATCGGGTTAAAGACCAGTTCGAGAGTGCGGCCATCGGCCAAAGAATACTCGACACGGAAAGCACCTTCGGAGAGTGCGCGCCCGTAGAGCGGAGGCCACTCGGCCGCCTTTTCAGGCGGCAGAAGATCCTCTGGGCGCATCCCAAGGTCAGCCTGGACCCCAAAATTGCGCTCACAGTTCTGCCGCAAAGCCTGGTTGAAATTGAGCAGGCGAAATTCGAGATCCACACACCAGATCAGGTCGCTCGTGCTTTCAATCAGCGCCGCGAGATTTGCTTCCGCATGATTTGGCAATCGGATCACTCTTCGGCCCCCGGACTCTCCTTGCGAGCCGGACAGACACCTGTGATCCTTATCGGCGAACCGCAAATTTGCTACAGTGCCCTTCAGGACATTCGTTCTGAAACCAATCAGCTCCCCGTCAAAAACCGCGCCGCGTTGAAGATAAATCGCTCGTAGAGCAGGGGTTGCATGCCGCGAACGGCCTGGAAGAGAATCGTTCCCTTGCCCAATCGCGAAGTGAAGGTCGCCGCTCCCAGGTTCGCATCGTGATCGCGCCCATATCCCGCTATAACCTCCACTCCCGGTCCATCGACCATCAGCCCTGATGCGTCTTCGTAAGCAACCTGGTACTCCCACTTCATCACCTGGTTCGTAGGGAGGCCTGCATACGCCGGGTGTTGTTTCACAAAAACCCACGTACCCATCCAGCATCCCCGGCTCTCCCCAACCATCCCCGTATACTTGAAAGCTCCGGTCTCCGACAAAAGCCTTCCGGCACTATCCGCGCCGGCTGCATTCTGGGCCAGCACAAGCAAAGGCATGCCAGCCTTCACTGCGGCGAGTAACTCCCTGGAATGTTCCGGCTGCTCCACTTTGTGAGCATCCTTCTCATCGCTCAGCAGAATAGCCATGTCATAAGTGGCCTCTGGCCGATACTTCTCCGCTCCCAGGGAGCCATGTGGAACGAAGCCGGCAAAGATCTTTCCGTCTCCAATAACTCCCACGCGCAAAGATCTGGTAAGTTGCGGAGAAGGATTGACCACAAAAATTCTTGTGCTTCCTTCAGCCGCCTTACTCCCGTCAAGGCGAAGCCCCAGCGTATAGTAGCCCTCAACCGCAAGAACCGGACTCGGAACCGCCTCGGCAACCGAATAGGCAAACTGATTCGTAGCGAACGGCGGCGCCGTATAACTCTGCAATGCCGTCGTCTTTCCATCGGGACCTGTAATCGAGAGCTTCAACGTGCCGGACACGGCATTGTTGGTCTCGTTCAACAGAAACAGGTCGAGCGATACCGAGCTGCCCGCCTTTTGCACAACACCGCGCGGCTGCACCAGGGGTTTCAGCGGTTCCAGCGCACTCCGAATCAACGCCGGATCGCCCTTGAAGTTCCGCTGATTGTCCACCAGCCCGCTGTGGCTGTCGATAGGTTGATCCTCCCACCCGTTGATCACCAGAAAGTCGCTCGCGTCGTCGATGCGGATCACTTGCAGAATGCGTCCCCACGTCTCATATAACTTGCTTCCCGCATCGGTAAACAGATCCGACGCCGTGGGATACACCGGCCGAAACTTCCACTTATCGAGGAACTGGTTATATGCAGCGAGAATGCGCTCATGATCTTCGATATCGTAACTATGTCCGCCGCCTTCCCGGATCGAGTTAAGCGTAAGCGCATGATTGTCCGGCGCGCCCCATCCCAGCATCTCGCCTTGCATGCTTATCTCGCGCCGGTTGCCGGTGCGCTGCGTAAAATTCCGTGGATCGGTGTAGAGGCTATCCTGCCAAACGCCTGTGCCGCCCACCGTATGCGTATCGGACCAACCCGAGTAGCCGCTTCCATCTTCCACTTGTATCTTGTCGTTGTAGGGTAAATAAAAAGCCTGGTTTCTAGGATCGATCCCGGAATGGAGAACAATTGTCCGGCTCGGGTCCGCCTTGTGCATTTCATTCAGAAGCCTGAATATGCGGGGGTTGTGTAAGTCAGGACATCTCTCGTTTTGAAGGTCGTAAACCACCAGGCAAGGATGGCTGCGGTGATCGCGCATCATCCGCAGAACGCGAAACTCCGAATACCGCTGGCTCCAGCTTAAAGCCTCTCCACCATTGCCCGAAGTGTCGATAGGATGCTGCGTGGCCGGAGCCTCGTCGAGGAAAAATCGCTCACTCTCATCCTGAAACGAAAGAACTCCTCCTCCCGGCTCCATGTAACGCAGTAAGCCCAACCTGTCATCCTGTTCTAACTCTTCATGCTTGCCAAGGTTGCGATGGTATTGCAGTGCATTCAGTCCCAGCGACTTCGCGGCCCAATCTGACTTGGCGGCCAGTGCCGGGGTTGGCCACAGGCCGTTGAATCCCCAATAACCGAATTCAATCGCCGAGTAAACTCGAATGCGCTTCCCATTTAAAGTCAAAATTGCATCGGTTCCAATGCCGCGCGGCTCGAACCAGCGAAAGCCGAAGGTCTGTTCCCTTTCATCCTTCGACGGCGCGCCCGGCCCGGTCGCGAGTAACTCCGCCTTCAATTTATAGAGCGAGGGGCTTTGCGGAGACCACAGCTTTGCTTGGGGATAACTCAACATTGCATGCAAAGTCGCGCTGGACTTAGCCGCGATATTCGCTTCAACCACCTTCGTGGCAAGAACCTCCGGTCCTTCCGCAGCAAGAACCGAAAAGCGAATACGAGCCTGCACGCTCTGGGCGTCAGTATTCCGAACCTCCGCCCAGGCATCGACCTGTGTGGCCTGCGACATATTCAGCACCCAGACATTGTCTATAAATACGCTGTCATGCACATGCAGTGATATCCCGCGATCCAGGCCGCCAAACCCGCGGCCGGAGTGAAATTCATGAGCGCCCCATTTTAGTTTCAAATAATCGCGCCAGTCATAAACCCCGCCGGGATTGGTCACGCGAATAGCCAATGTATTGGTTCCGGTGCGGAGTGGACGGGTTATATCGCAGTGATAAGAAGTCTCGGCAATCATGTCGTACCCGGCCAGTTGCCGGTTGACAAAAACCTCTATCCGCTGACGAAACCCGCGAATATGAAGAGTTACCTGCTTCGCGTTCCACGAGGCAGGGGCCTCGAACCTCCGCCAGAACCACGACACGCCGCGATAAGCGCCGTTGCGCACTTGGGAGTCGTTATCAGCGTATTCGTACTCCCCTGTCGTATAAGGACGCGACCCAAGCTTGCCCCAATAGTACTGTTCCACGGATGCTGGCAACGCGACTGCCGTGCCCTGTTGCTCGTTCAGCACCGCCCATCCGCCCGTGGGAGCGCGAACCGCGAGGCTGGCAACATCCACTTCATCGGGAAGAAACAGCGCGTCGTCCTTCCACGCGGCCTCCGTATCCGGCCACAAGCGCCAGCCGTCATCGGGAATCGGAACAGTTGACGCCGGCGTAGCTTCGCTGAATAGCGGCTCGACAGGAAAAGCCGCTGCAGCCGCCAGGGCAGACGTATATTGGACGAAGCGGCGGCGAGTCACGCGACGATCGAACTTCATTGAGTTACAACCTCGTTTCGGACGTGAAGTCCGCCACACAAATGGTCGTTTATGTTTTGAAAGGGCACGACTTCAGTCGTGCCGTAAACAGCTCAAAATCGGGTGGGCTTTAGCCCCTGAGGGAAGCATCTTTTTCACGTTCAACCCATTGCTGGCATCGGTAAACGATCCCATTTGCGGTGGCCGACACTGGCGCACACCGGCCACTAATCCTCCGCGTTAGTATTTCCCGTAGACTTTGGCGCACTCCACCAGTTTGTCGATGTTTTCTGGCGGTGTGGTTCCCGGCAACGCGCACCCGGGACCCAAAATAAATCCGCCTCCGGGCGCAAGCACTTCGATAGCCGCGCGGCAAGCCGCCTCAACCTCCTCGATCGTGCCATGATGCAACACTCCGCTGGGATCAATAGGCCCAAGCAGCGTCGTCTTGCCCGCGGTCGCCCTCTTGGCCACAGCCATGTTGCACTTGTAATCGAACTCCAACACCTTGGCCCCCGTCTGCACCATCCGGTCGATGATTCTCGATGTATTGCCGCAGGTATGATACGCAAGAAAGAAGTCGTCGCTTTGCAGTGCCTTCACAACCTTCTTGCCGTAAGGAAGGCAATACTTCTCATACATGGCCGGAGAAATCACGTCCGGAGAACACAATGCCTCGCCCACCGAAGTCCCGGGACAGCCCATCTCCTTGAATAGCTTTGCATAAAGAATATAAGCATCGCTCGTGTAGTCCAGCAGCTCGAAGATCTGGTCGTCGCATTCGCCCACAGCCATCTCTGTCAGCAGCGTCTGCGGCCCTGAAATCATCGAAGCCAGGTCGAATGGCCCCTGGTCGGCGCGTCCCATCACGCACACCTGATCGCCGATCTGGTCAAGCACGTACCGCGTCGCATCCATGGTGGCCCTGCACAACGGTGAGCCGAACGGGTCGGGTTTCCTGAGGCTGGCAACTTCAGAAAGGCTGCCGAGTAATGCCCGTTCTATCAGTGGTGCGCTACCCGGCAGGTAACTCACCTCGCAGCCGCAAGCTTCCGCCAGCGCCGCGGTTCCGTTCTCCACCAGCAGCATGTCGTGCCCAAACCTCTTCCACGCCGCCACCTGCGCCTCTCCCAGCAGTTGCCCGTCCTGATAGAGCTGTGCGGAGGGAAGCTTCACATCCACAACCGTCATCATGAAGTTATGCAGGTCCACAGGAACACGATCATGAGGCTGCTGCCGAATGGTGGCAAGGCAGCGCTCCAGCGATGTCATTTCTTCTTGCATGGTTACGTCCCTTGCTTTCTCAGGAACTAGTTAGGTTACAAAAGACCTTCGGCAATATGCTGAAATGCAATCATGCCGCCTTTGGCAGGCGCCGATGGGCCGCGGAGGAAATAACTTGGATTGTCATTTTCAGGTGGCCGCCACTTCAAGGGCAGCCCGGTCCCATCCGGCACTGTTCGCAGCCGCTTCATAGGTGCTTTGAAGGAATTGCAGCAGGATCGCATCGGGATCTGCCGACTTGCGTATTTCCTCATAAGGCAACACGAATTCGCCAAGGTTCGAATCAAACGAGCCTTGGGCGGGCGCTATGGGATACTCCCTGTAACCGGGCGGATCCGGGTATGCGTAGCTGTAAAACATCGCCTCAATCCCCGGCGCTCCGGGCCAGAATCCGCAACTGCTCACTTCGTGCGAATAGGCGTCGCGCGTCACTCGATCGGGGAGGCCCGGCATGCTTGGGTGCTCCGGCGCCTTGCGGCCTGAGAAGCGCGTGCAAGCCAGATCGAGGGCTCCCCAAAACAGATGGATTGGACTTACTTTACCCCGGAAGCGGGCGCGAAAGATAGTGAATACCCGCGCAGTTTGCAGCACAATCCGCCAGAAGCGCTGAGCAAACTCCGGGTCATAGCTACTGTGTGTAAAGTCCTCTTCGAAAGGGATGGGCTGCGCGATCTCAGCCGGCATGTGCCAGATGCGGACCGGCATCCCGAGGCCGTCTAGTGCGGTCATCACTTGATGGTAGAACGATGCCACCGTCATCGGCTTGAGCGGAATGATCCTGTGCCCGCCTTGGCTAGCTTCGAACACGAGTATGTGTTCGACAAAATCAAAATCGATCTGCAGGACGAGCCGGCCATACGGCATGGGCGAAGTGGTAAATCCGCGAATCGCAGGGTAGAGCGTCACATTCCAGCTATGGTTAATCGGCGGCATAAGTGCCAGCCGTATCTTGCCAATAATCTGCATCCAGAGTTGAAGAGTAGCGCAGGTGTCACTCCACGCGCTTTGGGGCAAGGCCGGCCAAGTGTCAGTCGGCGGGTCGGGTTCAATCTGCGGCATAACTCCTCACACCGACCATGATAGCGTGTCAAGTCAATTCCTGGGGAAATCTCTGAGCAAGTAAATGTTTTGAAAGGGCACGACTTTAGTCGTGCCGCAAATCGGGCAATGACCGTTGGCTTTAGCCTCTGAGGGAATGTTACGGGTGCAAATGAACCAATTCGGAGGTTATCTGGAGGTTTTTCGGTATCAGTTCTCCGTAAGAGGTGTTGCGATCAGATCCTCAAGCATGTCCATCAGGCTATGCATCAGAAACTGATGCCCTTCCTGGATTCGCGCCGTATCTTGATGTCTTACCACCAGCGCATGATCGGCGAGGCCCAGCGCGGGGCCGCCATCTTTCCCCAGGAAAGCAATGGACTCTATTTTCATTTCACGCGCTGCCTGCAAAGCACGAATTACATTGGCAGACCGGCCGCTGGTGGTAAAAACGATCAGCACATCTCCCTCGCGCCCCAGGCCTCGCACCTGCCGGGAAAATATCTCTTCATAGCTATAGTCGTTGCCAATGCAAGTTACCAACGCCGGGTCTGTCCCCAAAGTTATAGCCGCCAAAGGACGGCGCTCTTTCTTATACCGGCCCACCAGTTCACCAGTAAGGTGCATGGCCTCCGAAGCGCTGCCGCCGTTCCCGCAAATCAGCAGTTTGCCGCCGCCCCGCAGGCTGGCCGCGCAGCGCTCCACTGCGCGCAGCAATCCATCCTCTAACTGCCGCAGCGAATCCAGCATAGCTTGAGACTCTTCCAACGCATCAGTGAAATTACTCATTCTGATATTCTCTCTCAATCGGCCGCAGTGCTCGCTCGTGTGTCGCCCATGGCCACGCAAAGCGCTGCTATATCGCCAATGCGCTCTCCCAGCATCGCGGGCACAACGCTGCACGCCGCAAGCGACGGCTGCAACGCTTCTTTGCGCAGCGATTCTCTGGCTGGCTTCAGCAGCAGATCGCCAAGGCGCATCGCAAGCCCACCGATCACAATCCGTTCCGGGTTCAATACATCCACCAATATTGCCAAAGCAAGTCCCAGCTTCCTGCCGCAGATGGTCACGATCCGCCGAGAAAGCGCATCTCCCTTTTCCGCAGCCAGCCCCACATCCTTTGCTGTTATCTCTTGCTCTTGCGGCAGTTCCAGCAGCAGTGTCTTGCGGCCATCCCTCCGTGCATCGTGCAGCACGCTTTTTGCGATCTGAGCTAATCCGCCCCCGCTCGCCCAACCCTCCACAGACCCTGCCTTGTAATAGCCCACCGGCCCCTTCTGAGTTAGCCTGACGTGCCCAACTTCGCCTGCCATGTCATTCGCTCCCCGGTAAAGCCTGTCGTGAATAATAATGCCTGCACCCAGGCCGGTTCCCATGGTCAGGAAGACCATGTGGTGCGTACCCTTCCCGGCCCCATAGCGATGCTCAGCCATCGCGCCTGCGTTGGCGTCATTCTCGAGTACCACCGGGCAGCCGAATTCCGTTGCCAGAATCTTCACAATCGGCACGTCGATCCATGTGGCCAGGTTGGGCGGCGCCTGGATTACACCGGTGTGAGAATCCAGCGGCCCCCCGCAACTCACGCCTATTCCCCGCAATGAAGCCGTGGTGCTCTTCAATTCGGAGAGCATCTTATGGAGCGCCGCTACGATCTGCTCGATCGCCACCTGAGGTCCTCGCCCGGGAAGCGTTGCGAATTCAATTCGCGACAGAACTTCCGGCGGGTTACGGGATAACACAACCGCTGTCTTCGTCCCCCCAATATCCACGCCGGCCCAGATATCTCGTTGCACAATTCGCTTCCCTTCTCAATAACTCCTCTGTCAGGATGGCAGCAGGCCCGGCACCTTCATCCACTCTTTGTATTGCTCGTAGCTGACAGTCGTAGATGTCGCCAGATAGTGACTGCCAAGTGGACCTATTCCTTCCGTCATCCACTTCAATTGCCACATCTCGGTCTTTGCTGGATGCGGCAGGGTCCCGACGGCCGCCTTGCCATTGGGCTGGACATCGAAAGCGGTATCAATAAGTTTCGCCGAGTCTCCCACCCGAGTAACTTCCAGGTGGCCTCGAACCTGCTTCCGTGTGTCATTGACTACAACAACACCGTGCTCTCCCTCCGCCTCTTCGCAACAGAGCGCCTGCACGTCCCGCTGCACACTCTTGATGTAATGAAATGCAAGTTTCCTGGTGTTGTAGTAGTCCACTACGGCGTCAGAAACGATCGGCCATCCATCGCGGATGTTCCACCATAGGATGCCTTGCTTCGTCCCCTTTTGCTGACGAAACAGCTCGACGAAGAACTTCATTGCTTCGCCCTGAGTTATCTGCGAAGCCAGGATGAACTCATCCAAGTCATCGGGACACGCACCAAAGAATGCCTTGATCTGATTAATCATCAGGTCGTTTCTTCCCACAGTGTTCTTGTCATCCGGGCTGAAGCGGACCGACTTGGTGAGCCACTGATCGTTCCACTCGTGACCCTTGATCCATGGCTTCAGATACTCCGGATCGAACATCCGCTCAAGCGATGCCCTGGACGGGCAACCGTGATATCCGATCTCGCTGGCAAAATGTGCAGGCGATGCCGTGTAGAACGGCGCCTTGAAATATCCCCGCGGTCCCCAAAGGTGAACTTCAGGCATCGAGTCCGTTTTGTTTCCCGCCGCAAACACGGCCGGGCTGTGATACGGCGAGCTTGGCAAGTATGCGCGATGCGGATCCAGGGCCTTTAAGACAGCGGGAATTACTTCGCGCGTACTCAGGTCTCCATTCGGATCGACTGGAGCCTTCCCGGCATCCTTGCCCCAATCGAAAGCATCGTCGCACTCGTTGTTGCCCGACCACAAGGCGAGGGAAGCATGATTGCGCAGCCGCGGAACAATCGCTTTAGCTTCCGCGTCAATTGCAGCAAGAAAGTCCTTGTTCTTCGGGTATACGGCGCACGCCATGGCAAAGTCCTGCCACACCATGATGCCCGCCTCGTCGCATAAGTCGAAGAAGCGATCGTCCGGGTACACGTTCCCGCCCCAGCAGCGAGCCATGTTACAGTTTGCTTCCGCCATCAATGCGACTGTCCCATCTACATGCTGCGTATCGCGGCTGTGCAGGGCATCGAGACAGCTATAATCCGTGCCTTTGATAAACACAGGCACTCCGTTGACTACGAAGCCGAACTTGCCCTGTTTATCCTGCGTAAGGATATCTGTCCTGTCTAACTCGATCGTGCGAATCCCAATACGAGTTACATGCCGGTCGACGATTGCGCCCGCGCGATTCCGCAACGTAACCACGGCATCGTAAAGCGGCTGCTCGCCGTAACCGCGAGGCCACCAGAGATCAACGTTTTCGAGCGCGCAATCTTGTCGGCCCTGCGGCGACAGCGCGGCAGTGTCAGAGTGAAATACCGTGCGGCCATTGCGGCGCAGCGCAACTTCCACGCGGCATTTACCTGCGTCCGCGGCGGTGCCGGCAATCTCCCAATTCACGCTTGCAGCAGCCCGCTTGTGTTCAACATCAGTGGTGCGCGTGAACCAATACACGCTCGACAGACGCGTCGGCCGTGTCCATTCCACGCGAACATCTTTCCATAGGCCCGCGCTCACAATGCGGGGCATAATGTCCCACCCATACATGTGCGGAGCCTTGCGGATACTCAGCGACTCCCAGTGACCTTCCTGCGCCCATTCCCAATCCGTGTGGCCTGCGGCTCGCCCCGCCGGCGCCGCCGGATCGATTCGGACCACAAGCTCGTTGGCGCCTTTTGGCAATAACAGTGAAGTTATCTCAAAACGATGGGGAATCAACATATTTGCCGCATGCCCCACGAGCTTGCCGTTCAGCCAGATTGTCGCAATGCAGTCGAGGCCGTCGAACACCAATTCTGCCTTCTCGCCAGATTCACCGGGACCCGCCTCAAAGCTGCGCCGATACCACCACTGATGCGATTCCAGGCCCAAAGCCTGGTACACACGATTGCCTCTTTCCAGCGGCTCCAGGCGGCCCGCGGCAACCATGTCTAACTCGACGTTTCCGGGGACGGCGGCGGCAATGGTCGCCCAGTCCGTGGGAGGCGATGTTTGTGGCAGATTTTTTGGAGCGTCAGGACAAGGTCCGTAAGTCAACTTCCAGGTTCCATTCAGATTCACGCTGCGGCTCGGGTGAGGCAGCGCGCCTGCATCGTTGCTGCTCACTGGAACGTCGGCATGAGCAAATGGGTTGCGCGCGCAGAGGGATGTGAACCAGTAGAGGCCCGGCAACTTGAGAATGTTGCGGCGTGTAAACGATCCTTCCGATCTACCGTCGGTGGGGCCCATGAACTTCCCTTTCTTGCTGCATCTTCATCATTCGCTCTACTATGCCGCGTCGGAATCCTGCCCGAACAATAGAACGGCCGCGTTGTCATTTGTGAATCGAGTTGATAATAGTCATGGGCCTCCCGACCGTCAAGCTGTCATCAATCCTGGCCAATCAAACTGCATGTCACATCTCCAGCGCCCTAAGTCATATTACTTAGGATCCGAGTTATGTTCCAACCTGCTTCTGTTACTCAGGAATACCGAATGAGTCTTCCTTGTATCCGGGCATAACTAACCCCAGCGTGAAAGCGACTTACTGAAAACACTCATCCGAAGAAGTCTTTGCTTGACGGATCCCGATTACGCTTAACATGCGCCCGGCGCGCCCTTGGGACCCGCGATGAGAGAAGAACAAATCGGTATTGCAGCTTGTGCAGCCGCCAACCACCCTGATGGAACGTTCTTTGAGTCCGGCTGCCAGCAACTGCCGGCGGTTGGCTTCCACCAGGTTCAAATGCAGGCTGGGCCCAATGGGCGAGTGGCCCGGTGCGCGCTGAGTCAGAAACAGCATCGGATATTTAGTACGAACCGCATCGGTTTCATGAACCTCGCGAAAGAGATCGTTGGAGTATAAAAACTGGGACTCGAAGCTGGAAAGCACCTCCTCGCCGACCGCGTAGCAGCAAGCGCCAATGCCGGGGCCGATCGCAGCCAACAGGTCCCCAGGCCTGGAGCCAAATTCCAGGTGCATCCGGCCGATACCCTTCTCCACGATTCGTTCCACCGTTCCCCGCCATCCGGCGTGAAAGGCCGCCACTGCCCTCCGCTTGCGGTCAGCAACAAGCACGGGGATGCAGTCCGCGGTCTGCACGCCTAAAAGCAGGCCGGGCTCCGCGGTCATCAGGCCATCGGCCTTCAAAGGCGTTTCCCTGGCTGCATCTTCGCGGTTGGCAACAACCAAAACTGTGGAATGGAACTGCCGGATGGTCACCAGCGGCGTGGCAGTTTCTCCCGTAATCGCCTCCACCAACAGGCCCCGGTTCCGAACCACCGCTCCCCGGTCATCGTCGGCCGTAAAGCCAAGATTCAGCTCCCCGGGAACCCCGTCCGCGCAATAAGCTCGGCTGGCGCCGCCTCGCCGGGTGCTGAATCCATGCCAAAGCCAACCGGTCTTTTCCCAACCCGGCACTGCCAGCCACTCCGCGCCATTCGAAGCCACATGGGGAACAGGCGGCCGCTGCAACAGCTCCTCCTGCGCAACTCGCTCAAACCGCACCCGGCGCAGGACACCCGTGTTGCCCGCCCGCCGGTTGCGAACCAAGCCTGCCCCCTCAAAAAGGGCGTCAATTCTCTGGATCTCTGCTTGAACTTTTGAATCGCGCGCGGGGACTGAAGGGAATCGTGAGGCCATCTCAATTCGATTTTACGTGCGGGGTGCAGGAAAGCGGCCAGAAAGAGTTTGGCCTGCCTTCCGGCAGGCCATTGAGAGGCATTGGGGGGAGGGGGTCCAGGAGGGAGGTTTGAGAAGAGGTCCAAAATCGGACCTTCAAGAAGGAGTGGGTACCTTACTTGGGAGGGACATGTTACGAGGAAGCCTCTGCTAATTACTTGTTTAGATGTTCGAACAGCAAAAAGGTTGCTCCCCTCTCACTTTGGCGACGCTGATCTTGCCCCGGCAGACTTTCTTTGTACTGCTAAACCGTTACCTATCAGATACTTCCCATGCTAACAGACACAACAATGGGTTGCATAAATTGCTGGGAATTGGCACTCTATAAGCTGTGAAGCGATGGCACTACGTGGTCCTGTTGGGCCTTGGAGTTCTGGGAATCGTCTACGTCTACCTGCATCGGCAGGAACTTGGGCTCACTGGATCCCGCAGTCCTTCAACCCGTGAAAGCTCCAACCTCGCACTCACCAGCCTTCCCTCCCGCCCTGTTCCAATCACCTGGGCTACGATCAATCGGCCAAACGACGGCTTCAAGGTGGAAATGCCCACCGACGTCAAGGAGATCCAGATTCCGGCTTATAACGAGAGTGGGGGGACGGATGAAGTCAACATGATTTTCTCCAATCCGGACGCCGAAACCACCTTTTCAGTATCATGGGCAGACGACCCACCCGTGGTCCGAGTCAACGGTCGAGCCCCGGAACGGGTGCTGACCATGGCCCGGGATGAGGCGCTGGCGCGTACGCAGACATCGCTTGTGACCGAGACAAAGAGTTCCCCGGAGGGTTTTACCGCACGGGACATTTTGGCCCGTAACGCCGGCGGTGGTGTACTGGATACCCGGTTACTTTATGCCGGTGAGCGCATGTATATGCTGACAGCCGCATTCCCGTCGATGAATGCCCGCAGGGAGCAGGATGTAATCCGCTTCTACAATTCCTTCAAGGTCATCCGGAACTAATCCAGGAAATGGGGGCGCGGCTAACCAACACCGCGCCCTTCAAAGTGACCTTCCGCCCGAACTTTACTTCTTCGGAACATCTTCCTGCGTTACCGCCGGTCCCTCGCCAGGGAACGGCCAATTCTTTTCGATTAGAATTTCCTTCTCGCGCTGTTCCGCGGGCACCTTGTTGATCTTCAGGTTCTCGTAGAAATGCACTCCCGTCTTTCCGGCCGTCGCGATATCGATGTCGCCATCTCCATCCAGGTCTTCGGTCACAAACTGCGTTCCCGCGCCTGCAGTCCCATTCACAGAGATCGGGAAGCGAGTGAATTCGCCCGTCTTGCGGTTGATCTTGTAGTAGTAAATGACCAGGGGATCGTAGGACCCTGCGTCATGGCCGTTGTGGCCGCGGTAGCGCTTGCCTACCAGCAGTTCCTGTTCGCCGTCCCCGTCCAGATCCACCATCTTCATCGCGTGCGACTGAGACCACGACTCGTCGATGATATGCTCGACCCATTTGCGGCTGGCGCCATCGCCCTGCTGTTCCAGCCAGTAGAGTCCGTAGCTGTGGCCTTGGCCGAAGATGATGTCCGTCTTGCCGTTGTTCAACACGTCGTAGCCGATAATCGGGAATCCCGTGTCGCCCAGGTGAAAATCAGGGTGCCATTCCCACTGGTCCTTGTTGGCGTCGATCTGGCGGAACCAGCCGGTGGTGGCAATAATGTCGGGCTTGCCGTCGCCGTCAATGTCCGCAACGCCCACGCCGTGTCCATCCTGCTCAGGGCCGCCCACATGATGCGCTACAGGCTGGGCGCCGGAGAAGTCGATCCACAGAATTCCCGAATGCTCGTAGTGCGAAAACACCAGGTCGGGCTTGCCGTCGCCGTTGATGTCAGCCATGGCGCCGCCCTCGGTGTTGTAGCTGTCAGTAATGAAATGCCGCTTCCATTCCGCGCCCAGCTTTTTCGGATTCTCATACCAAACAACGCCGTTGATCATCCAACTGGCAGTCACCACGTCCGGTGCGCCATCGTGGTTCACGTCGATGGTCCATTCGCCGCAATCGGACACAAACTCGCCCAAATATCCGGCCTGGCGATACTGGTGCCGCTTCCACTCCCCGCCTTGCGGTCCGGGATTCTCATACCAATACGCGCCGCTCAGAATGTCGGGCCTGCCGTCGCCGTTCATGTCCAATGTGGTAATGGCCTCGGCGTGATCGGTGCCCAGCCGGTGGACGGTGAAAATCGCCTGCTCCACGCCGCCAGGGCCCGCGCCACGGGTTTGCTTGCGGTCGGCGCCGCCCTCAAGTTGCGCCAGTGCCGGAACGGAAAGAGCAAGCAGCACAATTGCTGCGGAAAATTTCACTTTCATTGTTCGTCTCCTCGATTTGCTTCTGTGTTGCTCCCCAGCCATTACTTCAGCAGGAACAGCTTGATGTTGCGGTAAAAAACCTCTGCGCCTTCTGACTGGAAAAGAATCTTCCCGCTCGATGGGAAGGCATCCGTCCCTTCGTTGGCCAGCTTGCCGTTTACGTATTGCCACACATGCCCGTCGCGGTTCACCAGCTCCACGACATTCCATTCCCCATGCGGCCTTTCCAGCTCGTTTGTCGGGTCTCGATAGCCGGCGACGTTCTTGACTTCGCCCTTGTTGAAGCGGTCGATTTTCTTTGCGCTGTCCGGCGGTCCTGTCACGCGCGTCCCGTTCTTGCCTGTGATCGCCGCCCCGTCCGTCATCCAGAAGTCGCCGGTGCAGCCCTCGTTGATTTGAAACTCGACAGACCGCGGCCAAACCTTCGCCGGCCCTTGAATGTTAAAGAGAATACCGCTGTCGCGTGCCTGCCCCTCGCGCGGCGCAAAGGTGCCCTCTCCCCATTTGAACTCGGCGCGAAGATAGTAGTTTTTGTACTCCTGTTTTGTGACGATGTAGCCGAATTCCTTGCCGGAGACGTGAACCACGCCCTTCTCCACCTGAAAAACACGCCCCGGGTCCGAATTCACCCCGGTGCTTTTCAAAACGGTGTCGAATTGGCTCAGGTCTTTGCCGTCAAACAGAACGACAGCCGGCCCATGCACGGGAATGTCCTTGGCCTGCGCCCAACCCGGCGCCCCGCCCGCCATCCCCGCCAGCAACAGAAATCCCGCCGCCCGCCAAATTTCGCGCAGCCTCATGAAGTCACAACCTTTCGGCTGCAATTCTACGGCATGGACCACAGAATTTGGCTCCGGTTTTATGATCCAGGAAACCGGGATGGAGCAAAGGTTCGATCAGCGATAAACCTCTCGCCGGTTCCCAATGCGGACGACCAGGATGCGAACAAGTTTGTCTTCGATGCTGGCGATAATGCGATAGTCCCCGACGCGGTATTTCCACAGATCGCCGAATTCGGTACCCTTTAAAGCTTCGCCGATGCTGCGCGGGTCTTCGAGTGCAGCGACGCGATGATTGAGAAACTGGAGGATCCGGCGGGCAATCTGTGCATCGAGTTCCTCCAGTTGGCGTGCAGCCTTGCGGCCGAGCTCAATCGACCAGACCATGCCGCTTCATCACTTCCTCAAGCGAAACGGTGGTGCTCCGGCCTGCTCGAATATCCGCCAACTCTTGCTCGGCAATATAAATATCCTCAAGATCGTCGAGGTGCTCGAGAATGGCTTGACGCGCATAGAAGGTCTTTGTCCGGCCCGTGGCCTTGGACAAGGTTTCGAGCCGTTTTTCGATTTCGGCTGGAAGGCGGATTGCCAGCATAATGGTGCCCCCTTTAGACGCTATACAAGTATAGCATGGGCCGGAATCAGAAATCGCACGATGTCCTTCCCGCTACTTCCCCAGCAGCTTGAACGCATGCGCCCACTCGTTCCGCAGAAACCCCGGGATGCACCAGAGCATGCACAAAGGCTCGATGGCCCGCGCCGCCGCAGCCCCTCCCATATCCGCCGTCTCCCACCCAAACTGATCCAGAACTTCGCTCACCTGCTTCTTCGCCCCCGCGTCATTACCGCAGATAAACATCGTTGGCTTCCCGCCGTCCAACTTCGGATTCACCATCAGCGCCGCGCCCACCGAGTTGAAAGCCTTCACAAAATGCGCGCCGGAAAATTCCTGCTGCAACTGCTCCATGTGCGACTCATTGATGTTGCTGAAGAACTTCAGCACTCCGTCTTCCGGCGGCGCATCTTCAATCGGATTGGTCGCGTCCACAACCGTCTTGCCCGCCAGGTTATTCGCCCCCGCCGCCCGCAGCGCGGACGATGCAGCCTTGCCCTTCACCGCCAGAACCACCAATTCACCGAACGCGGCTGCCGCGGCAAACGTCCCCGTAGCCCCTTTGGGATTCGCAGTCGCCCACTCCGCCAGTTTCTCCGGCGTCCGGCTCCCTATCGTCACTTCGTGGCCATGCTTCAGCAACCCGCTGGCCAACGTCTTCGCCACATCGCCCGATCCAAGAACTCCAACCTTCATCTCCACCTCCAAAGTGGTTTGGCTCCAGCGTCGTGAGCCTCAGCCGTTAGTGATGCTTCGAGAGCTTCGAAGGTGCCGCTTTCTTTGCTCGTGTCTTGGCTGGGCGCTGGGTGCCCCATCCTTGCCGCAGGGCAAGGGTGGGATGCCTCGAACCTCAAATGAGCAGTATCCGAACGCGCCTCAACCACCTTAAGATTCACAACGCTAGGCTCGAGCCCCCAGCACTTCCTCTTCAAATTCCTCATTCAGCCACCGGCTGAACGCCTCAAATTCCTCGTCCCTGCCCAGAAAGTCCCGCACCATCTGCCGCCCCGGCTTCGACCCGCCCTGCTCCAGCACGGTCTTTCGATACCGTCCTCCGGCCTCGCAACCCAACAGGTCCGCCGGGTCGAACTGGCCAAAAAAGTCCAGCGCGATCACCTTGTCAAAGGCGTAAGTGTAGTAATTCGACGAATACCCCGTCAGATGCCCAAAACTGGCATACATGCGATTCCCCTCAATCCAGGTCCACGGTTGCAGGCTCTCATAAAGCCGCTTCGTCGTCACGTCCAGGTCAATCCCCGCCGGATCCGCATCGTGCAGATCGAGCGACAGAGTCGTGTAGTAAAGCTGCGCCCGCATCCCGTCCGTGCGCCCAAACGCTCCCGCCAGCTTCATCCTCCTGATCGTCTCCGCGGGCAGCGTCTCGCCGCTCTGATAATGCTTCGCGAAGGCCTGTAGCATCCTTTCGTCGCGGAAAAACTCCTCCAGCATCTGCGACGGCACCTCGATAAAATCCCCCTCCGTCGCAAATCCCGAAAGCCCCGCCCACTCCGTATGCCCACCCAAAATCGCATGCATCAAGTGTCCGAACTCGTGGAAAAAGGTAACCACGTCGGAGTATTGCAAGAGGCCAGGGTCTTTCTCGTCGCCGCCTGAAAAGTTACAAATCAGCGCAGCCTCAGGCAAGTAGCGTCCCCGCACGCCCGTCACCACCGGCGCCGCGGAGAACCACTTGTCCTTCCCCTCCCGAGGATGCATGTCGAGGTAGAACCGCCCTACCACCTCGCCGTCTTCGACTACCTCGAAGACCGAAACCGCAGGGTCCCATCCCGCCGCTGAAGAGCGCTGAAACTCGATCTTGAAAAGCCGCGCAGCCGTCTCCAGCACCCCCGCCTCCACCTGCGCGTAGGGGAAATAAGGCCGAACCGACTGCGAGTCGAAGTCAAACGCATCCCGCCGAAACTGCTCATACCAGTAACCCCGGCTGCTGATGTCGATCGCCGCCAGCCCCGGCTCACGCTTGCGCACAAACTCCAGAATCAGTTCGTGCTCCCGGCGGGCGCCCTCGCGGCTAGCTTCATTCAGCTTGGCCAAAAACGTCCGGACGTTGGCCGCAGAGCCCATCATCTGGTCGGCGGTAGCCAGGTCCGCCCAACTCCGGAAGCCCAGCACCGTGGCAATCTCCTGCCGCGTGGCCAGCAGGTCCAGAAGGATCTGCTGGTTTACCGGATAAGCCCGCGTGTTATAGGCCATAAACATGCGCTCGCGCAGCGCCGCGTTCGAGGCAAAAGTCATCACCGGCTGCATATCCGGCTGGTCGGTCGTCAGCGTCACTCGCCCTTCGGCATTCACCGGATGCCGCGCTAGGTAGTCCTCAGGCAGCCCGCCGAGTTCATCCGGCATCGCCTCAATGGTCTTGGCCCCCTCCTGGATGTTGCGGCTGAATTCCAGTGAAAGCCGCGATGCTTTCTCGTGCAGCGCCTGCAGCCTGTCGCGCGTAGCCTGGTCCTTGTCCACGCCCGCCAGCCGGTAGCTCAAAAGCGTCCGCTCGACGTAATGCTTGGTAGCCGCGCTCGCCCCTTCCAGATCGACCCCCGCCAGAGCCTCATAAACCTGCCGATTCAGGCTCAGCGCGCTGCCGGCCATGGCCACCCGCTGCGCCTCCTCCTGCGCCTGGTCGCGTACCGCCTTGTCCGCCGCCACCGAGTTCAGTATTCCAGCCTGCGAGCCGGCCAGGCTAAGCTGTTCAATTGCCGCGTCATACAGCCGAAGCGAATTTCCAGTAGTCCGCTGCTCTTCCACAGCCACCAGGGCCGCCAGAGCCGCTTCGTGCGCAGCCAGCCGCGCCCCCACCCAGGCGGTCAATGCTTCCGCGGACCTAGCCCCGCCCCCTTCCCACGCGTGAAGTTCCTCAATTGCGGATACAGCAGCGACAGTTTCAACAGGCATAATGGGCAAACCCCTCCAATCATCTAATTTGCCACAACGGGCCGCGTTCGGGCGTTGCTCTCGCCCAAAAGCCCCGTGAAAGCTCAGGGCAATTGCATTTGAACTGTTGAAGGGTACGGGCTTCAGCCCGTACATTCATGAGGCGAAACGCAATGGGCTTTAGCCCCTGAGGGGATAGAAGCCAAGGAATGCAATCTTGTCCTAGGGGTGGATTAGGTTCGGATGATTCGCTGAACTTGTGGAGAGATTCCGAAATTGCCTTCCCTCAGGGGCTAAAGCCCAACAGAATTTGCCCAGTTTTAAGTACGGGCTAAAGCCCGTACCCTTCAAGTCTGAGTCAAATTCGAAATGCGATTGCCCTGCATGAAAGCTCGAATCTTGCATCCGTGACGCAAGCCCTTTAAGATGCGTCAATTGACGACTATGCCTTCCACGCCCCCCAGCACGCCCGATTCCACGCCGGCTGCGCCCCAGCCCCGCCTCCGCCCGGGCAAGCTCTGCGTGGCGCTTCAGGCCGAGTCGCCGGCGGATTTGCTCGCCCAGGCTGAAGCAGCCCTCGAAGATTCGAAATTCCTCGAGTTTCGCCTGGATTCGCTCCCCAAGCCAGCGGCGGCGCTCCCCCGGTTGAAGGAGTTCCTGGCCCAACACCGCGACGTCACAGCCATTGCCACCTGCCGGCGCAAAAAGTTCGGCGGCAATTTCAGCGGGGCCTTGAATTCCGAGCTGGACCTGCTCCTCAAAGCCGCCCAGGCAGGCTGCCAAATTGCCGATCTCGAGGTCGAGTCCGCTGAGGAAGCCAAACTGGCCCAGCTCGCAAAATTCCGCTCCGCCCTTCGCGAAGCCGGCTGCGCCTTTCTGGTCAGCTTCCACGACTTTTCCCGCACCAGGGGCCTGGACCAGGCTGCCGATCGAATCGAGGCCTTCTCTCCGGATTTCGTCAAGGTAGTTTCCACTGCCCGGTCGCTGGCCGATAATCTGGCCGTCCTGCGCCTCATCGAGAACCATTCTCTCTCGTCGCACGTAATCGGCATTGCCATGGGCGAGGAGGGAATCGTGACCCGCGTACTCGGCCCTCGGGCCGGCGCGGCTTTCACCTTTGCGTCCTCCTCCGGCGGCGCTGAAACGGCTCCCGGCCAGGTCACCGCGAGAACGTTGCGCAACCTCTACCATGTGGAACACATCGACCAGGCCACCCGCATCTTCGGCGTAGCCGGAAACCCCATCGCCCACTCACTTTCACCGCTCATGCAGAACACCGCCTTCCGCCGCCAGGTCGTGAATGCCGTCCTGCTCCCCTTGAAGACCCGCACCCTTGCCGACCTTCTCACCCTGGCCCTCGAGCTTCCGTTAAGCGGAGTAGCCGTCACCATGCCCCTCAAGCAGGAGGTGCTGCCCCATCTCGCCAACATGGACCCCCTTACCGCCCGCATCGGCGCCTGCAACACCTTGCGCACCGGCGCGGACGGCAAGCTCTACGGATTCAACACCGACGTCGCCGGCATTGTCAGGCCTCTGGAAAAGCGGCTCCGGATCAAGGGCGCGCGCATCGCCGTTCTCGGAGCCGGAGGAGCGGCCCGCGCCGCCGTCTTTGGTCTTGTCGAGCAGGGCGCCGAGGTCTTCATCGTCAACCGCACCCATGAAACCGCCGTGAAACTGGCCCGCCAAGCCAAGGCCAAGTCCCTCAAGCGCGAGCAGTTCGCCAAGGCCCATTTCGACGTCCTCATCAACACCACCCCCTGCGGCATGGCGGGATCGAAGCCATCGCTACCCATCGAGGAGCGCGAACTGAACGCCGGCCTGGTCTTCGACCTGGTCTACAACCCCCTCGAGACCCCACTGCTCAAGCTGGCCAAGTCACGCGGCATCCCGGTCATCAGCGGCGTAGAAATGTTTGTCCAGCAAGGCGCCCGCCAATTCGAAATCTGGACCGGCAAACCCGCTCCCGAAGCCGAGATGCAGCGCGTAGTGGAGCTGGCGCTCCGCACGCGGGGGTGAACGTTTCACTCGCGCCAAATCCTTGACTTCTATCAAATAGTATATACAATAAAGTCAATGGGAATCACGTACGATCCCGCCAAGGATGAGCGCAACATCCGGGAGCGTGGACTCTCATTCGAGCGGGCTGCGGATTTCGATTTCGAGACCGCACTGATCGCGAACTTTTCTCGTAATGGCGAGATCCGACGCATTGCAGTAGGTTATCTGGACAAACGGTTGCACCTGCTTTGCTATATCCCCAAACTCGACGGAATTCGCGTCATCAGCTTTCGCAAAACGAACAAGAGGGAGGCTAAACTCTATGGCAAACCGCAAACCATTGATTGATGACGACGGAGAGGTTAGAGAGATCACGGCCCAAGATGTCGCCCTCTTTAAGCCGTTCTCCGCGCTCCCGGCGGCCGAGCGGAAGATGCTTCTGAAGCTTGGCAAACGCGGTCCTCAGAAAGCTCCCAAGAAGGTTCCTATCTCGATTCGACTCTCTCCCGATGTGGCAGATGGTCTGCGTGCAACCGGCAACGGGTGGCAAGGCCGCGCGGATGATGCGCTCAGGTCCTGGCTGGCCGAGGCGAGGAAAGAGCGGATCGGCGGGCCTCGCCAGTCCCACGGTTGAAGACCCGGCAATCCGGCAAGTCCGCTTTCATGCGATACTTGTATTGCAACCATCAGGAGGCCGACCTATGACCGCCGTTTCCCTTCGCTTGCCCGAAGACCTTAAAAATCGTCTCGATAGACTGTCGAAACTCACAGGCCGAAGCAAGACTTTTTACATGGTTGAAGCTATCAGCGAGAAACTTGAGGACCTCGAAGATTTATACCTGGCAGAACAACGCACGCTCGCTCTCCGCGCCGGACGAAGCAGAACCTATACGGTAGATGATGTGGAGAAGCGCCTTGGCCTGGTTGATTGAGTTTGAAAAAGAGGCTGAAAAGGAGCTGAAGAAACTCGACAAGCAGGTTGCCAGACGCATCATTAAATTCTTACGCCAGCGTGTAGCTGTTCTGGAAAACCCACGCACTATCGGCGAAGCGCTCACAGGTTCGGCGTTAGGCGATTACTGGAAATACAGGGTGGGGGATTATCGCATCATCGCCGACATTCAGGACGCGCGAGTCTGCATCCTGGTTGTGCGATTGGGCAATCGGCGCGAAATCTACCAATAAACGATTCGCTATGATGGTCTGCTCCCTAGCTAGTTCCCTTGTTCCCTGCTTTATCGCAGCCCGATCAGCCGAATCGCTTCCAGAAACACATCCCCATCAATAGTCAAACTGCGCGCGCTAACCTTGTCCAGCGTGTCCTGCACTGTGTGGTGATAGCTGTTATTGGGCCCGTAGTCCAGGTCAATCACGTCGATCGACGGCACGCCGCGCTGCACAAAGGGCAAATGGTCGTCTTCCACTGGCGCGTCGGTCTGACAGAAGTAGCGGTCGTATCCAAACTTCTTTGCCGCCTGCCGAACCAGCTCGACCAGCCAGTCCGTGGAGCGGGTTTCGCGCTGGATGTCGAGATTCTTGTCGCCAATCATGTCGGCCAGGATGAATGCCTTGATGCGGCCGAGAGTCCCGTCCTTGCCCCATTTCGCCGCCAGATGCCGGCTGCCATAAGTCGAGTCGGACGTTGACCAGCTCTGAATGGCCTCTTCGCCGTCGAAAAATACCAGCCACACCGAGTAGCCGTCCAGCGTCCTGCCGCGTAACTGGTCGGCAATTTCCAGCAGCAGCCCCGTAGTAGCGGCGCCGTCGTTGGCGCCGACAAAGTTAATGTTCCGCAGCGGGTAGTTGGTCTCGTAGTGCGATGCAAGAACGATTACGCCGTCTTTCTTGCCCGCGAAGCGCACGATGAAGTTCCGCATCGGAACCATGCCGATCGGCGTATTGGCGGTGAAGGTATCCTCTTCAACCTGGTCCCGCTTGAATTGGCTCTTTAAAAACTCCTCAGCCCTCAAGTGTCCCTGACTCGTAGGCCAGCGCGGTCCGATAGCCACAAATTGCCGCGCATATTCCAGAGCCTTGGCCCCGTTGAAATGCGTCTGCGCCGGAAACGCGAGCGGAATAAACAGCAGCATCCCCGCCACAACGAGCTTCCGAAGTAAATGAGCGGTCACTAGCGGACTCCTAAGGAATTAGACGAACGGACGGGTCCCTTGCTATGCAATGGCGTTGCTTTACAAGTTACGGAAGACTTCATCCGAAAAGTGTTTTTAACAGGGCACGACTTCAGTCGTGCCGATAAACCAACACAATCAATTGGGCTTTAGCCCCTGCGGGCGCTGCCAATCCTAATCGGCCGCATCCTTCGCATCCTTCGCCTCTTTCGCCTTCCGCCGCGACGGATGCACCCACCACGCCACCCCGATGCCCACCATGTAAAGCGACAGCATCGGGATCGCATAAATGCACATCGTCCACGGGTCCGGGCTCGGAGTGATAATCGCCGCCACCAGGAAAATCGCCAGAATCGCGTAGCGAATATTTTTCCAAAGAAATCTCGGACTCACGATCCCGAACATGGCCAGGAAAAAGATCAGGATCGGCATCTCAAAGCTGATCCCCAAGCCCAGAATGATCGACAGAAAGAATCCCGTGTACTCCTCGATCGTCACCATGGGCTGGAACTTGCTGCCGAACTGCACGATGAGGATTTTGAGCGCGCCGGGCAGCACATAAAAATACCCAAACGACGCCCCGCCCAGAAACAGCCCCACCGTGGCACTCATGAAGGGCACCACAAACCGCCGCTCCTTCTGGTAGAGTCCCGGCGCAATGAACATCCACACCTGGTAGAGGATGAACGGCGAAGCAAGAATCGCGCCCCCGATCAGCGCCACCTGCAGGTAAAGGTTCAGGGGGTCCATGGGGTGCGTGTAATTGAGCTTGATGTGCAGATTGTCCAGCGGAGCTTGCACAAACCCGTAGAGCCTTTCATGGAAGACATAAGCCACGATAAAGCCGAGGAAAAGGTAAATGGCCGAGTGGACGATGCGCTTCCGCAATTCGTCCAAATGCTCCATCAGGCTCATGCCAGGCAGGTCCGCGCGCTTGGTCACCGCCTCGCGTGCCTTGCCGATCGCATCTCCGGGATCAACCATTTTGATTTACTTGCTCCGTGGCTGGGGCGGCTGGTTCCGCCTTGCTTTCCTCGGCTGCTTCACTGGCAGGAGGCTGGTTTTGCTTGGCTTTCCTCGTTCGCTTTGCCCGCGGACGACCCGCAGTTTCCGCTTGCACCGGCCCTGCCTCAGCCTCGGCCGAAACCCCAACCTGCGCAGCCTCTCGATTAGACGGGTCCGCCGCAACCTGCTCGCCGGTAGTCGGCGGCTGAATCCGCGGGACAGTCTCTTCCGGCTCCGCCACTGTAACTTCCGCATTCATCTCCGGATAAAGCCCCTCTTCCGAGTAAGGGCTGGGTGCCCCGGGTCCCGATTCTGGGACCTGGGAAACCTCCGATGTCTCGCCCGTCACGGCCGGCACCGCCTGCACCGGCGCCTCCAGCGCCATTGCCCTCAACCGATCTTCTTCCTTCTTCCGCCGCTCGGCATCTTCTGAGTTGCGCAGTTCCTCTTCCATTTGGAACTTGAAGTCGTTGGAGGCCTTGCGGAACTCATACATCAGCTTGCCGATCTGGNNTTGCCATGAAGGGTAATGATACCTGCCCATGCTCCGTGCCCACAAATGAATCGGATGTTCTTGGGTTTACCAGCTATAACCGCCTGAAGGCGGCGGCCAAGAGAGCAGCGTTCCCGAACCGATAAGCGGCATTTTCAAGGCAAAAGACAGCGTTTCTAGCTCGAAAAGGGGCCAAATCGAATGTTCGGTGTTACCAGTTGATTAATANNCTCCATTGCCTTCCCAGTATGCATCCACGGAAGGATATTCTCTGCAAAATGACATCAGAGGGGCGAAGCGGGTCGCCCCTGATGAGGGGGCTTATCGCCGATAGGCCGTTCATGCGATTGCCCTGAGGCCAAAAATCTCGGGCCATTGTTACGATTGCGTTACACTATTCTTCTTGGAATCGATTTTTGCGGGCGGGATTCGGAATCCATCCGCGTCAAACCGAGTCTAAGACAGTGAATGGTCTGCAACAACCCCGTGGATGGGGGCAGCCTGAATGATCCGGCGCTAACGCCGTGCAACTCAGAAATGCCAGTGCGTCCACTGCAGACAGCGTTGCTTTCAACATCCCCGTCCCGCTGCGCCGCT
>PLZC01000410.1 GCA_003151985.1 Acidobacteriaceae bacterium
GGATATTCGCGAGTATGAAATCACGGACAAGGGCGTGGTGATCCTCGGCGAACGCCTCTCTGACTATCAGGGTCTTATCAGCGGAATTCCCGTGCATTCGGTCCAATGCGGCCCATATGAAGAGCCCTCGCATGAGCCGGGAACCGGGAGTCAAAGCTAGAGGCTGTTTCATAACCCTGTTTTGAGAGGGCGCTGCTTTACAGGCTGCGGAAAAATTCGATTCATTGAAGGGTACGGCCTTCACAGGCTGCGGAAACTCGATTCGGTGAAGGGTACGGGCTTTAGCCCGTACATAAGTGTCTTAGAATGAGCCGAACTTCACAGGCTGCGGAAACTCGATTCGGTGAAGGGTACGGGCTTCAGCCCGTACATAAGTGTCTTAGAATGAGCCGAACTTCACAGGCTGCGGAAACTCGATTCGGTGAAGGGTACGGGCTTTAGCCCGTACATAAGTGGCTTAGAATCAGTCGGGCTTTAGCCCCTGAGGGATGTTTTTTCGGCATTTCCTACTTTTACCACAGGCTGTTAGGGCTTTAGTCCCGGAGGGAATATTGCACTCTACACCATCAAGAGGGATGCTCTAAGCCGACAGCTTGTTCATCAGGTCGATCTTCACATCCCCATCAGGAAACACAGCCCGAATCTCCAGCGCGCCGCCCATGGCCTCGACATAGCTCCGCAGGGTGCTCAGGTACATGTCCGTGCGCTGTTCGAGCTTCGAGATGTTGCCCTGGTCCATCTCCAGCAGTTCGGCCAGCCGGGTTTGAGTCATCTGGCGGGCGTTCCGGACCTGTTGCAGCGGTATCCCGGCAATCAACTCGGCCGCTTTGACCTTGACCCGTTCGCGGGCCTCCGGCGTCATCTTTGCTTCGAGTTCTCTGAAATTCCGTGCCATCGCTCCACCTCCTGATTACTGTTCTTTGATTTCCCTGAGATGCTGCTCGAAGAGGGCATCCGCCTTGGGGATGTACTCGTCATACCAGCGCGAATTCCCCGTCTTGTCGCCGCCCAAAAGCAGGATTCCGATGCGGCGCGGGTCGAAGGCGTACAGGATGCGATAAGGCTTGCCGCCGTGCTGCACCCTCAGTTCCCGCATGTTGTTGAACCGGGAGCCGCGCACCGTGTCTGCCAGAGGCCGGGTTAGAGAATCTCTGATTAAGTCACTGTTTTGAAGGGTACGGGCTTCAGCCCGTACATAAGTGCCACAGAATCAGCCGGGCTTTAGCCCCTGAGGGAATGTCGGCTGCTCAAAACGAACTTGTTCAGAGTTTCCTTAGAGCAGGGCCGAATTCCCGGAGGGCCACAACGCCCGCGTTCACATCTTCCTGGGCATCGCCGGTCAGGCCGTCCCACCATTCACCAAAATCATCCGTGAATTCGATTTCCCATGCCATGCTTAGATTATGTACTAGAGTATATATGTTGTCAAAATCAAGCGAGCTTTACAGGCTGCGGAAAAACTCCATTTCAGGGGCTTTGTAACGGGATAGCGCGAACCTCCGCGCGGCATTCTTCATTTGCCGATAATTGCGATCGCTTGGCGCACACTATTTATAGAAGGATTCACGTTATAGAAGGATTCACGATGACAAAAACATCCACGGCGGAATGCACATTGGTCGAATCCAGCCAAGTACCAGCGCTCTCATCGGCGCTCGGCGCACTCCCGTTTCGAGCCAAAAACCCTCGAAAATCCCCGTACCCCCACCCCCCTCCCCTCCGGGACCCTCTTTTCCGACCCTGTCCTCTAAGTAAGTCACAATGAATGAACATCTTAAGAATATAAGTTATTAACTGATCGGTAATCAGCACCCCGTAATTCAGCCCGTTTTTGAAGCAAAACTGCCGCTTTTGTTCCAATTCTTGAACATCGTACGATCCCAGAGGCCGTTTGAATCCCGAAACTCGCACATCTCCGCACAAGTCGCCCCGGCTGATTGTGGCACAAAACAGCTTTGCTGGTTAGTGGTGCGGACCACCTCCGCCGCCGCCACCTCCACCACCGCCGCTAGGGTGGGAGCCACCGCCACCGCCACCGCCACCGCCGCCTCCGCTGGGGCGGGAACCGCCACCACCTCCACTACTGCCACCTGAAGGACGGCTGGGCGCTGCGCCTCCGCCGCCGGAATAGGGACGGCTGGGAGCGGGCGCCGGTTGGCCGCCTGAGACTCCGGGGCTGGGCGGGTTATACGGATGGGGTGTGTAAACCGGGTGGTTTCCGGCACCGCCAAAGGTCGATCCGCCTTGAACGGGCGCGCTGCCGCCTGGCCGGCTTGGAGGCTGGAAGACAGGCACGGGATGAATGATAAGCCCGGAAGAGGGGCGATCAAACGTTTGCCGCGGCGCTATGGGACGAAGCGGCTGCACTACGCGCCCCGCAATGACCACCGGTGCGGCCGTGCCGCGAATTGGAGTTCCGCCGGAACTGGGAGGGCGACGGTTTACCGGAACCATGGGAATGGGTCTCGGCCTTTCGCTTCCACCGAATTGACGTCCACCACCGGGCGTGCGTGGCGGCCCGGGACGTGGATGCGGACGTGTGGGGAAACGATAGCCCTCTGGCCCTTTGCCGATGGTTGAAAACCAACCACCTCCGCCTCCGCCATACCCATATCCTCCGTACCCTCCGTATCCCCCGCGCCACCAGGGATTGCACATGCCGATGCTCATGCCCGGCGACCAGCCCCATCCGAACTGGTTGTAGTAATTCCAGGCTCCGCATTGGAAAGGCATGTAGCCCCAGGGGTCGCCGGAAACCCAGATGTAGCCGAAACGGGGTGTCCACATCCAGTTGCCGTTGCCGTAGGGATCCCAGCCGGCACCCGCGCCGATTGCATCGTAAGGCGACCACACGTACCCCTGTCCGGGCACGTTGTACCAGTTGCCGTTGGCATCGAGGTCGGCCCAGGCCGGATTGTCGTTGCTGACAAGACTCTTGGTGGCGCCGGTCTTGTTTCCATACTCCGCCTGCAGAACCTGGTCGCGGTCGGCGTTCCAGGAGTCCCAGGAATCGGGTTCGATCGACTCTTGCAGGTTGTAGGCGGAAAGGCTGGCACGATCCAAGGAGACGCTCTCTCCACCATGCAAATCAAGCGCCAGGGCGTTGACTCGTTCCAGGTGGGCGTTGCCCGAAAACACGGCGACTTGGCCCGGCGGATTATCCAGGTTGATGCGGAGAACGGTAAAGCCGCTGGCCGTGACTACGCTCTCGTTGAAGCGCACACGAACCCGGTCGGCATCGCCTGACTGCAACTCAAAGTAGGCCAGGCCGCCTTCCAGCACCATCTCCGTCTCGTTCCCGCCATCCGACTGACGCAAGAGCTTGAGCGTGAGTGAGGTGCCGGGCGAGAGACGGGCCACGCTTCCATCTTCAAACTGAATCTCCGCCCTGCCGTCATCGGCGGTCACCACCTGGGATCCTTCAAACAGGGGTGTATTCACCAAAGCGTTGTCGGCAAGGGGTTGGTTGTCCTGGGAGACTTGAACCTGGCCCTCCACAAAGCCGAGACGCACTGCCCGCGCAGCCGGTGCGGCGTCTTCGGCCAGCAAGGTCTGGCCCAGCAAGGCAATCCCGATGACCAAACCGGCCAACCCTAACTTCCCGGCATAGAGTCTTCGCAAGAACTTCCATTCGCTAATCATGGAACTCCCATCCTTCCCTTGTTCTGCCCCACCCGATCGTTGGCTGTCCATTCCAACCTAACCATGTATGGACACCCCCGGGCGGCGAAAGTCGCGACCAAGGCCGCCCGGGAAAGGATTTATTTCTCAATTGTCGCCATTAACACCCTGACCCGCTTCCTGACCCGTTCCATTACGCCTTCATCGTCGGCCAGGCGCTGCAGAATTTCCTGAATCGCATATATTTGCTGTGCGCGCCCATCGTTCGTGGCCTCAAGCAGGTACTCGGTTTCCTTGTCCAAGCCGAGACGATCATGCTGTAGAAGCGTCTCCAACTTGGCGCCTTCAATGATAGTCGTGGCCACGGAAACAAGCGAATCGCCCAGCGATTGAATCTCTTTGTCCCGGGCGTAATTGAATTCGCAGACAACTTTGCCTTCCGGCCCGCTGTAGGTAAGCCTCTTCCATCCCTGGAAGGCCACTTTCAGGTGGCTCTCGCAATTTGGCTTGAACAGCTTTCGGTTTTGCGCGGTTTGAAAAACATGCTCGACAAATTCCTCGCTGAGCCGGATATCGCGATCCACATTCGGCGGGTTAATCTGGGGTGTTTCAAGGGTGGGCGCCCGGTCGCTCCTGGATTGGAAGTGGCCAGTTCCGTCGGGATGGATTGTCAAGACCCAGTGCGAAGGCGCGAGATCGGGATTGGAGTAGTCGACCTGGAAGACGCTGGCGGGCTCCCCATGCGCCGGCAGCGCCAGCGAGGCCGTCGCCAGTACCAGTGCGGCCAGCTTCATCGGGCCCCCTGCAAAATGAGGGTCTGGGCGGTATGAATGTGGCAAATGGCCACCGCGAGCGCATCGGCGGCATCCGCCGACTGCGGCAACTCAGAGAGCTGCAGCAGCCGCGCCACCATGAACTGCACCTGTTCCTTTTTGGCCAACCCGTAGCCCACCACGCTGGACTTGATTTTGAGCGGCGCGTATTCGGCCACGGGCAACCCCTGGCATGCAGCCGCCAGCAGCGCTACACCGCGCACCTGTCCCAGTTTAAGCGCGGACTTGGCGTTCACCGAGTAAAATACCTCTTCGATGGCGACAACTTCCGGGCGCCAACGTACCATCTCGGCGGTCAACTCGCGAAAGACCTGCTCCAGGCGCACGGGCAGGGTTTTGGTCTTGGCCAAGCGGATGACCCCCTTCGCCAGGCAGATAAGGCGCGGCTCCCTGGCGGAGTCGTCCGACTCAACGACGCCAAAGCCGGTCACCTCGGTCCCGCAGTCTATTCCGAACACCCGCATTTTCCTGAGTGTAAACCACGTGCGCGTTTCCCGGCACACAACGGGGATTGGCGGCCCGCGAGACGGTGTGTTTCTGCGCGATCAGGTGCTCCAGGTACAAGGAAACTTCCCCCAAACGCAACGGCGGCCTAGGCGCATTGCCCAGGCCGTCGCCGGTGATCTGTGGTTATTGGACTAAGGCCATCGCGCTGCCGCGAGTGCCAAGGCGAATTCACAACCGCTTTTTCTCCTCTGCCGCGATCGTTCTGAGGCGATACCCGCTAAGGCGGGCTCCACGGCGAAATATAGCGTCGCTCGTATGGAAAAATCGCCAGCCTGCGAATCGCTGCCAAGGCTGCGTTTGTAGTGAAGGCGCCAGCGGTGCCGGGGCGAGATGCTTTTCGCCCAGGCAAACCTGTGGTCTGGGGCGCGATGCCCTAGGCCTCAGTCACCTCACGTACGAAACAACTCGAATAATCTTTTTGCATCAGGCTGGATCAACCTCCTTTCCCGTGTGCCGTTAATTTATGCCTCCATCGGCTCCGCGTCAAGAGGGGTCTTTTTTGCGAAAGAGGGTGGGTCCCGGGTTGAAACTTAGTGCCAAATGCGCACGCAGCCGTCTCCGGTTGGTCAACGATTTTTGATGATTGTCTAGTGTAAGTGCTTGGCGGTTCGATAGGCGACGGGCCGCGAGAGAAGGCTTGATTCAAAAGAAGGAATCCTGAAGAACGTCCCGCAGGGGCTAAAGCCCATTGATTTTATTGGCGTTATCGGCATCCTTCGGCTGCGCTCAGGACAGGCTTAGAAGTCGTGCCCTGTTACAGGGCACAAGCGATGAGATCTTTCACCAGCTATGCAGCCACTCCTCGTCGCGGCCGATGCGGACGGGCGTCGAGAACAACTCGCTCAGCTTGGGGGCGGTCAGCAATTGTTCGCGCGGGCCGTCACCGACGATGCGGCCTGCGCTCATGAGGATGACGCGCTCAATCTCGGGCAGAATGTCGCCCAGGTGATGCGNNGCGCAGCTCGCGCTGCGCCGCCAGATCCAGAGCATTCGAGGGCTCGTCAAGCAGTAGCTGCCGCGGCCGGTGCACCAGAGCCCGGGCGATCAAGATGCGCCGCTTCTCGCCTGCCGACATTTCACCGACAAGTTGCTCGGCGAGGTGCTGGGCCTCCATGCGCTCCAGGGCTTCCCTGGCCCGTTCGCGCATCTCCGGGGTGACATGAAGATTGGGCCATAGCGTCGAGGCGGAGAAGAATCCGGCGACGACCGCGTCGAGGCCGGTTGTGACGGCGGTCCGCTCGCCGGGAAGGTCCGAACCCATGAGACCCGCGCCTACGACACCGAAGTGCTTGCGCAACTGGGTCAAGTCCCAGCGCTCGCGGCCGAAGATACGGACCGACATTCCCGGCGCAAAGATCGGATAGATCTGACAGGTCATGGCGAGAATCAGGGTTGATTTTCCGCAGCCATTGGGCCCCAGAATCGCGACGTGCTCGCCGGCGCGGATGGTCAGGTCGATGTCGTGCAGCACGACCCGATCGCCGCGCGCAACATTCACGTGGCGCAGCTCAAGAAACTGGGTCTCTGTTGCGTTGCTGCGATCAGGAATCTCCACTAATTCCGCCCGGCTCTCCGTCATCCCATCCTCGCTTACCTGCTAGATTAAATGGGTTGACACCCATGACTGAAACGCCCGAAATCGCCGACGTCTCCGAGTTCGTGATTCCACGCGGCTTTCGCTTTGCCGCGGCCAAGGCCGGGCTGAAGGCCAGCGGCCGTACCGATTTTGCACTGATCGTGGCCGATTCCGCGGCCNNATGCCGGCAACGCCAACTGCGCCGCGGGCCAGGCCGGCCTCGACGCCGCGCGCGCTACCTGCGCCGCCGCTGCCCGGCTTTTCGGCTGCCCTCCGGAAGAGGTCTTCCCTTCCTCTACGGGAATCATCGGCGTTCCTCTCCCGGCGGAAAAATTAATCGCC
Source organism: Acidobacteriaceae bacterium (assembly GCA_003151985.1). GTDB lineage: Bacteria > Acidobacteriota > Terriglobia > Terriglobales > Acidobacteriaceae > Telmatobacter. Next base: position 6,880 of record PLZC01000410.1, read on the forward strand.
GCCCTGCCTGGCATGGCTGGTTCACTGGGCGGGGAGTTCGACCATTTCCAGGCATTCGCCCAGGCCATTCTCACAACCGATACGGTTGAGAAGACGGCCTTCGCGCATTTCGACGTTGCGGGCCCGGACGGCGCGAAGCGGGAGGTTCGCATCGCCGCGGCCTGCAAAGGCTCCGGCATGATTCACCCGCAGCTTGTTCCTCACGCCACGATGCTGGTCTACATCCTGACCGACGCCCAAATGCAGCCGGCGACACTGGACGGCTACCTGCGCCAGGCCATCGAAGTCAGTTTTAACCGAATTTCGGTGGACGGCGACACATCGACAAACGACACCGTTCTGCTGCTGGCATCCGGGGCCAGCGGGGCCGCCATCACAGCGGACAATCGCGAATTCTCCACCGCGCTCAACGACGTCTGCACCTCGCTTGCTCGCCAGATCGTAGCAGACGGCGAAGGCATTTCACATGTGGTCGAGCTGCGTATTAAGGGCGCCGCCAACGATGCCGACGCACTGCGCGTGGCCAAGGCCATCGCGCACTCTCCACTCGTCAAGACCGCCTGGGCGGGCGCAGACCCCAACTGGGGCCGATTGGTTGCAGCGATCGGCTACTCGGGCGCCGAGATCGACCCAGATCGCATTGACATTCAATTCGGCGACCTGGCTATTTGTGTGAATGGCGGCCGAGCGCCGGAGTTCGACGAGACCGCGGCCCACGCGTATATCGCGCAGCCTGAATTCTCCATCGGCATCCAACTTCACCAGGGGTCGGGCACGTGTACCTTCTGGACCACCGATCTGACCGTCGAGTACATCCACATCAATGCGGACTACTCGACGTAGAGCGGACGATCTTTTTAGCGGCCCGTTTACAATCACAGCAAATGGTGAGGTTTCCCGAGCGGATATGACGACCAAGAGCAAGGAAAAACCGGTTGCTGCTGTGGCGCCGGACGGCAAGAAGAGCTTCTCGCTCATTTCCAACGAGAGGCTCGTCGAGCTCTATGCGACCATGCTGAAATGCCGCATGATGGAGGAGCGCATTCGTATCCTCTTCAAGCAAAGCAAGTTTTCCGGCAACTACTACGCTGCCATCGGTCAGGAGGCATCAGTGGTGGGCACAGCCATCGGCCTGCTGCCCGAGGACACGGTAGGGCCTTCGCATCGCGACTTCATTACCAACTTCATCAAGGGCGCGCCCCTGGACAAGATGTTTTCGCAACTCTATGCCCGCGCCGACAGCCCCGACAAAGGGCGCTCGTCGCCGGCGCACATGGGCTATGCGCCCCTTAACGTAATTACGCCCTCGTCGACGATTGCCGCGCAGCTTGCCATCGCCACCGGCGTCGCCCTGGCCAACAAGATGAAAAAGAACAAATACATCGCCATGGCCTTCTCAGGCGATGGGTCCACCTCGCTGGGCTTTTGGCACGAGGCGCTGAACTTCGCCGGGGTTCACGATCTGCCCATCGTTTTCGTGTGCCAGAACAACCTGTGGGCCGAGTCGGTGACCATGAAGCTGCAGACCAAGGTCGAGGACCTCGCAGTGAAAGCCCAGGCCTACGGCTTTCCCGGCATCACGGTGGACGGCAACGATGTAGTGGCTGTCTATCGTGTGGCCAGCGAAGCCATCGCCCGCGCGCGCAACGGTTCCGGACCAACCCTCATCGAGTGCAAAACTTACCGCTGGTACGGCCACTCGGAGATCGACCCCGGCAAGTATCGCCCCGCCGAAGAAGTGGAGAAGTGGAAGGCCTACGACCCAATCCTGAACATGGAGAAATACCTGACCGGCAAGGGCCTTTATACCGAGGATTTGAAGCTGAAGATCGCCGCTGGATTTAACAAAGAGCTGGACGCGGCGATCGAAGCGGCAGAGAAGTCGCCATTCCCTGAAGGAGTGGAGGCGCTCGACCACGTCTATTCGTTCAGCATCCGGGAGAGAGTGATGAACCCGAAGGTTTGGACACCGAAGTACTGAAACGCCAAATTAGCGGGAAATCGAACGGGCATTTCGAGGAAACAAATTTAAATGGCATTGCTGACGTATATCGGAGCAATCACCCAGGCGCTTGAAGAAGAGATGCGGCGCGACGAGCGGGTCTTCATTCTAGGCGAAGACGTGGGCGTCGAGGGCGGCGTCTTCAAGGCCACCAAGGGGCTCTACCAGGAGTTCGGCGCGGAGCGAGTGATGGATACGCCCTTGGCCGAGGGGATCATCATTTCCGCGGCCATCGGAGCCGCCATGGCCGGCTTGCGGCCTGTTCCCGAGATTCAGTTTGTCGATTTCATCACACCGGCGATGGATGCTATCACACAACAGGCCGCCAAGCTCCGCTATCGCTCCGGCGGCTCGCAAACCTGCCCATTCACGCTGCGAGTTTGCTACGGGGGAGGCGTGGGGGGCGGCCTTTATCACTCGCAGACCAACACGACTTGGTTCGCTCACGAGCCCGGACTTGTGGTGGTCGCGCCGGGGACGGTTGCGGATGCGAAGGGGATGCTGAAGGCGGCCATTCGCCAGGATGATCCGGTGATCTTCTTCGAGCACAAAAAGCTCTACCGCTCGATCAAAGAAGAGTTGCCCGACGATATGGACTTTGTTACCGACTTGTTCAAAGCCGCGGTGCGCAGGGCCGGCAAGGACATGACACTTGTCAGCTATGGCTGGACGCTTCAGCTTTCATTGCAGGCGGCCGAGCGACTGAAGACCGAGAAAGGCGTCGAGGTGGAGGTGGTAGACCTCCGCGTATTGAATCCTCTGGACAAAGACACCATTCTTGAGTCGCTGGCGAAGACCGGCAGGCTCCTCATTGTCCACGAGGATCACCGCACATTGGGCATCGGCGCGGAAATCGCGGCTATCGCGGCCGAAGAGGCGTTCGACTGCCTTGACGCACCCATCATGCGGCTGGCGGCCCCGGACGTTCCGGCAATTCCTTTTTCGGCGCCACTGGAGAAATTCTATTTGCCTTCGGTGGACAAAATCGTGGAAGCCGCTACGCGATTAATGAGCTATTAGTCAGGCGCATCCAACTAAGTACCGGGAATCTGCTGCCGCTGGGGAGCGCTGGGGAGCAGTTTCATGCATCAGCCTGGAAGCCCCGATGATAAAGTGAGGGAATGAACGTGAGCGGACGTGTAGCCATAATTTCTGTTTTCCGGCACTTGACCCTGTTGGGGCTTCTCCTCGCTTCTGCCCGTTTTGCGTTTGCCGAACAACCTGGAGCGCCGGATGGGGGCGCATCGGCCGGCGAGCATAAGTTCGGCCACAAATCGGGCCCTCCCGCGGCCCCGTGCGAGCCCTCTACGCTCGGTTCGCCTTATATTCCTGTCGACAGTTGGGTCTACCCGGCGGTGTTGCGTCTCTACTCGCTGGGTTTTGTGGACCATGTTTACCTGGGCATGCGTCCGTGGACCCGCGCCAGCCTGAGCCACATGCTGGAGGATGCCAGCGCCATTATTCAGGACGCCGATCCCGGAGCAACCACAGACGAAGCGCAGGATCTGTATGATGCCTTGTCGCGAGAAGTGCGCATTGACACGCAGGGGCCATGCCTGGCGCATGAGGGCAATTCGCGCGTCGAGTCGGTTTACACCATCGCTCGCGCCCTGAGCGGCACACCGTTGCGCGACAGTTATCACCTGGGGTCGACGATTATCAATGACTACGGCCGGCCGTACTCCAACGGGTTCGATAATTACACCGGCGCCAGCGGCTATGCGGCGGCCGGGCCGTTCCTGCTTTACGCGCGCGGCGAGTTCCAGGGTGCGCCCTCGGCAACCGGCTACTCCGCGGCTTTGGCTCAAACACTCTCAACGGGAGACGAGATTCTGTTCATCAACCCGGTCACGAATCTGCCATACAACCAGGCGACCATTCCGCTGGGGCCGATTGCGGCCACCACCAAAATGCGCGTAATGGAGGCTTATGTCTCCGCGCAGTTGCTCAATCACGTTGTGTCGTTCGGAAAACAGGACGAGTGGCTTGGCCCCGGATTGGGCGGAGGCATGGCCTATTCGAACAACGCTGAAAATATCTACTCCTTCCGCATCAACCGTATTGAACCCCTGAGCGTTCCGCTACTCTCCAGGCTGACCGGCCCCTTCCGCTACGATTTTCTGATCGGCTCACTGAAGGGCCATACGTACATCCCAATTGTCGGGCCGAAAGTGACCGGCCAGCCCGACGTAATCAATCCCGGGGCTCCCTGGACGCATTTGGAGAAGATCAGCTTCCGGCCCACAGAGAACCTTGAATTCGGATTCGAGCGCACCGTGATCTGGGGAGGCAAGGGACATGAGCCCATTACTCTCCATACCTTTTTGAGGAGTTTCTTCAGCTTGACCGCCCCCGGCTCGGTGATCAAGTTCAGCCCATCGGACCCCGGCGCCCGCTTCGGCGCGTTTGATTTCTCTTACCGTCTTCCTTTCGTGCGCAATTGGCTCACACTTTACAGCGATTCTGAGGTGCACGACGATGTGTCTCCGATCGACGCACCGCGGCGTGCCGCCATCCGTCCCGGCATTTATCTTTCGCACGTGCCGGGAATCGCCAAACTGGACCTGCGCGTCGAAGCTGTGTCCACCGATCCAGGAATCAGGACGAGCCAGGGCGGCCACTTTATGTACTTTGAATCCGTCCAGAAACAGGGCTACACGAACCAGGGCGTCCTGTTCGGCGACTGGATTGGCCGCGAGGATAAGGGAGGCCAGGCTTGGATGACTTACCACTTCAGCGGCAACGAGTGGTTCCAGGTGTCGGTGCGGAACCAGAAGGCGGCCAAGGACTTTATCTCCGGCGGGACCACCCTGAACGACATCAACTTTCAGGTGGTCAAACGCCTGGGCAAGGACTTCGAGATCAACGGAAACTTTGGGTATGAAAGATGGAAGGCGCCCATCTACATGTCCGGGCAGCAGACGGTGACGAATACAACGTTCCAGCTAACCTGGTTTCCGAAACGGAAGATCAGCTTCTAACCGGCAACTCAGACCTAGGTCCCGCGGTTACTCCGCGAAAGTTTCGGCGAGCGCGGACAAGGTAGCTTTGAGAGTAACCGGGGAGATCGTTCCGACGCGCTTTATAAGCCTCTTCTTGTCGACGGCGCGGATCTGATCCAGCAGAATCAGTCCGTGCTTTCCGGCATGTCTGACGGCGATGCGAAAAGGCGCCGGGTGGCTTCCAGTGGTCATTGGCGCGACGATCGCGGTGCGTAGATGATCGTGCATTTCCGGCGGAGAGATCACGACACAGGGACGAGTCTTCTGGATTTCACTGCCGATGGTGGGGTCGAGGTTGACCAGCCATATCTGTCCACGCCGAACTAACCCAGGCTTCACCATTTGAGGTCGGCATCGGCTTCATTGGCAAACTCCGGCAGGACTAAAGCGTCATCAGCTCTGGCTGCCAGGTGTCTGCTGGCCTCAGCCCAGCCGCTACGTGGTGAAGGTTTGGGCCGGCGCAGCACCAGCGCATCTCCCTCAACCAGCATCTCCGCCTGATCTTCCAACCCCACCTGTTTTAGCAGCGGCTTGGGAATCAGAATCCCTTGCGAGTTTCCCAACCGCCGAATGGTCGTCAGCATGACTCCCCCACGTGATAACAATGTTATCACATAACAACCATCGGTTCTGCGACCACCTTAGAGGGCCCGTGGATGCGTCTTGTCGTAGACCTTTTCCAGTTGTGCGGTGTTCAACTGGGTATATCTCTGGGTTGTTGAAAGCCGCTCGTGGCCCAGCAGTTCCTGGATGGCGCGCAGGTCGGCTCCTTCCTCGAGCAAATGCGTGCCAAAGGCGTGACGCAATGTGTGCGGATGCACGTCAGCGGAGAGGCCGCGCAAGATCGCGATGCGCTTTACGATGCGGGCAACACTGCGAGTGGTGAGCCGCGCCTCGCCGCCCGGCTTGCCCAGGCCGCGAAGCTGGAGATTAATCAGCAAGGCCGGCGTCTTGAAACTGTTGATCCCGGAACCGGCCGCCAACAGTGCCGAGCGCTCCTTGAGATAATTCCGCAAAGCCACGGCGGCTGCATCTCCCAACGGTACGTAGCGCTGCTTTTGGCCTTTGCCGCGCACGAGAATCGCCTCGTTCGCCCAATGAATGTCTTCAAGATTCAGCCCGGTCAACTCTGCGTTGCGGAGTCCGCAGCCATAGAGCAATTCCAGAATTGCAGTGTCGCGCGCCGGCCAGCTTGCGGCATCGTCGCGCACCGATTCCACTACACGGTTCATTTGCTCGATGGAGGGGACACGGGGCAGATGTTTGGGAAGCCTAGGCGTGGCCACCAGCGAGGCGACGTTCTTTTTGAGGTGGCCCGCGCGCGCCAGCCACTTGAACCAACTGCGAATGGCCGCCAATGCCCGCGCGGCTGAGGCGTTGGAGAGTCCGCGCTCATAAAGCGTACCCAGGTAGGCGCGAATGTGCGTGTGCTCGATACAGCTGACGCTTTGCTCTTTGCCGTATGTCGCGGCGATGAAAGCCGCAAATGCATGCAACTCGCGCTGGTATGCACGCAACGTGTGCGCCGAAGCGCCGCGTTCATTCGCCAATACGCTCAGATAATCCTGGACCATCGAGTGCAAAGGCGAAACATGCACGGGCCCGGCAGATGCGCTCATTCCGTCTCCTCTTTCGGGGCGCCGGAAGGGCTGGTCTTCGATTGAGAAATCGCCACCAGATGCAGACCCCGATGACGATTGGGAGGAGCGGCAAAATCCTCGTGCTTTCGCGTTGCGCGCGGGTGGTGCAAACGGTGGACTGCCTTGAGCCGGCCCAGCGCCAGATGCGTGTAGATCTGCGTGGTCGAGATATC
>PLZC01000151.1:0-21228 GCA_003151985.1 Acidobacteriaceae bacterium
AGGTGAGGGAAGAGCGCGGACTGCTGCGCGACAAGAGAGGTTCTTCGATGACCGGGTTTGAGCCACACGCCGTTGATTGAATCTGTGAAAAGGCAGCCGTCAAGAGCAATCCGAGTACCCTCTGCGCGATCAAGGCCGGCCAGCAGGCGCAGCAGTGTGCTTTTGCCCGCGCCTGAATGTCCGAAAATCACAGTCCAATCGGAGGCAAAGCTGCACGCCACCTGTAAACGAAAGCTGCCCCGCTGTGCATTGAGGACGAGTTCAAGCATAGCGCCCTCCGCTTCGCCTTCCACCGGCATAGATCGCGGCAAGGGCTACCACGCTCAGCGCCAGCAGGATGGCCGCCGTGCGATTGGCGGCGGCGTAGTCGAAGTTCTCCACCTGGTTGTACAAGACGATGGAAAGGGTGCGGGTGGCGCCGGGAATATCGCCGCCCAGCATGAGGACTACTCCAAACTCGCCCACAGTGTGCAGGAAACTGAGTACCGCCGCAGCTACCAGCGAGCGGCGAGCCAGAGGAACGAGAAGGCTGAAGACGAGCCTCGCTGGTCCGGCGCCCAGCAGGCGCGCAGCGTCAACCAGGGCCGAGTCAATCGCGGCGAATCCAGCCACGAGCGGCTGCAGGGCAAAGGGCAGGCTGTAAATGACGGAGCCGACCACGAGCCCCACAAACGAAAAGGCGAGCGGATGGCCGAGCAGGGAAGTGATCCCGCGGCCAATGGCGGTGCGAGGCCCGAGAAGGACCAACAGAAAAAATCCGAGTACGGTAGGCGGCAACACCAGAGGCAGTGCCGCGAGCGCCTCCAGGGCTGCCAGCCAACGGCTGCGCCCCAGCACCAGCAGCGCCGCCAGCGGCACCGCCATTGCCAGCAGAATGGCCGTGGTGACTGTGGCCAGCTTGAGTGTCAGGGCGAACGCTTGCCAGTCCATTGAATCCCGTGAACGGACTACAGTTGAGGTTTGATGTTTGCCGCCCAATCTGCAATGGACGGGAAAAGGTTAATGAACAGGGGTGAGACCGCTTTTGGCAAGTTGAGCCTGCACATTGGCTGAGAGCAGGAAGTCGAGCAGTTTGTGAACTGCCGCACGCTGCGTTGTTTTGCTGACGATAACTGCTCCCTGTTCGATGGGGGGATAGAGGTCGCGCGGGATGACGAAATACGCGCCATTTGCCGCAAGACGGGGCGTGAGGGCTGAGGTGAGTGAGATGAGCCCGGCATCGGCGTTGCCGGAGTCGACAAATTGCGCCGCTTGGGAGATGTTCTCGGCGGTCACCAGGCGAGGCTTGAGCGCGTCGTAGAGCTTGAGCCTGGTGAGCGCGGCAACCGCTGCCCGGCCGTAGGGGGCGCGCTCTGGGTTGGCGACGGCCAGCCTCTTGAGGCCGGCGTTGCGCAACAGATCCAGCGACGGGGGAGGCAGGGATGAGTCTTTGCGCGCCCAAAGCACCAGGGTACCTTTCGCGTAGACAATCGGCGTGGAGGAATCGGCAGTGCCGGCTGCGTCGGCCAAGCCGGCATCAATGAGCCGTTTGGGATATCCGAGATCCGCCGAGAGAAAAAGGTCGAACGGCGCGCCGTTTTGAATCTGCGCAGCCAATACCGCCGATGCAGAGAACGTGGCTTCCGCGCGGATGCCTGTGGCTTGGCGAAACTGTTCCAGAAGGGGAGGCAGGACAGGCTCAAGATCGGCCGCTGCGGCCACGCGAAGCGGCGTCTGCGCGCATAAAGGCGCCAGACACAAAAGTCCGAGGAAGCAAAGAATCGAACGGTTGAACACGGGGGATCTCCAGCCTTCGGCAAAATCCGGCTTGCACTGGTAGGCTAACACCAGATATGAACGACAACTTGCACCAGTTGCGCTGTTTCGGATGCGGGGCGCGAATCTCCGGGGCCCAAGCCCAGCCGGACTTCCGCTGTGTGGAGTGCGGTGACCTGTTTGAGGTGGATTATCCCGGTTGGGGTCAGCGCAAGGGCCCTGACCGTCCCAACCCCGGCGCGCTGAAGTGGCTGTGGCGGGAGCGCCGCTGCTCGTCTGAGGCGCTTGACCACTCGGGTGTCTGGCGCTTCCGAGAATTGCTGCCTATCCTGGACAGCTTTGGCAATGTGGTTACGCTGCGCGAAGGCAACACGCCGCTCTATCCGCTGACGCGTGCCGCCAAGGCACTGGGAATAGACCAGCTTTTCGCAAAACACCAGGGCATGAACCCGACGGGCTCATTCAAAGACACGGGCATGACGGCGGCCATGAGTGTGGCCCGTGAACGCGGCTTCGAGTGGGTAGCCTGCGCTTCCACGGGAAATACTTCGGCTGCGATGGCTGCCTATGCCGCTCGTGCCGGATTGAAGAGTCTGGTACTGATTCCCGAAGGCAAGATCGCGTGGGGAAAGCTTTCTCAGGCGATGGACTACGGTGCTGTCACCTGCCAGTTGAAGGCCGATTTCGACGGCTGCCTCCGCTTGCTGACGCAAATTGTGAAGGAAGCCCCCATCTACCTGCTGAACTCAGTGAACCCCTACCGGCTTGAGGGGCAGAAGACCCCGGCTTTCGAAATCGCCGAAGCGTTGGACTGGAATGTCCCGGACCATCTGATTGTTCCCGGCGGGAACCTGGGCAACAGCTCGGCGCTGGGCAAGGGATTTCGCGAGCTGCACGAGTTGGGACTAACCGCGCGCATGCCGCGCATTTCGGTGATCCAGGCGGCCGGGGCAAACCCACTGGTGCGCAGTTTGGCTGCCAACCACGGCGCGTCCCTGGAACCCATGCAAGCGCACACGCGGGCTACGGCCATCCGCATCGGCAATCCCGCCTCGTGGCGCAAGGCTGCGCGCGTCATACAGGATACGGGCGGCTGGTGCCTGGATGTAACCGAAGCTGAGATTGCCATCGCCAAGGCTGAATTGGGGTCAGAAGGCCTCGGCTGCGAGCCGGCCTCTGCGGTTACACTGGCGGGGCTGAAGAAGCTTCTCGCCCGGGGTGCGGTTTCTCCTGCAGAAACGGTTGTCCTGGTTTTGACCGGCCACACGCTGAAGGACGCGGATTACACTATCGACTTCCATCGGGGCACCCTGTTGAACGCAGACGAAAGCGCGGGTCTGGAGACGGAGATCGACGGCCTGCGGAGAAATGCGGTGGCCACGGACGCAACACCTGCCGCAGTGCTGGCGGCGCTTAAGGGCAGAACGAGATGAGCGACAAAAGGGGAAGCGCTGGAACTCTGCGGCTTCGTTTGCCGGCAACCTCCGCCAACCTCGGAGCGGGCTTCGACGCCGCCGCTGTGGCCCTCGACTTCTTTTTGGAGATCGAGGCCGAGCCGGCACGGGAGTTTTCGATTGTTGCCTCAGGCCGCGACCGGGAAAGGTGTTCGCATGTTGATAACAACCTGATCATCGGCATTTACAGACGGCTGTTCAGGGAGAGCAGGAAGCCAGTCGTTCCGCTGACCATTCGCATGGTCAACGACATCCCTCTGGGAATGGGTTGCGGGTCGTCGGCTGCGGGCCGGCTGGCAGCCATTGCCCTCGCCGTTCATTTCGGCAACCTTGGCTGGAGCTCAGAGCGCATCATGGACGAGGCATGCGTCCTCGAGGGCCATCCGGATAACGCTGTGGCTTGCTGGCTGGGTGGGTTTGTCACCGCAGCCTTTGAAGGCAACAAGGTGCATGTGGCGCAAGTCGTGCCACCAGCGGACTGGCGAGCCATTGTCGTACTTCCCACGGAGCCGCTAGCGACCAGCCAGGCCCGCGCAATGCTTCCGGAAAGCTATTCCCGCGCCGATGCTGTGGCCAACATTCAATCCGTCGCCTTGTTGGGGCTGGCATTTGCCCAAGCCCGAACCGATCTGCTTCGCATCGCCATGAGAGACTCCATCCACCAGCCCTACCGTTCAGCCATTTGCCCGCAATTGGCGCGCCTGCTGCCGCTGTCGGGAAAACATGGGATTCTCGGCGTGGCGCTCAGCGGGGCCGGACCTTCCGTCCTGGTGATCACCGGCAGTGAATTGAGCGTGGTGGAGGCCTCGGCGGCGATTCGCGACGCACTCGCGGGCCTTCCAGCTCCTGAGCTCCTTGTCTGCCGCTTCTTGCCCACCGGGGCGAGCCAATTGGCAGTGGCTCCTCTGGTTTCGGGACAAGTTCGCACTGCAGATTAGTACTACAGTTGGAGATCGCCGAATTCGGAGGGAGCCGGGGGTTTTAACCCCCGGAAAAGACGCGAATTTGCACGGCCTTCAGGCCCGGGCTTTTGTCTTCTTCCTCCCGCAGGAATCATCTACAACTGTTGTGTTAGCGATATGTTTCTTCGGTAGCGAAAGAGCGTATCCGGAAGCCATGGGCACCGTTATTCATAGGGCAAAATCCGCCTCAGCCCGTTTACTTTCTCGACAGTCACCCGTTAGTGATTACTTTCAGCGTTACCTAAGATTCCTTGCTATTCGGCCCAAAAACTCCTAGATTCGCTGCGTGGGCAGTTCTGGGGGAGGGCTGCTCTAGCGCCCGTGGTCCTTTGGGGATCCGGGCGCTTCTGTTTGCTCCTCGGGTTTGACGGCGACGCGTTAAGAGGCATGTTTTCCTATTCCCTCAGAGTCGAAGTGTTGGTTCGATTATTGCCGCTATGTTGCAGGCACAGCTTGCGACTTTGGTGACGGCTACCGCATCTTATGGAAGCGGGGTTGAAGGTACACTCGTAAGAGGGCAATAGCCGTAAGGAGGATCATGTCAGGTTCCGGAGTGCTTGAAGTAAGCGATGCAACGTTCGACCAGGAAGTGCTGCGCAGTGAGCAGCCGGTTCTGGTGGATTTCTGGGCCGTCTGGTGCGGCCCGTGCAAGGCAATTGGACCGATAGTGGATGGCATGGCTGCGACGTATGCGGGCAGACTGAAGGTGGCCAAGGTGAATGTGGACGAAAACGGCGCCACACCGTCGCGTTATGGAATTCGCGGCATTCCCGCGCTGCTGTTTTTTAAGGGCGGCAAGGTGACCGACCAGGTGGTCGGGTATGTTCCCCAGGAAGTGATCGATGAGAAAGTGAAACGTCTTCTGGCATAAGAAGACCTGGCGGAAGCAAATGGAAAGGCCCGGCCAAGCCGCCGGGCCGTTTTTGCGTATGTTCATTACCTGTACTTGCGCAGGACGCCGAGGACGTCTGCTCATCTGCTCTCCTCTCCCCAGCCATCCAGGCCGCGGGCGAAAAGAACTTCCACTTAAACCCCTGTCCGAATTTGCTGAGCCGGCACACCGGCCAAGTCCATTGCGCCTCGGCACATGATTCAGCTATTCTGGGTATGTCATTTCTCAAAGTCCCCGCTTGACTTGCTCCCATCACGCGTCTCCGTTCACCACGATTGGTCCTCTAATTGAGAACCGTGGAAGCCGGTCGTGCAGTGACAATGCTGACAGGCCCTTGCCTTTGAATGGTCTGTTGACGGTCCCGGCCCGCAATAGGCAGCAAGTAAGGTTTCTGCCTGTAGAATAGAAGCAGAAAGGCTATAAAATTCGAGCTCCGGCAGGAATACATGCCTCCAGATGATTCGCTTTCCGAACCTCAAGAGCACGCCAATCCTGCTCTGGCGCCGCAAGCCGCCGGACAAGGTACAAAGGATGACGATGAGATTTTCCTGCTGGATGTTCTGATTGTTCTTGCCGAGCAGAAACGCATGATCCTATGGGTGACGGCAGTCTTCGCAATCGTCGCAATCTTCATTTCGTTTATCCTTCCCAAGCGCTACACTGCGACACTGACCCTTATGCCCCCGGAGCGGAGCTCCTCCATGGGCGCCGCACTGGCCCCCCAGCTCGGCAACCTTGGTGCTATGGCTGCTCTGGCTGGTGGTGGTCTCGGCCTCAAGAACCCAAACGACATGTTCGTTGCAATGTTCAAAAGCCGCACTGTTGAAGAAGCTATGATCCAGCGCTTCGGCTTGATGCAGGAGTATCACAAGCGGTATGTTTCCGATGCGCGTAAGACCTTCGAAAAACGTGCGACCGTCGATGGCAGGGGCAAGGATGGCCTGATTCATATTTCGGTCGAGGATAGCGACCCTGGACGCGCTGCCGAACTCGCCAACGGCTATGTGGATCAATTTCGCATCCTATCTCAACATCTCGCCATCACCGAAGCCTCGCAGCGCAGACTCTTCTTCGAGCGAGAGCTTGAACAGGCGAAGGATAATCTTGCCAAAGCCGAAGAAGCCCTTAAGCAAACAGAACAAACCACAGGAATGATCCATCTCGACAGCCAGACGCGCGTCTTGATCGGATCGGCCGCATCACTCCGTGCGCAGATCACAGCGCGGGAAGTGCAGATTCGGGGAATGCAGACGTATGCAGCCGGCGAAAACGCCGGCTTGGTGCAGGCGCAGCGGGAGCTGGAGGGTATGCGCGCACAGTTGGCAAAAATGGGCGGCTCCGAAGAGAATACCGGCGGTGATCTCCTGGTCCCCAAAGGACGGGTTCCCGCGGTGGGTCTCGCATACGTCCGAAAGCTGCGCGACGTCAAGTACAACGAGACCATCTTCGAGATTCTGGCTCGACAGTTCGAGATCGCCAAGCTGGACGAGGCCAAACAGGGTGCGCTGATACAAGTGGTGGATCCAGCAATCCCCCCCGACAAACGATCCTTCCCTAAGCGCTTACTCATCGTTATCTGCGCCACCGCCTTGGGGTTCTTCTTTGCGACCTTTCTAGTACTGGTTCAGGCCAGCCTCAACCGCATAAAAGAGAATCCCGATGCGGCTGCAAAGTTCGCGGAACTCAATCGAGCCTTGGCCATAAGAAAATCGAGCGCAGCCTGAAGAGGCGTTGACCTCTTACGGGACGATCAAGGATCTGGGATGAGTTTTCGAAGAAACAATGGTGGCATCATAACGGACAAATCAAATCAGATATCTGTCGTCCCAACAGAGGCGGCTACGCACACCGAGGTCAGGAGGCTGACCAGCGGGTCGTTGCTGGCTCGCAATACGATCTGGAACATTGTTGGCCAGATTTCGCCGATGGCGGTCGGCCTCTTTGCGATCCCCCGGCTCATTCATGCGCTCGGAACGGATCGATTTGGCGCATTGACAATTGCCTGGGTGGTCGTTGGGTACTTCAGCTTATTCGATCTTGGGCTAGGCCGGGCCATGACCAATTTGGTCGCACAGAAACTTGCCACCGGGGGCGACCATGAACTCCACGCGATCATCTGGACAACGAATCTGCTCATGGGGGCGTTGGGAATCCTGGGCGCGATTGTGCTTGCTCTGTTGTCACCTGTGCTCGTTCACGACTTGCTGAAGACGCCGCACGCGCTTCAGGTTGAGGCCACAAGAGGATTCTATTTACTGAGTTTGTCGGTTCCCTTTGTGATCAGCACCGCGGGGTTCCGCGGGATACTCGAGGCGCGACAAAAGTTCGGAATCATCAATGTCGTGCGCGTGCCAATGGGAATTGCTACATTCGCCGCTCCTCTGCTTGTGTTGCCTTGGTCGAAGGACCTGACTGCAGTGATCGGCATTCTGGTGATTGCGCGAATTATGTTCTGGTTCGTTTACGCTTGTCTGGCGCTGCGCGACATGCCGTTCCTCCTCCGCGGCATCGTGATCGATAAAAACATCCTTCCCATGTTGTTCAGCTTCGGTGCGTGGATGACTGTGTCCAATATTGTTTCTCCGGTCATGGCCTACCTGGATCGCTTCCTGGTCGGCATGTTGTTGTCACTTTCCGCCGTGGCATACTATGCCATTCCTTTTGAAATTGTCACGAAGGTGCTGATTCTTCCCATGGCGATTGTCGGGGTCTTGTTTCCCGCGTTCTCTTCCGCACTGGCAGCAGACCGTGAGCGTGCAGGAGAGATATTTCGCCGCTCAGTGAAGTATGTTGCCCTGGGGCTGTTTCCTCTAACGTTGCTTATGGTGATCTTCGCCCAAAACGGCCTAACCATCTGGCTGGGGCCGGCCATCGCCAGTCACAGTACCCGCGTGATGCAGTGGTTGTCGATTGGAGTTTTCGCCAACGGCATTGCCGCGCTGCCTTTCGCGCTGGTGCAAGGCGCTGGACGTGCTGATATCACGGGCAAGCTCCACCTTCTCGAACTGCCGTTCTACCTCTTGGCCGTGTGGCTCTTGACGAATCATTTCGGCATTGAAGGCACCGCAATCGCATGGACCATTCGAGTGATCGTCGACTGCGTCCTCCTCTTTTGGGCGGTAGACCGGTTTGTGGGCAGGGTGCCACGGGCGAGGACAACCCTTATTGGGATCGGTTCAATTGCTGCGGTGTTTGCCGTGAACATGTTGAATATAAGCTTGCCTCTGAAGCTCACAGCGTCCTTATTCGAGCTGACATTGTATGTCTTGGTCACTTGGTTCGTGTTACTCGGCCCGAAAGAGCGTGCATTCCTACGGAAGCGCGCGTACACACGCTCTGAAATGACTCCGGAGAACGCGAAAGAGATATAAGCAGTGCAAATCAGATCCGAGGAAGAGATTTCCGTGCATACCTTCGTGAAGAAATTTATCGTCCCGCTCCTGGCAAAACGGCGATGGACTCGTGTATGTGAGATTGGTGCGAGCTTCGGAGAAAGTACAGAGCTCCTGGCTGCACTCCCCTCCATTGCTGTGACTGTCATTGACCCCTGCCTGGACTGCGACCTGGAAAAGAAGTTCGGCGACACCTCGCAAGTGACGGTCAAGAGAGGGCTCAGTCTTGAGGTGTTGCCCGGGTTGCATAACAGCTTCGACTGCATATTGATAGATGGCGATCATAACTGGTACACCGTCTATCATGAGCTGAAGGTCATTGCCGATCGCGGCCTCCTTCGTCGTGGAGGCATCGTCTTTCTCCATGACGTTGACTGGCCATGGGGCCGCAGGGATATGTACTATCAACCTGAAATGATACCGTCGGAGCACCGCCAAACTTGCGAACTGAAAGGCGTCGTGCAGGGCCAGCGCGAATTATCAGATCGTGATGGATTCTCCCGCGGGGTTCCCAAGGCTACGCAAGAGGGCGGCGCACGCAACGGCGTGCTCACAGCTATCGAAGACTTTATGGGCGAACACAAGGGTGAATACGAATTCTCTAGATTGTTCGGCGACGACGGGCTGGGAATCCTGTTCCGCCGCCAGAATGCTACAGAGGATCTCAGTTTTTTGAGCGTTAAGCGCAAAGGCGCCATCTACAATTGCCTCACCTGGCCGAAAAGGGTTGCCGAGACGATTTATCACCGGGCAGGTAAACCAATCCGATAAGGTCGGGGCCGTAGCAGCTAATTGCTCCGGACGAGAGCGGCATTATCCCGGCCGTCCCCCGCGTGGATTGCGTCGACTGAAGGCAGCTGAAGCGCTGAGCAGCGATGGGGTGTGGGGCTAACAAGGGCTACGAGATACCGTCAAATGACGAGAGAGACGGCGACGATGTTACTGAAGAACGGCACAGTTCGAGCGAAGCGGTGCAGAACATGAGACTCTTAACAGTCGCTTGCGATCCATTGAGAATTCTGTTTATACGTGTGAAGTTCAAATCCATGATTCTGTTTGCACTGTTGACTGTTTATGTCGCTATTACGCTCGTAATTTTTTTTCAGACTGTCATCCCTTCCTTCGTCGAAGGCACAACGAGTGAAATGTTTGCAGGGGATTCAACCGTCTATGTGTATTTTGCAGATTCAATACGAGAGGGTCGCAATGAACCTTGGGTGTTGTACTCCCTTCTTTCATTTCCAAATAACCTATGGTCTCCAGTTCTTATATCACTAATTCTTAACAGCGCCTTACTAGTGATGCTCACAAATTACGCCGTATTCGCGACTTCGATTTTGCTGCTTAAGAGGACCTGTTCGATTTCCTTGGGAGCGTTTGTACCCTTGTTGTTGCTCAATCCGACAACAACCACAAGTCTTCTTTGCGTCAATAAGGAGGCTCTCGATCTACTCTCCATATCCCTGTTTTTATACGCACGGGCAAAGCGACGCAATGGATTGGTTTTGGCCGTACTGGCGTTTGCCTTCTTGAACCGTTGGGAAATGTGTGTAGAAATAATCGTGTTCGTGATTGCTGAGAGCCGATTGAATCCATGGAGAGAAAAACGACTGTCAACATTGTTGCTACTCATCGTTACGCTAAACTTCGTAATGCCATCCTTGGGATCGAAGATGCTTGATGTACGCTTTATCGAAGCGCAGGCGGCACACACAATTGCGTTCCTTGACATCATGCAAATGCATTATCTATTCGTGCTTGCTGTTGTTCCAAAGATTGCGGAGAACCTATTTGGTCAACTCCTCAATCCCCAGGTGTGGCAAACTCCTACCAGCTGGCTCTTAATTAACCTTTTCAATAATGCCGCATATGCCATCCTGATATTGATCGCTGCAAAGAGGCGCCTGCTGACATTGCGAAATGATCTCGTTTACTTCGCCGCGCTTGGCGCAGTGATTGCAGCGCAATCGCTAGCCGTTCAACCAAGATATTTTTATTTCGTGTATGTCTTGCTCTGTTTGGTGGTGGCGCAATTGAAGCCGACAAGTGGGCAGACGGCAACCACACGAACTGCGCCGGTGGGACTATCGCGCATCATTGCCAGACCACAATGAGGTGTCCTTTGGTTGAGTCAGTCCAAGAATCCGGCGCACGCGTCCTTGCCGTCATCGTTCTGTATAAAATGTTGCCACAAGACTCCGTCAGCTTCCAGACGCTGGAGGCTGCGAAGAAGCACGCTCCTCCCGGCAAGGTGGCCATCAAGACATTTTTCTATGACAATACGCCGGGTGGACAGCCGTCCGCGCAGTACCCCGAAGAATGCATTCACGAATCGTCAGGCGAGAACAATGGACTCTCGGTTGCGTATAACCGCGCCTTGGAGATAGCCTCTGAGGCAGGCTTTGATTGGCTGCTTACCTTGGATCAGGATACAAGTCTGCCCTTTGACTTTCTGACCAACCTCAGTAATACTCTCGCATTTGTGGCGCCCTTGAGTCAGGTTGCCGCAGTTGTTCCGCAGGTTTCCGACCATGGCCGAGTGATCTCCCCGGCTGCCCTTTCGTATAATCTCTTTCCAAAATTCTTCCCCGCTGAATTTATTGGGATTTCTCTTGAGAGGACATCGGCGGTGAATTCGGCGTCTGCTGTCAGAGTCAGCGCCCTCAAGGCGATTGGTGGATACGATCCGCGATTTTGGCTCGACTACAGCGATGCGGTCATGTATCACCGCCTTCACTGCAATAATTTCCGCATCTTCATCGCCGGAAACATCCGTGTGGAACACGAACTGTCGGTTCTCGATTTGGAACAGAGGGTTACGCTGGAGAGATACGAGGATATTCTTGGTGCTGAATCGGCATTTTGGGATGAATGCATGGGAAGAGTGGGACATTTGGCGCTGTTTTTGAGATTCTCCTATCGCTTAGTCTATAAATTTTGGAGGACTGGCGCCTCTCTGCCGTATTTTAAGATCAGCCTAAGGTATTTCTGTATGAGGCTGTTCTTCTCGCGCAAACGCCGTACGGAGGCTTGGGAACGCTCATCGCAGAGGCGCTTTGTTTCTCATGGCTAGCCCGCTTTTTAGGACGTCCAGGACCTTCACCTCCACATTGAAACGCTGTCATTTTTCAGCAAACTGTTTATGACTCAGGAGACTGGAACCAGCATCAAAAATCTCTAAGGATACTGGTTAGACCGACGAGGCGGCTCATGGTGCCCGCCTCAGAATGGACAACCGCGTTGTCTCAAGAAGTTACTGCCAGCATTGTTCTTTACAATCACAGTGTCCAGGATGTTGCCCCGCTGTTCGAGCAGTTCGCAAGGGAAACTGCATTGTCGGAATGGGTGGTTGTCGACAATGGCGGCGCCGAGGATGCCTGCGCTGTTGCCGAATCGCTGGGGGCTCGCTGTCTGCATCCGGGCCGCAATCTCGGATTCGGTGCTGCCCACAATCTCGCTTTGCGCTCGCTTTCCGCGGCGGTCGGGCCCTATCACCTCATTCTGAATCCCGACATTCGCATGCCGGATGGAACGCTCGCCGAACTTGCGACTGTAATGGGTGCTATGCCGCAAGTCGGCCTTCTGATGCCGCGCGTGCTCTATCCAGATGGTTCCACGCAATACCTTTGCAAATTGTTGCCTACGCCGCTCGATCTTGTGCTGAGACGATTTGCCGGCGCACCCCTGCGATCGCTGTTTTACAAGCGCATGACTCGGTACGACATGAAGCAATTCAACTATTCCCAGCCCGCGTACGTCCCCATTCTGTCGGGGTGTTTCATGCTCATTCGCCGCTCCGTTCTCGAGAGCATCGGGGGATTCGACGAGCGCTTTTTCCTCTATATGGAGGACACCGATCTTTGCCGCCGCGTCGGCGACATGGCCCGACTCTTGTTTTGGCCTAGGACAACGGTCATTCACAGTCACGCCCAGGGGTCCTACAAAAGTTTGATGTTGCTGCTGCTTCATTTGCGTGCCGCCATTGTCTACTTCAATAAGTGGGGCTGGTGGGGCGATCCCGTTCGAGAGGCCAGGAATCTTGTCGGTCTCACGGAGGCTAACATCGATCCGGTTCGTCTCAAATTGGCGCCCCAAGAAGGTGGTGGTTCTGACATTCCAGCCTGGCCCGGCAACGACAAATAAGTTTGACGATTCCGCACCCATCAGCGGAGTTAGCGGAACGATCAATTCCGTTCAGGTGGTGAACCAGATCGAAGTCGACCTCCGCGTCCAAAGCACGCGCCAGACGATAGGCGCGCTGTTGCCAATTCCTGTAGATCAATCCGTACACGATCTCACGCAAAGGAATATTGATCGTTCTGTTCTTTAGTGGGACGTAGTGAACGCTGACGTTACACAGCGCATCCCGATGGTGCTGCAAGTACTGCTCCGTCTCTTCTCTTTCGTTGCTTCTTGTTATGACCCACACAGAGCTGGCTCAGCAAATTCGGACAGTGGTTTAAGTGGAAGTTCTTTTCGCCCGNNATGAGGAGATCAGATGAGCAGACGTCCGCGTCGGAACCACACAGCGACCTTCAAGGCGAAGGTGGCATTGGCGGCCATCAAGGGAGAGAAGACGCTATCGGAGTTGGCGGAGCAGTTTGACGTGCATGCCAACCAGATTACGCAGTGGAAGAGCCAGTTGCTGGAGGGCGCGGTCGGGGTCTTTGGCGGCGAATCAAAAACCGAGCCAGCAGCGTCGGCGGTAGATCTCAAGACACTGCACGCCAAGATCGGCGTACTGACTCTGGAGAACGATTTTTTAGAAGGGGCGCTCACCAAGGCGGGACTTCTGAGCGCAAAGCGATGATCGACCCCACGCACGATCTTCCCATCAAGCAACAGGCCGAGGCTCTGGGCATCAGCCGCAGCAGCGTCTACTACAAGCCGCGTCCGATCTCAGCTGAGGATCTTTGGCTGATGCGGCGTATCGACGAACTGCATCTGAACTACCCATTCGCCGGCAGCCGAATGCTGCGCGATCTGCTCGGACAGCAAGGCCTGGAGGTTGGGCGCCGTCACATAGCAACGCTGATGAGGAGGATGTGTATCGAGGCCATCTATCGCAGGCCCAACACCTCCAAACCAGCGCTAGGACACAGGATCTATCCGTATTTGCTGTGCGGACTGGCTGTCACGCGGCCCAACCAGGTCTGGGCCATGGACATCACATACATCCCCATGGCGCGTGGATTTGTCTATCTGACAGCGGTAGTGGACTGGTTCAGCCGCCGGGTTCTGGCCTGGAAACTATCAATCACGATGGAGACTTCCTTCTGCATCGAGGCGCTCGAAGAAGCTCTTTCTAAGAATGGAAAACCAGAGATTTTCAACACCGACCAAGGCAGCCAGTTCACCAGCGAGGCCTTCACCGGGCGGCTAAAAGAAAACGGTATAGCCATCAGCATGGACGGCAAGGGCCGCTGGCGCGATAACGTCTTCGTGGAGAGAGTGTGGAAGTCGATCAAATACGAGGAGGTCTATCTGCATGCATACGCATCGGTCCACGAGGCCAGAGCTTCGCTCGGCCACAACCTCGCCTTTTACAACTCAATCCGCCCACACTCCAGCCTGAAAGCGCTCACGCCCGATCAGGTATACTTCAACCGCCTGCCGGATACTCTGGCAGCCTAAAAGCAAAAACAAGAACTTTCACTTAAGAAAAAAACAAAAACTGTCCGAACTACCGGGACCACCTCACACCTTGTGCCGCAACGCGACCGCACGCACGTAGTCTCACCCAACTCCGAATTCGGAGCCCTTGATGGGGCTAAATGCAAAGGCGGACACAAGAACTTTCAAGGGTCTTGTTTCGCTCACGAGTGACTTCTCAACTGGCATTTTCACGTCTCCCACAACTTTGCACGCACTCGTTAATGCCCGATCTGAACGGTATTCTACCAGTTAACTGGATTTCGACAACGAGCCAGCATCGGCACGGTGAACTGTCAGGAACGTAGTGAATCCACCGCCGCAACCAGCGAGCCATCCCTGGTAGGGAAAACGATGACAAGTTGTGACAGATTTGTGACAATTACGCATTAGACATTTCTTAACGTCTTATGTACGTGGGGATTCAATCCAATTGCAAGATCGTCACAGACCCGATGGTGGTCTGCCAGGGCTCGCCTCCTCCTCACCGCTCTGAAAAGCCGTGGAGAGCCAAGAGAATGCCTGATATCCCGCTCCACGTGACGGCGGTTGTTTCTGCGCTGCAATTCCGCGGCGGCTCTCAGGATGGTCTCCGCAATCTGACCTCCGCTGAGTGGGAAGACCTCTTTTCGCGCCCCGAGATCAATCGTCTGATGAACCCTCTGCGCCGTATCTGCGGCGAGTACATCCCTGAATGGGTTCAATCGAGGATTGACATGAATCTCATGGACAATGCCGAGAGGCTCGACCGCATCAAGGAAGTCTATGTGAGTTTCGCCGATTCGATGCGCGAATCGGGTGCGGAACATCTGGTCGTCAAAGGCTTCACTCAATGGCCGGGGTTTGTCGACCATCCACGCCTTCGCCTGCAGTCCGACATAGATATTTATTGCCCTCCCGAATCGATCTCTGTAGCTCTGAACGCACTCGCCACGCTCGGATACGAGCCTCTCACGGGATTGGGGCTCAGCGCGGCCGATCATCTGCCGGTCATGATAAAGAAAACGTCCTGGAAATGGCGAGGAAATTACTACGATCCGCAAATGCCGATTTCGTTCGAGGTACATTTTTGCTTTTGGAATGAATCGCGCACACGGATTTGTCCCAAGGGGCTGGAGCAATTCTGGCTTCGGCGCATCGAGAGGCAACTGGACAATATCAGTTTCATTTCTCTCAACGCCGTGGATAACTTCGGGTATGCGGCGCTCAATCTGGTGAGAAACATGCTCTTTGACAACGCGTCTCCATATCAGCTTTACGAGGTGGCGCGATTCTTGCACACCAGCGCGGACGACACCCAATTTTGGAAAGAATGGCGCGAGTCGCACCACGAGTCACTCCGTCGCCTGGAAGCAGTTTCCTGCCGCCTCGCCTCTCAGTGCTTTGCCTGTCGGCTTCCCGAAGAAGTGGAGAGAGAAATTGATTGCCTGCCTTCCGCGGCCAAGGCATGGTTTGACACATTAGCTGCTCTTCCGCTATCCCGCCAATATCAAAGGAAGGATGGGATTTGGCTTCACATAAGTTTCTTGAATAGCTCCTCTGATAAAAGATCGGTCATCGGAAGAATTCTCCCCACTCGGGTGGCCACGATGGAATGTGTTGACCGGCGAATCGCGGCAGCAAACGGACAGACTGACAAGCGGCCGCTTTTGCAGCGGTGCGTCGGGTACGCCACCTATCTCATCTCTAGGTCATCTTTTAATTTGTACACTCTGCCGGCCAACCTTTGGCGCGGCGCTCGCTTTTGGTTGGCGACACGTTTTCGTCGATCATAGGAGTAGGCGATTCCTCTTGTTTCCCTACGGAGCATTGGCACTTATGGCGGGATTTGCGGTAATGAATGGACATGCCGCCCTATCCGAAGATATATCAAAAGAAGAATGGGTCGAGAATTCGATCAACAGAGGGTACACGCTTGGCTGGTACAAAAAAACAGCGGAAGCGAGAATGTTCCGACGCCGTGCTCGGAAAGAGCTTATGGCAACGAAATCGCCTGCACTGAATATGCCGGCACGCTGATCGTCGTGGTCAAACTCGTTCCCGATTGCGAGAACGAAATCGGCGTCGTACTGATCTGCGATCCATTCACGATCTGGTAAAGCGTTCCCTGCGTGCCCGCCAATCCGGGGTTCGCCAGCGTCACTGTGATCTGGTTATACGCGGTCGACGTGGGATTGGTGATCACAAAGGCGTCGTGATTGGTTGTATAGAACGCCGTTGTAGCCAGGCCTCCACCGCCGGTTGGCGCCGAAATGCTCTTCGCCATGAACCCTCCCGATGAGAGCCCCAGGAACTGCGGCGATGCAATCAACTGGTACGGGAAATACTGCGGGTACGGCGCTGGCGTTGCTCCAGCCGAGTACAGGCAGTCGTTATTGGCGTCCACAACTCCAATCAGGCAGAAGTAAGGATATGCGGTGCCGGCAAAGTAGAAAATCTTGTTTGGTACTCGCGCACTCCCGTTGTAAACCGAATTGAGCATGTCAGTCATGTAGAGTGAATTGAACACCGGCGCGTAGGTGTTGTTGTTCCGGCAGCAATCCTGGTAGAACGCCCAGTTTGTGTTGTACTCCGTCACATAGATCGGTGTATTCGCTGCGCCCGGTTGCTGCCCTGCCACGACCGCCTTAAGTGCCTTGGCGTAGTTGGCTTGAGCACCCGTGCTCACATCCTGTTCGCCCTCATACATCGAAGGCATGTCACTGTACGTATCCCATGTTGCCTCGAGCTGTGAGGAGCCATAGAAATACTGGTGATAGCTGACGAAGTCCACGTACGGCGCCGTTGCGCCCGTCGTTATCAGGGCATTGATCCAGTAAGACGTAAAGCCTGAAATCACCGGCCCGCCGATGCGGATCGTTACTCCATCCTGCGCGGCCTGCGCCTTCATCGCAGGGGCAGCCGCCGCATAGATCGCGAGATACACAGTCAGATGATCCGACGTTGAACACATGCCCGTGGCGTTAGGCTCGTTGCCTATCTCGTAATCGGTAACCACGCCTGGGAAAGCAATATCCATGTGAGCCACGTAGGTCGCCGCAATCTGTGCCCATTGATTGACGTCCGTTGGCGCTGAGAAGACGTTGCCTGCGCAAACTCCGGATGTCGGCTGCAGCCACGAGGGCGACTGATGAAGCTGCAGCAACGCATGCTGGCCCGAGTTCTTGATGGTTGCTATCATTGGATCGATTTTCGTCCAGTCAGGCGTCTGGGTCGCATACACCGTAGCAATCTGCGCCGATGTACGTGCCACAGTTAGACCGCCCTGGCCAAGCAGATTGCGGGCAGAAACGGTTGGGATCGCCTCTCCGCGTCCGTAGCCGAACATGTCTGCGGGAATCGGCGCTGTCGTTCCCGCTCGCGACCCGTAGTCCGCGGTGATGCTTGTGAACACCGTGACCACTGCACCGCTGGTTCGGTTCAGGCTTGCATCCGTAACACGCACGGTGTGTTTGCCTGCAGTCGGGGGTGCAGTGTACAAGCCGGTGCTGGAGACTGTGCCTACCGTCCCATTTCCACCTCCGATGTTATCCACCGTGTACGTCACATTCGAATCCGGCACCCGACAGACTTCTGCCGAGAACGGCTGGTTCGCCCCAACTGGAATCGCAGCGACGTATGGATAGATCCCGAAAGTGAGGCTCGCAGCAGATTCAACAATCACAGTCGCGGAACTTCCCAGCGACGGCACCTGTTGGCTGGCCGCCTCGATGTAGTAGGTTCCGGCCGTCGCGGGAGCGGTATAGAGCCCCGTCGGCGATATGGTGCCGTAAGTGGAATTGCCACCCGCGATGTTGTTCACAAACCAATTCACGCCGGTGTTGGTCAGGTTCGTAACCCGAGCAGTGAACTGCAATGTTTGTAGAGGTTGCGCGCACGGTGTCAGCGGCGTGACGGCTACGAGCGCGCCTTGCGTGCCGTTGATGCCCGTGCCTTGGAGCGGAATCGTAATCTGGCCACCGGCGGCATTCTCATAAATGATCAGGTTCCACGGACGGCTTCCGATCGCCTGGGGATCAAAAGAAACCATGACTATGCAGCTTGCACCGGACGCGAGCGTTCCTCCGCCTGCGCCATTTCCGCAGTTCGTGGTGAATGGGTAGTCTGTGGATGAAACCATCGAACTGAATGTGACTGGGGTCGTCTGATTGTTCGTGAGTGTTACCGGTTGCGAGGTGCTGGGCGTTTGAACAATCTGGTTATTGAAGTAGAGCCCACCAACCTTGGGAATGTACATCAGGCCCACGGTCCCGTTTCCATTCACCGCCAGTACCTGGGGAGAATTGGGCGCATCATCCGTCACCGTGACGTTCGCTGCGTAATATTGCACCGCCGTCGGACTGAAGCTCACGCTCACGGTGCAGCTCTGACCCGCTCCCAGAGAAGTTCCGCAGGTATTTGTCTGCAAGAACGACGCAGGTGTTGTAATGCCGGAAATGTTCATGCCCACGGTTTGATTGTTGGTCAACGTCACGCTCGTGGGCGCACTCGTTGTTCCGATAGACTGGCTCGGAAAGGAGACAACACTCGGCGTGAAATAGGCGAGCGCATAACCGGTGCCATAAAGCGGCACCATCTGCGGCGAAGTTGCCGCATCGTCTGTGATTGTCAGGTTGGAAGAATAATGTTGCTGAGCAGTCGGTGCAAAACTGACAGTCACCGTGCAACTGGCTCCAGATGCAAGCGTCGATCCGCAATTGTTCGTTTGCGAGAACGGAGACGGTGCCTGAATACCTGCAACGTTCAGCGTGACAGGCTGCTTATTGGTGAGCGTCACAGTGTATCCGGAACTGGTTGTGCCGGTGGCTTGATTGGGGAAGGAGATCTGCGTCGGTGAAGTCAGCAGTGGAAGATAGCCGTTGCCGCTTAGTGAAACAGTATGCGGTGACGTCGCGCTACCATCCGTGATAGTCAAACTAGCCGAATAATACTGGGCTGCAGTGGGAGCGAATGTCACATTCACCGTGCAGCTCTGGCCCGCCGCCAAAGAGGTCCCGCAGTTGTTCGCCGCGGCAAACGGCGCAGTAGTGGCAATGCTCCCAACGCTTAGGGCTGTGGTCTGATTATTTGTGACCGTTACCACCGTTGCCGCGCTGGTCGACTTAATTGGTTGGTTTGGGAAGGCTATCGTCTTGGGTGTGAAATTGACCGGAGCCACTCCGCTGCCCGTCAAAGCGATCGTCTGCGGCGAATTTGAAGCGCTGTCGCTCACTGTGATGGAGGACGAGGAAGTTTGCACCGCCGTCGGAGAGAATGTGACGGCCAGCGTGCACGTGCTTCCACCTGCAAGCGCAGTGCCGCAACTATTTGTCTGTGCAAACGGCGCCGTCGCTTGGATGCCGGAGATGGCAAGAGCAGCAGGCAGGTTGTTCGACATCGTGACGTTCGTAGTGTTGCTCGTCGTGCCTGCGGCCTGGTTTCCGAAATTCACAGCGGCCGGCGAGAACGTCACCGGGATGACACCGTTCCCCGACAATGCGACCGATTGCGGCGAATTCGCAGCGGAATCGGTGATTACCAGGGACGACGAATAGTACTGTTTCGCCGTGGGAGTAAAGGTTACGTTCAGTGTGCACTGCGCGTTCGGCGCAACACTCGTCCCGCAGTTATCGGTTTCTGCGAACGGTGCACTCACCTGAATGCTCGAAATCGTCAGCGTTCCCGACTGGTTATTGAGGAGAGTTACCGCCGCCGCCGCACTTGTTGTATTCAGTCCCTGATTCGGAAACGGTTGGGCTTTCGGAGACACTGAAATGCTCTGTGAGTCCAATCGGCTGGTATATCCCATCAGCAGGATGGCAATGAGAGGAAGAAGGCAACGACGATCAACTTTCATAAGTACTCCCTGGCAACTTCAGAATCAGTTTATGAACGTATTGCAAACTCAACGCCAGTTGATGCAGGTCTGCTGGGCGAGGAGATCAACACTCGTCATCTCAATCGCCTATTTATCGTGAGCTTTAACAACAAATTGAAACAATCGGACAGCGAAGCAGGAAGATCCTGCATGCGTTCTGTGCACTGTAGAGATAGTCAAACGAAAAGTCATCGCCTGGAACGTCTCTTGGCCAGTAATTTGCAACAAATGATTGCTGATGCAGAAGGCAGCCCAGTCGACACTTTTGGCGTCGAGCGATGATGCATCCTCACAGCAGGTTGGATGCGCGCAGCGTGAATTTGGTTAGCGTCGTGGCAAATGCCCCCACCTGTTAAAGCCCCGGATTCGAGCCGTCTGTGTTGGTTTTGCCTTGGTCTTCACCGTTGTCAGGGTGAGCCTATTTCCCTCCAAGGCGCTTCTCGGCACCTCTAAAGTGTTTGTATTGTTAGTATTACCTGTATTTGCGCAGGACGCCGAGGACGCGGCCCTGGATGGCCACCTGGGCCGCTGGAACGTAGATGGGCTCCATCAAAACCAACCTTATGATTATAAACGAGTTACAGATTACAAGTCACTTACCCATACGCTGAAACCACTGAACACATCCAATTGGACGATTGGTTCAGCAATTCTTCAGCAAAATACCCGTAGATGATCATCACCTCGGCCTTATCGGGGTTAGGCCATGATTTCACGAGCCGGCCGTCAGAGCCGGAAGGCGTGGTGATTTGAGCTTCCAAAACAGAACCACCGCGGTGGCATAAGAGAGGTTAATGGCGACACAGATCGCGCCTCCGAGTATCAAGAAGAACCCGGCCACCGGCAACACGGCATTCCCGATCATTTTTGACATGGACGGAGGGTAGCAGATTCCAATATGGCCTGCAATGATCGCCATGGACTGAAATCATTTGAATTGGTGTGCCAAACCGCACTCCATGAACCAGACAGGTAACTGTTTGTCCCTAGTTTCGATATGCGTCGGCCCAGCAGGAAGAGGCGAGGCCGGATCGTGGATCATGGATGTGCGGCTTTGGTCTGGCCCGCGCGCGCGAGGTGTTTTGGGGCCCGGAAGGACGGAGAGACCTGGTCATATCGTTCTTCTCGCCCAGAATTCGTGCCGACATGTCAGCGGCGCTGGTCGACACGAGGAGAACTGAAAACGGCGGATATTCATTTAGGGTGATTCCGCCGGCGGAAACTTCATCGACGGTACCAGAAATCTCATCGACGGGCTCGGTGA
>PLZC01000151.1:21243-28270 GCA_003151985.1 Acidobacteriaceae bacterium
TGGATGTCTGGATAGTCCTCTGGATGGACGTCTTTCAATCTGCGCGGCCTGGATTTTGCTTGACAAGGCGCGCTTATCAGGAGTAATGAGTATATGAGTATGATAGTGTGCAGTCAAAACTACTTCGGCCGGGTCAACCGCAGGGTGTGGGGCCGGATCGTCGGCCTGTTTATCAGGAAGGGCCGCGAGAAGAAGGGCTATTCGGTAGAGCAGGTAGCCGTGCTGGCCGGCCTGGAGCCGTCCGCATGGGCAGCTTTCGAGGCCGGTCGTGTGCCAGAGACTGTGGTGCAGCTGCGTTCGATGGCCGGCGCCCTTGAGTTCAGCGATGTGCAACTGGCAACAATGGTCCAGCTTTGCCGGGATGCCTGGCCGGCCTGACCACATCCTGCCGCCGCCCCGGATCTTCCGGGGCTGACGGCAGGCACCAACAACTCATATACTCACCTCCAGAGGAAGGAGGTGAGCCAGATCAAGAAAAAGGAAGGACCTGGGATAAAGCGAGTGAACATCAATGTTGAAACGGGGCTTCATAACGCCTTCAAGGCTGCAACCGCCGCTCAAGGCGTCGATATGACCGCATGTTGGATGAGCGAGATGGCTGTATGTGCCGGTTGAATCCCACCACTGCATCACATTCCTGAAGACTGGCCGACTTCAGAGGATTGATCCTCCAATCGAAGGGCTAATCAACTGAGTTAGGCGGGTTTGTCAGCCATTGGGGGTCTTTGAGCGTGGATCCCCTGTTGGGCTTCTCGCGTGGCAGTGAACGTTTCCATGCTTCTCGACAGGGTCGGCCCGAAGAGATCAACCTGGAAACTGGGATTGGCTAGATATCCAAGAATCTTGATAATGGGCTAAACTAGCTTCTGAGTAGCTGTAAGCCTCTGCGGCGCTTCTAAAGAATGCCTGACCAAACAAAAATCTGGCGTGTCGTTGTCCCCCTGGCGCTCGTCGTGCTGGTGCTGGCGACAACGCTTGGAGCGGTCTGGCATCACCATGCCAACTCTTCTCCAGACGCCTGTCCACTTTGCCATCTGGCAATCGCGCCGTCGCTGGGGTGCATTCGGGCACTTGTTCTGCTTCCCGACGGCGGCGGACCAGAGGCGGATTACATCGGTTTTATCGCCAGGTCCGCTCCTCCACAGATTCCCGCGCGCGCGCCTCCCGCCTAGAATTCGCATGCCTTCCGTGCCGCTTGTGGCACGTCCAGTCAATGTGATTCTCTGCCGGAGGAGGCCGATATTCAATGCGTTCCGCATGTTTGTACTCTTCTATTCTTCTCGTAATGTTCTCTTTCATCGCAGCTGCGGGTACTCAACCCGCGGCCGCTCAAGCCCAGTCGCCGCCGTCTCCGCAAGCACAAACGCTTGCCCAGAAACCAGGCGCGGTGACCATTTCGCTCGATCAGGCCATTCAGATGGCGCTTCAGCACAACCACACTCTGCTGGCTGCACGAACCGTGATTCAGCAAAACCAAGCGGAAGAGACAACGGCCAATCTGCGTCCCAACCCGGTGTTCTTAGGGGACTCGCAGTTCCTGCCCGTCTTCCAGCCGAGTCAATTCAGCGCCGATTATCTCGACAATTCGGCGCAATTCGATCTAGGTGTCAGCTATCTGTTTGAGCGCGGCAAGAAGCGGCAACATCGCTTGCAGGCCGCTAAAGATCTGACCGCTGTGACGCGGTCTCAGGTGGCGGACAACGAGCGGAGCGTTACGTTCGCCGTCGCGTCGCAATTCATCAATGTTGAGCTTGCCGAATCGACATTGGAGTTGGCGGAGCAGGATCTCAAGAGCTTTCAGAACACGGTGGATATTGGAGAGGCACGTTACAAAGCCGGCGACACCGGCGAGGGCGATCTGCTGAAGCTGAAGCTTCAGATGCTTCAATTTCAGACCGATGTCTCCGCGGCGCAACTCGCCAGGGTGCAAGGACTCTCGGACTTGCGGCAACTTCTCGGATATGAATCGATTGGCGCGGACTATGACGTCGCGGGGTCGTTCGATTACCTGCCGGTGGCCGGCAATATGGAGGACTTTCAAGCGAAGGCCCTGCTGAACAGGCCGGATTTGCAGGCAGCGAGGTTAGGAGTCACAGCCGCGAACAGCCAGCATGAACTGCAAAAAGCCATCGCGAAGAAGGACGTCACGGGGCAGATCAGCTACACGCATATTTCAGACATCAACAACGTTTCCATGTTCGGGCAAATCCAGATGCCTATTTTCGACCGCAACCAGGGAGAGATTGCGCGCGCCGGTTATGCCATCACGCAAACACAGGAGCAGGAGAAGTTTGCGAGCGGACAGGTAATGACGGATGTGAGAGATGCATTCGAGAGTCTGCGCAGCAATGACAAGATCGTCGGCCTCTACCGTTCGGGCTACCTCGACGAGGCCAGGGAATCCCTTGAAATCAGCGAGTACGCCTACAAGCATGGCGCGGCGAGCCTGCTCGATTTTCTCGATGCGGAGCGCAGCAATCGGGCGGCTCAACTCGGCTACCGGCAGGCGCTCGCATCGTACCTGCTCGGGCTCGAACAGCTTCGCGAAGCGGTAGGAACCAGGAGCTTGCCATGAAGTTTGCACCGATCACCTGCCGCCCAATCCCATGCGCATTGGCGCTTGCCGTCACCTTCATGCTCACGGCCTGTCACTCAAACAACCGCGAGCAAGCGAACCAGATGACGTCGTTCTCAGCCAACGCCTCGAAGTCAGCGACCCCGCAACTGTTCAACATTCCTCTTGATCAGATGTCTCATGTTCAGGTCGTGACGGTGGCGCCGACTTCCTTGACGCGCACACTTCGCCTTACAGGGAGCGTGGCCTACAACGCTTTCAACACCACGCCGGTGATCACTCAAGTGGGTGGGCCTGTGAGCAAGATTCTGGCCGTCCCCGGAGAACACGTCAAGGCAGGCCAGCCCATGCTTGAGGTCAGCAGCCCGGATTACTCGCAACTGCTTAACGCCTACTTGAAGGCGGCAGATTCCTATCGCCTGGCGTCAAAGTTTTTGACGCGCGCACAGGACTTGTATCAGCACCATGCCAACGCGGAGCGCGATGTGGAGCAGGCGGAGTCTGACCGAAACCAGGCGAAGGCAGAATTGAATGCGGCTGAGCAGGGCTTGAAGATTCTGGGCATCAAGGACCCGGCCAACCTGGCGAATATGCCTTCATCGGCGCAGGTTCCCGTACTTGCTCCAATCAGCGGCGAGGTGGTGGAGCGCCTGGTCTCTCCTGGCCAGGTGGTGCAGGCGGGCCAGACTCAAGCCTTTACCATTTCGGATCTGAGCACGGTGTGGGTTCTTGCCAACGTGTATCAGACAGACCTTGCTTTCGTTCAAAGCGGGCAAGATGTCGTTGTGCAAACGGACGCGTACCCGGGCAGTTTTCATGGAAGGATTTCCTATGTCTCGCCGGCTGTGGATCCGAACACAAGAACGCTGCAAGCGCGCATTGTCGTTGATAATCCGGGCGAGAAGCTGAAAAGAGACGTCTATTGCACTGTCACTGTGAATGCCGGTTCAGTTTCAAATGTCCTTGCTGTGCCCAACACGTCGATTCTGCGCGATGACAATAACCAGCCGTTTGTCTACGTCGCCAGCGGAGCGAACCAGTTTGGCAGGCGTGACGTGGAATTGGGCGCAGGCCAGAATGGCCAGACGCAGATTCTCAAGGGCATTTCGGTCGGAGAGAGAGTTGTGGGCGACGGCAGCCTTTTCCTTCAGTTTGCCAATTCACTCCAACACTGAGAAGGCGGCTTTGCATGATTCATCGTCTCGTTCAGTTTGCGCTGCAACAGCGGATGTTGGTCCTGTTGCTGGTTGCCATTGCTTCAGTTGGCGGCGCGATTGCTTTCCTCCATATGCCGGTAGATGCGTATCCGGATCTGTCTCCACCGATGGTTGAGATCATCACGCAGTGGCCCGGACACGCATCCGAAGAGATCGAGCGCCTGGTTACCGTCCCCACCGAAGTGGAGATGAACGGTGTTCCGAAGATGTCGGTGATGCGTTCGATTTCCTTGTACGGGCTCTCCGTCGTCACCCTGACATTTGAGGAAGGTACCGACGACTATTTTGCGCGCCAATTGGTTTTCCAGCGTCTCAGCGAGATCACATATCCCACCGGGGTGACTCCGACCCTTTCTCCTCTCGCAAGTCCCTCGGGGCTCGTCTATCGATATGTTTTGGAGAGCCCCGACCGCACGCCGCAGGAATTGAAGACGTTTGAAGACTGGGTCATCGAACGCGAATACAGACAGGTGCCTGGCGTTGCGGACGACTCCGGCTTCGGCGGCACAGTAATGCAGTATCAGGTGCTCCTCGACCCGGCGAGACTTTACGCGTACCACCTCACCGTGCAAGGCGTGCTCCAGCAGCTATCTGTTAATAACTCGAATGCGGGAGGCGGGTTTTACTCCGAGGGCGGCCAAATCAAGTATGTCCGCGGCCTTGGCCTCATTCGCGATACCTCCGACATTGGCAACGTCGTAGTCGGCGCGCAGAATGGCACGCCAATCCGCATCCGCGATATCGGTGAAGTTGTAATCGGAAACGCTCCTCGTCTCGGAGAATTCGGCTTCAACAAAACAGATGACGCCGTCGAGGGCGTCGTCATGATGCGCCGCGGTGAGCAGACGCAGAATGTGCTGAAGGGCGTTGAAGCCAAGACGCAACAACTGAATGAACAGATTCTGCCGCCTGATGTAAAAGTGCGCCCGTATTACGACCGCAGCGACCTGGTTCAACTGACAATAGACACCGTCGAACACAATATGCTTCTGGGAATGGCGCTGGTCCTTCTGGTCCTGATGGTATTTCTAGTCAGCATTCGCGCCGCGGTAATCGTGGCGCTCACCATTCCGCTGTCGTTGCTATTCTCCTTCATCTTTCTGCACGCGCGAGGAATTCCCGCGAATCTGCTGTCGATCGGCGCAATCGACTTCGGAATTCTGATCGACGGAACACTTGTAATGGTCGAGAACATCTTCCGCGAGTTAGGTGCGCGAGAAGGCCAAAGCTATAACCTGCATGATGTGATTCGCCAGGCAGCGAAGGATGTCGATCGTCCGATTTTCTATTCGGTTGCGGTTATCATCGCAGGTTATCTGCCGATCTATGCGCTCAACGGCCCTTCAGGAAAACTGTTCAAGCCAATGGCTGACACGGTCGCCATCGCGCTGGTCGGCGCATTGATCCTGACGCTCACCCTCGTTCCTGTCTTGTGCGCTTATTGGTTCAAAAAGGGCGTTCACGAGCGGGTAAACAAGCCGTTTGAATGGGTCCGCGACAAGTACGCGGGACAGCTTGAGTGGTGCCTCGATCGCCCCAAGACCACGATCATTGGGGCCACATTGATCTTTGCCGCCACGCTTCTTCTCATTCCATTCATCGGTGGGGAATTCATGCCTCATCTCGATGAAGGCGCTCTGTGGGTTCGAGCAACCTTGCCATACACGGTATCGTTCGAGACAGCGAGCGACTTCTCGCCGAAGATTCGCAATATTCTTTTGAAGTATCCCATGGTCACCGAGGTTGGCTCCGAGCTCGGGCGACCCGACGATGGAACAGATCCCACCGGCTTCTTCAATGACGAGTTCTACGTAGGATTGAAACCGTATAGTGACGCCTCCTGGAAGAGCGGAGCGATTCATAGCAAGGCAGAGTTGACCGAGGATATTCAGAAGCAGCTCACCGCGTTCCCCGGAGTGATCTTCAACTTCACGCAGCCCGCCGAGGACGCAGTCGATGAAGCACTTACCGGCTTGAAGAGCGCGCTTGCGGTCAAGATTTACGGTCCCGATCTGAATGTTCTGCAGAGCAAGGCGCTCGATATCAAGCGCAGGCTTTCCGATGTGCCTGGATATAAAGAGCTGACTGTTGTGCGCGAACTGGGCCAGCCCAGCCTGCTGATCGATGTCGATCGCGAAAAGATTTCGCGCTATGGAATCAACGTGGCCGACGTTGAGGCGATTGTTCAAGCGGCGGTGGGCGGCCAGGCTGCCACCCAGGTAATTCAAGGCGAAAAGCTGTTCGACCTGGTGGTCCGCATGAAGCCCGAGTTCCGTGAGAACGCACAGGAAATTGGCAACCTGCTCGTCGGAACACCCTCAGGCCAGCAGATTCCCTTGAGCGAGCTCGCGAAGATCCATGAGGCAGGGGGTGCTTCGTTCATCTATCGCGAAAACAATTCCCGCTATATCGGGGTGCAATTCAGCATTGAAGGACGCGACCTTCAGAGCGCCGTGCTCAGCGGCCAGCGTTCCATCGCGGAAATTGCAAGATCCTTGCCCGAAGGGTATCGAATCGAATGGGGCGGAGAGTACGGCGAATTGCTTCAGGCGCAGCATCAGATGGAATACATCGGTCCGCTTGCCGTGCTGATTGTTTTCATGATCTTGTTTGCGCTTTACGGAAACTTCAAATTTCCGTTGACCATTGCCATTGGGGTTATATTGACCGTCCCTGTAGGGGCTCTGATCGCTCTCAAGCTGACCAATACTCCGTTCAGTGCCTCGTCGGCGCTCGGCATGCTCGCGCTGATGGGTGTATCTGTTGAGACAGCCGTGATTCTTTTCTCGTACATCAACAAGCTGCGTCTTGAAAACAAAGATATCCGCACGGCAACTCGCGAGGCTTCGCTGTTGCGACTACGGCCCATCATGATGACGGCGCTTGTTGCCTGTCTGGGCCTCTTGCCGGCCGCACTCTCCACCGGTATCGGGTCCGACACGCAAAAGCCGTTTGCAATTGTGATCGTCGCCGGCCTGGTTTCACGGCTCTTTCTCGGCTTCTTCGTAAACCCTGTCCTCTACGAGATGGTCGCCCGCGATGGAGATGTTTTGCAGGTCTGACGGCGGCGCGCCTGGCTCAGCAAGTGCTGCGGGAATCCGAAAGATGTAGATTGATAGATCCTCGAAAACGGTGCGTCCAGCGAAGGCTGGCATGAACAGTGGGAGCAAGTCCCACTGGGGTAATAGTCCAAGCCCCGTAACTTGAATAGCAGGAAGGAAGGAAACTGAACATC
>PLZC01000201.1 GCA_003151985.1 Acidobacteriaceae bacterium
CGAAACTCATCGAACCGTCGTTGCAATTGCACGATTGGCTCGGGGATAGGGGATCCGCTTTTGTCATTCAATATCAGCCGACCTCGACGGCTGACTGAACGTAACAAGGTCAGCTAAATCGCGTCACGCACCCTTGCCGAAAACTCACGGTATTCAGGTAGACTTCATTAGGCCGAAGATCATCCAAGGCTTCCAGCATCAACCCAAAGGGCTTTTCCATGAGCTTGTTAGCGGTGCCAGTAAGTCACTCCTCGAACACATCCACCGAGAGCACAGGCATCGCACGCCCGATGACAATCATGTTTTGTCTTAGAGGCCGGATCTGTGGGGGGAGGAACTGATGCACAAGGTTCAGCTTGTCCATTACGTCTCCCACGACGCAGGTGAACAGCTCTTTCTGAACCGTGGCGAACAGTTCGTCGTCGTTGCTCCATTTTTTGATCATCATTTAGTTTTTCCCTGTAACACGGCATCCTCAAAAAGGCCTTCACCGGTCCCGAGTTAGTATGTACAAACCTGTTTGTAGAAAACCCAGTACTCCGCCACGCTCATCGAGCAACCACTGTTGTGATTGCGGCTAGAGCGACAAAGCGACTTCTTCGGAGCCCTGTGCATCGGAATAACCTGTCGGCGCGACTATTGTGGCTGGAGCGGCTCTCCCCCGACGCAAGATGATCGATGGCAGCAGCCGCGACGAGACCACCTTGCCTGCGCCGGTGCTATGTTGCGGCAGGAGCTTTCCTGCCCTTTGCCGCGCCCGGAATCTTGAATGTCCAGGCATGCAGACAAGGCACCTTGTCGATGGTGAGCTGGGGCACGGCGATTTGCAGGTCCGCGCCTTGCATGCGCCATTGGATCGCGTCGCTGCATCCTAGCATTGTGATGACGGCTCCGCTTTCGGGGTGGGTGTCCTTTAGAACAAGCTCCTTTCCAGGCCAGTCAAGACAAATGGCGTATAGGGTCGCTTCCATGGCCGTATATCGCACACCGGTGCCGGTGTAATCGAGCTTGACCTGGTAGCCTTCCTCTTTGTTTTTCCTCTCTTCTTGCTCCGGGGGATTCCTCTCCAGTCTTCGCGTACGATAAATGGCCTCGCCATTCACTTCGAGCCAACTTCCAATGTCCACTAGCCGCTGTTGCATGATTACTGGGATTCGGCCGTCCGCGGTGGGTCCGACGTCCAGCAGTAGATTGCCCCCCTTGCTGACCACTTCGACAAGAAGGTGAACTAGCTCTTTCGAGCTCTTGTAATCATCCACATCTTCCACGCGGTTGTAACCGAATGATTTGCCTATACCGCGACCCTCCTCCCAGGGTTTGTTGGGCTTCAGGCCTGCCCAGAAATGCCCATACTCCCCTACTGCGAAGTCGCCCACGTTCCTCTCTGTCCAGAGGTCACCCCACCGGTCGTTCACCACGACTTTGTCGCGGATTGGCGATTCGTTGTATACCCAGGCAAGCAACTCCTTCACTTTCAGTTGATCGCTGGGAACCCAGTTACCATCGCCCCAAAGGATGTCCGGCTTGTACTGCGTTACGAGCTCCTTCACCTGGGGAGTCATATATTTCTCACTGTATGCCAGGCCATCCACGCAATGCTTGAGGTCCGCACTGTTGTCCATCTCCAGCGTGTTAAACCACTCACACAGGGAGAAGTAGGCGCCAAATCGCATTCCCTTCTGACGGACGGCTTTCTCTATGTCGCCAACCACGTCGCGTTTAGGGCCTGTGGCACCGGCATTCCAGTCCTTTGGCCAGCTATAGGTCGTCGGCCACATGCAGAAACCATCGTGCATCTTGGTCGTAAACACGACGTACTTGGCTCCCGCCCTGGCAAACAGGTCTGCCCACTGGTCAGGGTTGAAGAGCTCACCCTTGAGCAACTTACCGAAGTCCCAGTACGTCACCTGGTCTCCGAACATTTCCCTGACGAACGGATCGTTCACCCATCCGTTCTTCGGATATCCAATCCATTCGGCGTAGCCTTTCTTGGGGTTATATGCGGGGACAGAATAAGGACCCCATGTAACAAAAATGCCGAATTTCGCGTCGGGAAACCATTCAGGAGTCGGCCGCTTCGCGAATGATTCCCACGTTGCTTCATAATTTTTGCCAACTGCCGGCCTCTCCGCCAATCTGAGGAGAGGGGAAGCCAGTGCTCGCGATGCGAATGCAGATGCGACGGCACCTTTGACAAATCCTCGCCTCGTTTGAGTCATGCGTCTCCATGTGTCGCTCTTCATTGATCACAACTTGGGCGGTTGCTGTAGAAAGCAACCGCCCAATTTTCACTTGCCTTGGGTGTGCGGGATCAGAAATTGAGCCGCAGACTAAATTGCATCTGTCGAGGTGTAGTGGAGAGGCTTGTGACTTGAGCGAAGTTCGGTGTACTAAGATCCGGATTGGGCGTACCGTAGTTCATCATGTTGAACAGGTTGTAGGCTTCGGCCCGGAACTCGAAGTTCACGCTTTCCCAGATCGGAACCACCTTCGACATCGTAAAATCCGTTTCGAATGTGGATGCGCTCCGGAAAGAGTTTCGGCCCACATTTCCAAAAGCAAACTGGGGAATGCCGAAGGCTGTCGGGTCGACCCACTGCTGCACGGTGCGATGCGACGGGGTTGGATCACCGATAAGATTGGGCCGCAGATACGAATCGCCCCTTCCGATGTTGGCATAGTCGCCATCAATGTAGGGATTCCATGGCCCGCTGGAATGTATTGCCTGAATCACGTCTGCCCGCCAATTGCCAAGAATCCAGGAAGCAGGCCCGCTTGGGAGCCACCTCTTCCCTTTGCCCACAGGTAGTTCGTAACTGCCGCTCACTACTAAATTCTGCGGTACGTCATAGGAGGAGACGCTGCGGTTGGAATTCAAATCGTATTCATTCTGAATTGATGAGGAGCCACTAGCGCCGTTTTCAGAGCCAAACCAACCGCTGTTGCCGTTATCTATCGACTTCGACCACGTATAGGCTACGAGGAACGTCAGTCCCCGGGAGAAGCGGCGGTTTACTTCGACCTGCAGTGAATTGTAGTTGGCACGGCCAATGCCAAAGCTGTAGCCGAACGCGGTTTCAATGTATGGGAAGGGGCGCAGTGCATTGACCTGATCAAACGACCCGGGCCCGGGCGTGGGAGACGCGTTGGCATTGTAGCCGTAATCCAATCTTCGGCTAATACTTCCGCTATAACCCGCTGCAACGGTAAGGTTCTCCGCGAACTGACGCTGAAGTTGCAGATTGTACTGAACGGAATAGGGGGGGGGTTTCCGGGGGTCAAAAGAGAACATAGACAACCAAGGCGTTTCTTGCGGTAGAAGTGAGAGGCTCTCTCCCTGAGCAGCATCGATGGTCGTTAGTGTCTGTCCCAATTGGTTATAAGTAGCGTTGCCGTAATTGTTATTCGGCCATGTCGCCTGAATATTGTTGTTCTCCTGCGTGATTCCAGAGAACACATCGTAGGCCAACCCAACCCCAGCCCGCAGCAGAGTGTTGTGAGCGAACTCCCAAGAAACTCCCATGCGCGGCTCGAAATTCTTGCGGTGCGGCGATTTAATGTTCGGAACCGGCGCGAGTATGATGTGGCTTCCTCCAGGAAGGTCCGCCAGGTTTCCATCCCCCGGGATGCAGGGTGCAGTGCCAACCGTTGCGCACGAGCCAGGCAATGCTGTGCCCCCTATCCAATAGTTGCCTGTGGAATAGTCGAAGTTACCCGCTGTGACTTTGATGTAGTTCGGCGGGTCGACGAATTCCCAGCGCAGCGAATAGTTGAGAGTCAATTTGGGCGTGACTTTCCACTGATCCTGGCCATAGAAACCCCAGGTGTTGTAGGTCTGGTTATAGTATTGATCGGAGCCGAAGGTAGCATCCGGCACGCCGAGCAGCGCTGACGCGAGGCCAATTCCTGAGATGACTCCCCCTGTCTCCTCCGGATCGCTGGTCTGGCTGCTTGTGAAGTTAGCACCTGCGTAAGGGTCTGAGCCCCACCAGTGCTGGCGGAAGAAGAGGTAACCAAACTTGAGCTGATGATTTCTCTTCACCCAGCTCAGATCCTGAGAGACCTGGTAATTACGTTCCGAGGCGACGCTCTCAGGGTCTCCCTCAATTCCAGTGGGCCCCATACCATCGATGCTCAAATTGATCTGCCCTCCCCACCGATTGATCTGCGCCCAACCCAGATCTGACCATTGTGATGCGCTGTATGGGTGTTCCGGACTCCGTGTCCATGGAGTGCCCGTAGTCGCAACTCGACTGGTCAGTATGATGTTGGGAGAAAACAACTGGTCCCAACCCAGAGCCATTTGGTTAGGCTTGTGATAATCAAACCCTCCATTCTTAAGGTTGTCAGCCGTGAGGTCCCATTGGCTGAAATGGTTATAGCGGAAAAACAGGTGCGCCTTCGGCGTGACCTGATAATCGATTCTCGCCTGGACGGAGTTGGCATCGTTAACGCCGGGCCGGTTGTTCACCACATTGTTGAAGCCATTGTCATAGGATTCAATGGGTATGTTCGGCGCATCGTACAAGGATGTCATGGTATTCACCATCATTGTAGAGATGCGATTGCTCGGGATGATATTCCCAGGAAACGGGTCGCGGATGAAGTTTCCCGGGTTCGCCGGATCTGGACGCGTACTGGCAGGATCGTAGATCTGAATGGGCCAGGCGGAAAAATCTCCCCCCAGCTCGGCCGTTGTTGGGACGTGATAGAGGCTCGCCGATGCATGGGTAAACCGCCAGGCATCGTAGCCGAAGAAAAAGAACATCTTGTTCTTGCCGTTGAAAAGCCTGGGGATGTAAACAGGTCCGCCCACCGTAGCGCCAAACTGATTCTGATGGAAGGTCGCGGGCGAGATAGGCACGATGTTCCCTTCACTGTCGGTTGTTATATCCGTGAATGGATTGCGTGCGTCGAAAGCGTTATTGCGCAAGTACTCGTATGCGGAACCGTGAAGCGCATTTGTCCCAGACTTGGTCACGAGATTGACGACCCCGCCCATGACCAGACCGTATTCACTCTTGTCACCGTGTGTTTCAACGCTGAATTCCTGAATCGCGTCGAGGCTCGGCAGAATACTGTATCCGGCGGTCTCGCCTTCTGTGTTGATGATGCCATCCATCAAATACAGATTGCTGCGGCTCCACTGCCCGTCGACGGTAGGCTTGATCCAGGCGGAACCAGGGAGGGCGACGGTGCTACCCCATTCTTGGGCTGTGTTGACTGGAGTGACGCCGGGCACCAGCAAGGTCATTTCGGTGAAGTTCCGTCCATTCATGGGCAAGTCTTGAATGGCTTTCTCTCCAATGACCGTGCTCAATCCAGAGGAGGAGGCCTGAAGCAAGGGTGCTTCTCCGGTTACCTGCAAAGTTTGCGTCTCTTGTCCCACAGAAAGAGAAATGTTCAAGGTAACCGCCCCATTGACAGTTACCTCGAAAGCAGCCACTGAGGCGATTCTGAAGCCGGGTTTTTCTGCGTTTAGCTTGTACATACCCGGTGCGACATTTACGAATACATACACTCCGCTAGCGTTCGTCGCCGCGTGGGCCACAATCCCGGTTCCCTGGTTGGTAAGAGTCACTCTGACGCCAGGAACTAAAGCACCCGTGGGGTCTGTAACGGTGCCATTGACTCCGCCCGCGGGACTCTGACCAAAGCCTAGAGACACGGAAATAAGCAGGCTGAAAACGATAATCCCCAGAACTTTTGCCAGACGCTCCATAACCCCCTCCAAAAGACAGCGTTCTTTGGCTGGTCCAATCAATTGGCTGGACCAACTCGTTTTGACGTGTATACCGCAAAGCGATTTCGGTTGTCAAGAGCATTATTTGCTGGAGGTCGATTCGTATTCCTCCGGGCTCACCGGGCGGTCTTGGTTGTTGTCTTCTCACCGGGCATGGCAGCCGACATTTGCGGGCCAAAATAGCGCTCTAAGAGGCTGTGGGAATACTCGCTCTTGCAACCTGATTACCTCTGTATATTATTGATAAACAATATCTTATAGAAGGCAAGAGCGCCGCAATACGCCGAGTCTAAAACCGTGCGGCTTTTCCGTGAGATCGTTCCCGATGCCAGTATTTATTTCGAGCACATGCATCGGAGGCCGCGGGATGGCATACCGAATGACAATCCCCCTCCGTCTCAAAGGCTGTACCGATTTCCAGACGACGCAGATGAATTGTGCGCGATAATTAATTAACGTCCGGACAGTCTACGGCGGTTGAGAGCGGCGAACCATGTGACGCAGCGCCTGTTCGGAAGGATGCCGCGGCGGATTCTAACTTTGCCGCTGCCGGCCGGATTGACGCGGCAGCCAAGCGAAACCAAGCTGGATGACAGCTTTCAGTTGACGGGGAGGTGTCCATGAAATCGTTTCGAAGTGGGACCAATGATGGCTCTAGGGTCCAGGCAAAGACCAGCCGAGCACCAACTGGTATTTTCCCTTGGAACGAATGCAAGAAGAATTGCGAGCCGGACAATTGTCCGTATATTCTAGGGTGGCCGAAAAGGCAAAATGTAAATTCCTGCTGAACCTGGCTCTGATCCATGTCAACTCAGGTGAAATGGGGAAAGCGCATGACATTCTCAACGAATACCTCCCTACCCAATCGGACGGCCCCGACGTCTGAGACGCCTTGAAAGAGATAGAAGGAAAAAGATGAGCGGGCTTCTCTCCAGAGACGTTGTGATGCGCTTTCCTTCCTTGATGGTCCTGCTGGCCATGTGCATCGGA
The DNA here is from genome assembly GCA_003151985.1 of Acidobacteriaceae bacterium. GTDB lineage: Bacteria > Acidobacteriota > Terriglobia > Terriglobales > Acidobacteriaceae > Telmatobacter. Next base: position 6,734 of record PLZC01000201.1, read on the forward strand.
GGCGTCTGCTCCTTTGGTCAATCGGAACAGCAAATTGGAAGTATCACGGGAAGAGTAAGAGGCGCTCGAGATCAAGCTCTGCGCGGCGCGAGCGTCACTCTATCGAGAGCCGAAGATGGCGTAGAACTCAAGATCGCCTCGACCGACGCGGACGGCATTTATCGTTTTGTGGGCATCGGCCCTGGCCGGTATCGCTTATCGGCCACGATGACAGGCTATGAAGAATCG
>PLZC01000092.1 GCA_003151985.1 Acidobacteriaceae bacterium
TCATCGAGGCCAACAAGATGAAGGGAAAGGGCGGTTTTACGATGACCGGTCAAATTGGCGAAGTGATGCAGGAGTCCATGCAGGCAGCTCTAACCTGGGTGCGGTCCAACGCGGCGTCTCTCGGGTTGAGCGAGGATTTCACCAAGGAGATCGATCTGCACANNAACGTGCTGCCGGTGGGCGGCATCAAGGAGAAGTTCCTTGCCGCGCGCCGGGCGGGAATTGAAACCATCATTCTGCCTGCCGACAACCGGCAGGATGTGGAAGAGGACTTGACGCCGGAACTCATGGAAGGCGTTGACGTCCACTACGCCAGCCGCATCGAAGATGTGCTGGCTGTGGCGTTGCCGCTTTTGAATGGCAAGGGGGACGCGGCCCCAACTGCGATGGCTCCGACTGCAGCGGCTCTGACCGCAGTTGAAGAGAGCGTCGGCGCGGCGGTTTGAGTTTGCGGTAATCGAATAAGAGGGCCGGCGAATCTGCCGGCCTTCTTTTTTGGCAATGAGGCCGGACCGAACAGACTGCGGAATGCGCATTGTCCAAGCGCCCAAGGCTTTGTAACAGGGCACGACTTCTAGCCTGTCCTGGAGCGCAGCCGAAGGATGCCGATAAGACCACTAAAATCAACGGGGCTTTACAGGCTGCGAAAAAACTCCATTTCTGGGGCTTTGTAACAGGGCACGACTTTAGTCGTGCCGATAAAGCCAATGAAATCAACAGGGCTTTAGCCCCTGCTGAAGTCCCTTGGGCCAAATTTCTCGAAATCAAGCCTTTTTCCGCAGCCTGTTTAGCCCCTGCTGGGCTTCATTGGGCCATCCGGGAAAAGATAGCCGCTTTGGATCCACCGCTTTGCAGAAATCGCCATTCCTGCCGATAAGGTCACAGAGTTAATTTGCGCCAAGGCGGTGAACATGGGCCCCACTCAACATTACGTTACTCCGTTACACCTGTCTGGAAACACCACGCAGGTACAGAACGACTTGCTCAAAAAGGCTCTCGCAGAGGCCGTAAGCCAGGCTTACCTGGAAGCCATCCAGCAATTGGACCGGCAAAGCGCGCAGACCGTGCTCGATTTGGACAAGAAGCTCGCCAGCGAGGTAGCGGCTTCAGTGGTCGAAATCATCCAACGCCACACGGCGAGCGACAAATACAAGGATGAGGAAGTAGGGTCGAATCGCGTTTATCCTCCGACTTATCGCGTGCGTCCCATCGAGGCCCAGGTCACGGAGTTGCGCAAGCTCTTTCCCAGCCTGGGCGATTGCATGGAAAAAATGGCGCGCAAGCCGGTTCCGCAAGGCGCGGAGGCCTGGTTCGCGATTCCACGCTGGCAGGCGCTGGCATCCACTTACAACGAGGCCACGGAGTTGCTGCTTGGAGTGCTGGCGACAAGGCGCAAGGTCTCCAATCGCGTCCTTGGCCGGCTGGGCCCCACGTACTTGCGCCAAGGCGAGCGCTCGAAACTGGCCGAGAAGATTTTGGCCGACCAGCAAGTTGGGTGCGACATCCTGGTGGTTGCCGCGCAGGCGGGGTTGTTGCATCGCGGTTGCTCCGCCCGCCGTACCCGGGTGGCGATGGCGGGCAATGAGTTCGGCCTGGGCGTCTTTGCCTTCGGCTGCATGCTGCTCACACATCCGGAAAGGCTCTCCACCGGAGACACGCTGATGATCGACTGTGGTGGGGACGAATACTCGGTGCGCGGCGACTATACCTTCGACCGGGTCCCGCTGTTTGACTACGACATCGCCGGAATCGAGTTCAGCGCCTTCTATGAAGACCGAGCGCGTAACTTGTGGGGAACGCCGACGGGATTCCTGTTCAAGTGGTCGTGAGCAAAGCTGAGGCAAAACTAACGCCTCAACCGTTAACGACAAAGTAACTGACGAGCAGGCGGTTGACGAGCAGGCGGTTGACGAGCAGGCGGTCAACCTCCCGGGTCAAACTTCCTCTTCGGCCCTGTCATCCTGAGCAGTCTGACTCGCGACGCGACTTACATCTAAAATGACAGTTCCCAAGGCCCGCTGATTCTATTGAGGTTAAACGCGCTGTCATCCTGAGCGCAGCGAAGGATCTGCGGTTGTTCTTCGACGCTTCCGCTTTGGCGACCGTTCGCCCGCGACATGAAATTCAGTACCTGCCCAGGAAGTCACCCGCTTACGAAGGATTCATCGGCAAGAGTTCTGCCGGGATAGGTCACTCGTCCCGTCGGGATTCGAAAGTAGCCCCGGGTGAAACCCGGGGAACCGCGCGCCCCCAGGAATCCGCGCCCCCGGAGGGTCGCAGCGATTCGCGTCTGGGGTAATTTCCGCTTTGCCGGTGATACACTCGCCACCCGCAACAAACCTTGTCATCCTGAGCGAAGCGCAGCGGAGTCGAAGGACCTGCGGTTGCTTTTGTCTTTGTTTTTATCCGCCTAACTTCGACATAAGCTAATCACCGATCAGAACCCATGCTGTCGGAGGGAGCAGGGGCCTTTCAGGCCCCTGGACGCAAGCCTCGACAAGCACGGCTTTAGCCACGGGCCCTTAGTCTATCCTGCCGAGGTTCAGCCGGTGGATTCGAAGGGTAATTGGATGGTAACTTCCGGTTTGGCGGTGATACGACAGGAACTCGACTTCAGAGCATGATGTCGCGGCTAGGATTCACATCCTTCGTGGATCTGGCGAAGTTGCGGAAGCCTCGCGTATATGGATCCCGAACCGCCCGCAGAGAATTCGGATTTTGAGAGAGGAATGTCGCAGATCCATAAATCTTTTAATCCGTTTTCTCGAAAAATTGGCTTGACAACGAAGTTTTCGCGCTGTGAGATGGCTGAAAGTGTCGGAGGTGTCGGTCAATGAAAGTTGAGCTGGTTTCCACGGCTAATCGTAGAAGTGTCTCGCAATGTTCGCGCGGAGCAGGAGGCGTGAATGCTGTATGTCACACGTATACCGGCGGCGTCGTAGCGGTGGGAAGCGACGTGATGAAACAGCCCAAAGTGGTGCCGATCTACTGGGGCAACACGATACTGGGCAACAATGCGTTGAAACTTGCGTTCGATCAATTCTTCGCCGAACTTCTGAACAGCCACTATGTCGATCGGCTGGCACAGTACAACGTGGGACAGCCTCTCATTTTGCCGTCGCATGTGATTGGCGGGACATCGACCAATGTGACATCGAGCGACGTAGCCAACCAATTGACCGCGTGGTTCAAGAACGGTACGATCCCAATGCCCGAACCTCTCAGCGACGCCCCAAATTGGTATTACGTCATTTTGGCGCCGCCGGGCGCCACCGTCGGCCCTGCGGGCGAATGCGGATACCATTCGAGCAGCGTCCTGACGATTAACGGGGGCAATATTCTGCAGATTCTGAACAGCACGATTGACCAAGCCTGGGGGCTTGTTTATTTTCCTCCTCCCGCTGCCGGAGCTACCCCGGCCAGTGTTGTCAATTCGGTGTGTTATTGCCTGGTGCATGAAATGCTCGAGGCCTTCACCAATCCGCGCGGCCAGGGGTGGTCGGTCAACGTTGCCGCCTCGGGCGGAAATGCCGGACAGAATTGTGAAATTGGCGATCTGTGCGAGAGCAAGACGTTCCACAACGTGGGCCAATGGAACGTTGAGACGTATTGGTCGAATCAGGACCAAGGTTGCGTAGGCGCGTTCACTCCCGATTGGGTTTCGCTGGGCGCTCCCGGTACGGGTGTTCTCGGCGCTCCTGTCGTTGGCCACAATCTCGATGGCCGTCTGGAAGTTTATGTCGTCTCAAACGATGGAAACCTGTGGCATCGCTGGCAAGGCGGTATATTCGGAAGCCTGGAACCTTGGCAGACCATTCCTGCCACCAATCCCGGCATTTCGGGTTCTGCCAGGGTAGGTTACAACCAGGACGGCCGCATCGAGCTCTTCGGGATGCAAAGCGGGGGCGTCCTTTGGCATGTATGGCAAACAGCGGCGAACGGCGGCTGGAGTGACGGCGCAGTGCTGGGGGCGCCCGGCGGCGGCATCATTGGCGGAGTCACGGTAGCGAGCAACCAGGACGGGCGGTTGGAGGTTTTTGGCGTCGGCTCCGATCATCAGCTGTACCACATATGGCAGACTTCACCAAACGGCGGCTGGAGCGGCTGGGGAAGCCTTGGCTTTCCCTGGCCTCACACCACTCTCCAGATTGGCGACCCGCGCGTGGTGAGAAATGCGGATGGCAGGCTGGAAGTGTTTCTCCTCGCAGCCGACCAGAACATATGGCACGCCTGGCAGACCGCTCCCAATGGCGGTTGGGGCGCATGGGCATCTTTGGGCACTCCGCCTGTGGAGATCGCGAATGGCGCACCGTTCGTGGGGAACAATGCAGACGGCCGGATAGAAGTGTTCGTCACCGGCTCAGATGGAGGCATCTATCACATATGGCAAACGGCGCCGAGCAACGGTTGGAGCTCCTGGGCGCTGCTGCTGGGGCCATTGCCCGGGGTGCAATTTAATGGTTTAGGAGGAATTGCCAATAACCAGGACGGGCGGTTCCAGCTGTTTTTCATCGGCTCCGATGGCGCGCTCTGGACGATGCCGCAAAGCAGTCCGAGCAATGGATGGTCGCCGGTGCGTTTTCTCGACGGGGCACCACCAGCGCAGGCTCTAGATGGCGACCAGATTCCCGGAGCGGGGCTTAACTTCAATGGCGATATGTCTGCATTCGTTTTGGGGCAGGATGGCAATGTTTGGCAAATCACCCAGATTTCGCCGGGCGGTACGTGGGGCGGGCTGGTTAAGGATTGATTTCAGCGAGGAAGGCAGGATGTGCAGATCTCAGGGGGTCCGATTCACCCGGTAACGGGTGAATCGGATTTCGCGATCGAGACCTGCCTCTCCGCCTTACTCTCTGCCGCGCGTGCGAATCTCGATGTTGAGTAGCTTGATTTTCTGGTTCAGCGCGAAGAGCGGGATGTGGAATTGCACAGTCTTGAGCGCAAAGCAATGTCCAAGGAAAAGCACCTAAGGTTCAATTCAATTGTTTGAATTCAGCTTCGGCGAAGCGAAGAGGACGCTGAAACGTCTGAGAGGTTTCAATCGTATGGGCCAGGGAGGATGCTAAGGCGTGTAATGGTGGGTTGCAGATCATTTCGACCGGTCGGAGCACAATATCAACAAGATGACCAGAATACACACAACGGAACTGAGCCCAACCAACCCCCGGCGCCCTGGGACCGCCGGACACCCGGTCAAAGAATTGCCAAAACGCTCCACACAGAACTCCAATGTAATCATCACAGTTCTAGTCCACCCTGTTGATTGTAAGCCACTTTCAACTTCACGCCTTTCAGCGTCTTTTGAGCTGAAATAGGACGTATTTCGGGGATTACTTGCCTTGAATCAAGCCTTTTCCGCAGCCACTAAATGTGCCCGACCCCTTCGATTACGGGCCGAAGACCCTCAAAAACCCGTCCGACCCCACCCCCACCCCCCCCTCCGAAGGCCCGTTTTTCGACCCGAGTGCATCTATAAGTCACTATTATTGAATAGTTTGCAAAATCTACATGTAACCGATCAGCAATCATTTCAGCCCGTTTTTGAGTGAAAATATTGCTTTTTTGCGCTAATTCTTGAAGATTCTCACCGCCGGGCATTTCCCAATGCAGAGCGCATTTCAGGCGTTGGCAGTGTCCGGTTTCCCGCACCGCCGGAATTGGCCCGAACTGCGTCTAAAGCGCAGGGGGTATTCTTTTCAGAATGATGCGAGTGCGCGTTCTTCCCTTTGGTGTGATGAAGGACTGGCTGGGCGAGTCTCCGGCTACGGTCGAGTTGCCGGCAGGCGCTACCGTGGCGGATTTGCTCGCGCGCTTGGGCGAAACGGCGGCTGTTCGAGCGCTGCGCGGAATCGCCGTGAGCGTGAATGCCGAGTTCGCAACCACTGCGCACATTCTGAGAGAGGGAGACGAGGTTGGCTTGCTGCCCCCGGTTTCCGGAGGCGCCGGGCGCACGGATGCTTCCGAGGTTGCGCTCGGAGTCGGAAGAGCCCTGCTGACTCGAGAGCCGATTGATGCGGAGAGCCTTGTTGCCGCGGCAAAAGAGGGCGAGGACGGCGCAGTGGTCGTCTTCGACGGCATTGTGCGCAACAACTCGCGCGGCCGGAAGACGCTCTACCTCGACTACGAAGCATACGAGGAAATGGCCGCGAAGACGATGGAGGAGTTGGCGCGGGAGGCGCGCAGCCGGATGGGCGTGCGGTCCGTGACCATCGTTCACCGGCTGGGGCGGCTTGAAATCGGCGAAACCAGCGTGCTGATCGTGGTGGCGTCGGCGCACCGGGCGGAGGCATTCGAGGCGTGCCGCTGGCTGATCGATACGCTGAAGAAGACCGTACCCATTTGGAAAAAGGAGACATTTGCGGACGGGTCTGTGTGGGCAGCAGGCGAGCCGTTTCCAACTGGAATGGCCGTCGACGCCGTGGAGGATCCGCATGGGGCGTAGCTTGCGCGGTATTGCCGGGACGGCGCTGGCGGCCCTTCTTTGCAGCCCTTTGGCGGCCCAGGAAGTGACGCTGCACGTGGACGTGAAGCTGGTGGACGTGTTTGTGAATGTTACCGACACGAACGGGGCGATTGTAGGCGGCCTGGCGCGGGAGGATTTCGCCATATCGGAGGACGGCCGTCCGCAGGAGATCGGTGTCTTCGAGCGCCAGTCGGAGCTGCCGCTGAATTTGACGCTGGCGATCGACACCAGCGGCAGCGTTCACAAGGACATGTCGATGGAGGCCGACGCCGCTCGGCGCTTTGCCCACGCGCTGCTTCGGCCGCAGGACCAGATGAGCCTGCTGCAGTTTGCTACCGAAGTTCGCGAGCTCACGCCCTTTACCAACCGTGTGAGCCAGATCGACCACGGACTGAGCCAACTGCGAGGCGACTTTGCCACCGCGCTTTACGACGCTATCTTCCTGGGGTCGGAGCGGCTGGGCCGCAAGGAAGGACGCAAGGTGCTGGTGCTTGTTTCCGATGGCGGCGACACGGCGAAAAGCACCACGTATGCGCAGGCCGTGGAGAAGGCATTGCGCAACGAAGTGATGATTTACAGCGTGATCGACGTGCCCATTGAAGCCAGCGCCGGCCGCGACCTGGGCGGCGAACATGCGCTGATTACCCTGGCCGAACAAACCGGGGGCAAGAGCTTTTATGTCAGCGACGGCGGGCTGGACAAGGCCTTTGCGCAGGTGAGCGACGACCTGCGCACGCAATATTTGCTGGGCTACTATCCAAGAAATCAAGAGCCGGGAAGAACATTCCATCGCGTCCAGGTGACGATACCGCGTGCTGCAGGCAAAACCTTCAACATTCGTCATCGCGTGGGCTATTACATGGAATCGGCAGCAAAAGGCCGCTGATTTGTCATTTAACGAAATTGCTTTTTGATAAAGAGCATAATTTCCTGCGCCGTGCATCTAAAATCACATCATGACTCCGCCCAATTCCACTCGCCGCCGTTTAAAGACGCCCCCGCCGGGCGAAACCGGCCACGAAGCGCTTTACCTGCGCTCTCTGAGCGACCGCCAGGTGACGGTGCTGATCAAGCTGCGCGACGGGGAAACCGTGCGCGGCTGGATAGAGTACTTCGACGAGGGAATGCTGCGCCTGACGCGCGAAGGCAAGCCCAATCTCTTCATCTATAAGCAACAGATACTGACCATTGCCGAGGCGGCCCGACGGCGCGTGCCGCGGCCCGGTGAGACGATCGAGGCTATTACCGGGGTTGCCAGTTCGAGCGGGGCTCTCTTGTGAGCGTAGAAGTCGAGTCAGAGTTCATGTGGGTTCCCAAGGTCTCGGCGATTGCGCGCGAGGCCGGTGCGCGGCTGCGCGAGTTTCTGGCCCAGGGAGTGGAGACCGAATACAAGGGCGACGTGGACCTGGTGACGGTGGCCGACCGGACGGCGGAAGCCTTGATTCGGAAACGGCTCGGCGAGTATTTCCCGGAGCACGGGATTTTTGGTGAAGAGGGCACGCGAGACCGGATGGAGGGCGAATTTCGCTGGTACGTTGACCCGCTGGACGGGACGACGAACTTTGCCCATGGGCTTCCGCATTTTTGCATTTCGCTGGGACTGGAACAGCGGCCGCCCGGAGCGGAGCCGGGGGATGATGGAACGCTGGTGGCGGGCGTGATTTACGACCCCATGCGTGACGAGTTGTTTGCGGCGGAACGCGGCAAAGGCGCCTGGCTTAACAACAAAAAGATACAGGTATCGCGCACGCCGGAATTGGCCGAGGCGTTGGTGGCGACGGGCTTCCCCAGCCGCAAGCGGCATGCGAGTCCGAATGTCCACTTCTATCACGAGTTCACGCTGCGTTCGCATGGCGCGCGGCGGGCGGGCTCGGCGGCGCTGGACCTGGCTTACGTCGCCTGCGGACGGATGGATGCTTTCTGGGAGTTCAACCTGAATCCGTGGGATACCGCCGCCGGAATTCTGCTGGTGGAAGAGGCCGGGGGCAAGGTGACGGACTTTTCGGGCGGTCCATTTCGGCTGGATAGCCGTGAGATCCTGGCATCGAACGGGCTCATCGATAAGGAGTTGGTTGGGTTGTTCGGCGATCTGTTTGCCGGGCGCAATCTGACGCCTATCCCTTCGCCGCAGGAGTTTGCGGCTCATCGCGCGGCACGGGCGGGGGCGCGGTAGCTTCAGGATTCCCGGCGCTCCTGCTCCCTTGGATCGATCAGGTCGCGGTCAATTCGGTCTTCGCGATTCTCCCGCTCTTCCAACTCGCGGCGCTTCTCGCGCTCTTCCCGCTCCTCGCGGCCATCGCTCATAGATGTGCTCCGGTTTCAAGTTTAAAAGATCACGGGAACAAGGGCGTGAGATTTCAGATCGCCGCGCGGTCTGTGGCTGGCCGGCATCGGCTCCGGCGGTCTGCGTAAGAGCCCTCTTTGCACGGCTTTCCCGTTTTGCAAGCTGGAGGCCGGCCCAGTTGCAGACGAGTTTCCCGCATTGCAAAACCCTGCTAGCTTGATATTGCGGAAGTTTTTAGGGGCCCTGTGCTACTATCAGCGTCGAGAGTTTGTATTCCCCGGAGTGAAAGACATGGCATACATCATTGCAGAACCCTGTATCGGCACCAAGGACACCGCCTGTGTAGACGCCTGTCCTGTCGATTGCATCCACCCCAAGAAGGACGAAGCCGGCTTTGCCGAGGCTGAACAGTTGTTCATTGACCCGGTTGAGTGCATTGACTGTGGCGCCTGTGTTCCGGCGTGCCCGGTCTCGGCCATCTTCGCGCAGGACGACCTGCCGGAAAAGTGGGCTCACTTTACCGAGAAGAACGCAACGCACTTCGGCCGCTAAGCTGGATTGAGCTTGTTTCGAACGCGCATCTCGCCCCGCGGGATGCGCGTTTGTTCTTGTGCGCGCCAAATCCCGTTCGTCAGAAAGAGTGAATGCGTGCCGAGACAGCTTAGAGGCTGGCTTTTTCCAGTTCCTTGATGGGGGGTACAAATTCGAGATTTGGTTTTTGACGCTCCAGGTCAAAGGCCGAGCCGATCCGGGGACAGATCGCGAACCTTCCATTGTCCATTTCGACAAAATCTACGCTGTCGCCAGTCTTGAGGCCGAGATTTTTGCGTACCTGGGAGGGGAGTGTGATGCGGCCGTTGAAGGTGACCATTGCGGTGGGCATTTGGAACCTCTGCCTCCATTGTAACCTCGACCCCGGCTGAGACAATGTGCAAAAGGCGGCGCAATGGCGTGGGCACTGGCTATTCGATGAATTGCATGCGGGGTTTGCGGGCTGTTTTCCAGCCTGAGTGCGAGAATGGAAGCGCATGAGCGTGCTGACCTCAGAAGCGGTGGTTTTGCGCACCTGGCCGGTGCATGAGGCCGACCTGATCGTCAGCTTCTTTACCCGCGATTACGGCCGGGTGCGCGGCGTGGCCAAGTCGGCCATGAAGAGCCGAAAGCGCTTTGGCGGGGCCTTGGAGCCGATGACGGTGGCGCGTGCCTGGTTTGCCGAGCGTCCTGGGCAGGAACTGGTGCGGCTGGACCAGTTGGAGATTATGCGATCTCCGCTATCCAAGCCGGTGGATCAGGCGCGGATCACGGTGCTCAGCTTTTTTGCCGAGGTGCTGGACCAGGCGCTTCCCGACCACGATCCGCAGGAGACGGTCTTCCGCCTGCTGCTCGCGGTGCTGGATCAGACCACGGTGGAGCAGCCATGGATGCCGCTGACTTATTTTTCCTTGTGGATGACGCGGCTCATGGGCCTGTTGCCGGACATCGCGCATTGCACGGCCTGCGGCGCGGCGCTGGTGGCCGGCGAAACCAGCTTCAACATGTATGGCGATGGGCTGTTTTGCGCGCTGCATCGCAACGGGAATGCAAGCGGCCTCTCGGCGGACTCCTGGCAATTGGCGCAACGAATGCTGCGGGCGCCGGCGGAGGCATTTGCCGGCGAACCATGGCCTCGACGCCGCGGGCTCGATCTGCGCCGATTCACATTGCAGGCCCTGGAGCGGCACCTGGAGCGCAAACTGCGGTCGGCCGAGGCGCTGGGGCGCTTGGGGGGCTGATAAAATCGACCTAAGTTTCTTGCGAGAGAGAATTCCACGTGCCTTCATCCAATGTTTCATCATCTAAGGTCGCGGCCTTAGGGAAACCGACCCCGCTCACTTTTCAGGAGCTCTTATTCCGCCTGCAGTCGTTTTGGGCGGAGCGCGGCTGCGTGCTGCAACAGCCCTACGATGTTGAAGTTGGCGCGGGCACCATGGCGCCGGAGACGTTTCTGCGTGTGCAGGGCCCCAAGCCTTATCGGGTGGGCTATGCCCAGCCATCGCGGCGTCCTGCCGATGGCCGCTATGGCGAGAACCCCAACCGGCTGTTCAAGCACACTCAGTTTCAATTGATTCTGAAGCCGCCGCCGGTGAATGTACAGGAGCTGTATCTCGAATCACTGGAAGCGATCGGGATCGACCTCAAGCAGCACGACCTGAAGTTTGAAGAAGATAACTGGGAGTGGCCGGCGGGCGGCGCATGGGGCGTAGGCTGGCAGGTGATGCTGGATGGGTTGGAGATAACTCAGTTCACTTACTTCCAGCAATGCGGAGGGTTGGATCTGGACCCCATTTGCGCCGAGCTGACTTATGGGCTGGAACGTATCGCGGGCTTTCTGCAGGATGTGGACTCGATCTATGACATCGTGTGGGCGCGCGATCCCGATACGGGCGCGCCGATGACTTATGGCGATGTGAGGCTGGCGGAAGAGTTGCAGTTCTCCGTGTATAACTTCGAGTTTGCCGATGTGGACAAGTTATGGGAGCACTTCCGGCTTTATGAGGCGGAGGGGCAGGCTCTTCTGGCTCAGGCAAATGCGTTGTTTGCCAGGGAAGATGCCGGCGCGACAGAGAAGAAGCGCTTCCCCTTGCTGGCGACTTATGAGTTAGCTCTGAAGTGCTCGCATCTGTTCAATCTTCTCGATGCGCGGGGAGCAATCAGCGTTACAGAGCGGGTGGGTGTGATCGGACGCATTCGCGCGCTGGCCGTGGGTGTGGCCAAGGCGTATGCGCTGCAGCAGGCGGCTTAACGCGTCGCGAGTCCGAGCTTTGGTCGGCGTGAGATGAGTTTTGAAAGGGCACGGCTTCAGCCGTGCCGCAACAGCCCCAAATGTTACGGGGGCTTTAGCCCCTGAGGGATTTAGAAAGACGGATTTATGAATGATTTTCTCATCGAAATTGGGCTCGAAGAGATCCCCGCCCGCATGATTGCCGGGGCCGAGGCCGAGCTTTCGGCTCGCGTGAGCGCACTGCTGACCCGTGAGCGGCTGTTGATGGCCGAGGCCAAAGTCACCAGCTACTCGACGCCGCGGCGGCTTGGTGTGCTGGTGGAAGGCGTGTTGGCAAAACAGTCTGATACCGAAGAGCAGTTGACCGGCCCTTCCTGGAAGGTGGCGTTCAAAGATGGCGCGCCGACGCCCGCGGCACTAGCCTTTGCGAAGAAGGCCGGCGTAGCCGTCGACGCGCTGGAAAAGGTGACCAATGCCAAGGGCGAGTATGTGGGCGCGACCGTGAAGCGGCCGGGGCGCGATGCCGCGGAGTTGCTGGGTGCGGAACTGCCCAAGGAAGTATTGGGAATCTACTGGGCCAAAAATATGTACTGGCGCGCGGGCANNCGGGCAAGCCGGAGCGGTTTGTGCGACCGGTGCGCTGGGTGGTTGCGCTTCTCGATTCGGCCGTGATTCCGCTGGAGATTGCCGGCATCGCTGCGGGCAATGCAAGCCGCGGTCATCGCGTGCTGCATGGCGAGGAGCCTGTGCAGGTTGCGCAGGCCAGAGACTACGGTGAGAGTCTGCGCGCGGCGTTTGTGGTTGTCGATGTCGCCGAGCGGCGGCAGTCAATTCGCAAGGCGCTGGATGCGG